>JAITRP010000008.1 GCA_031288305.1 Zoogloeaceae bacterium
CGGCGGCGAAAGTCGTAGGCGGACTCGCGCGTCTGGCGCTCCGCGCGCGCGGACGGGAAAGCGAAGAAGAACGGAAGGCGCGCGGCGGCAGCGCCTTCGGCAGCGAAGGCGTCATGGCGGCGCGGAAAGGTCTGGAGCAGACCTGCCTCTTCAAATTGCGCCAGTGCGCCGGGGTCAAGCGCCTGATGCGCTGCAACCTGCCGGCTCCTGCTCACGCTCACCCATGCGGCAAGTGTTCGCATCAAAACCATGAACGCCAATGTTCGCAAGGGTCTCCGCTCCATTTCGACAACCGCGCCCCAGTTGCCCAAAACAGTACGATGGAGCGCCCTCGTGCGTTACATCATCAGGCAATTCCTCGCCTGCAAAACCAAGCATGCCGCTCATAACCTCGCCGTCCCGTCCTCAAACAACTTACCCTCAACCTCTTCCGCCTCAACTCCTCCCCACGGAAAGGCGGCATCAAGGCTCATCGCCTCCTCCTCCGATTCCTTCCGCTCTCAACTCCTTGCCATAACATGATTCAATATAAACCCAATGGCATTCATGCGATTGCCTTGGGGCAACAGTCGAGCTTGACAAGACTTCCTCTCTCAATGTGTAATTATATGTTTTTTTCGGGTGTTCCAAGGAGAAAATGATGAAGCGTACCTATCAACCCTCTGTTGTCCGCCGCAAGCGGTCGCATGGTTTTCTCGTCCGCATGCGGACCAAGGGCGGACGCAGGGTGATTGCCAATCGGCGCGCCAAGGGGCGCAAACGGCTAGGCGTTTGAGCCGGAGTTGCTGCTGGCGTATGGGCAAGTCTTCCGTGCCGTCGCATCCGCTCGATCTTTCCGGCGCGTATCCCTTTCCTCGCCAATATCGACTGATCCAAACGGATGCATATGCTTCCGTTTTTGCTTTTCGCCGCGCGTTGCGCGGCGCGCATTTCCTGCTGCATTATGGCGAATGCCGCCCGCCGGATTCTGGCGCGTCCGCGCGTCTGGGGCTGGTCATGGGCAAGAAGTTCATGCGCCGCGCGACGGGGCGCAACTGCCTCAAACGCCTGGCGCGCGAAACCTTCCGCCAGGCGCGCGCGCAATTGCCCGCCCGCGATCTGGTGCTGCGCCTCTTCGTCAAGATGCAAAAGCCGGATCGCCCCATGCGCCGGGCGCTGGCGCTGGAAATCCGGCAATTGCTGGCAAGGATCGAAACTAGGGCCAACGCGGCGCAAGAAGGAGGAAAACCCGTCTGATGCGCCGATTCGTTCTTTTTCTTCTGCGCGCCTACCAGCGCGCGCTCAGCCCGTTTTTGGGGCAGAACTGCCGTTTTTATCCCGGCTGTTCCGAATACGCGCGGCAAGCCGTGCAAAAATACGGGGTTTTGCGGGGCGGCTGGCTGGCCATCAAACGGTTGGGACGCTGCCATCCCTGGAACTCCGGCGGGTTTGATCCCGTTCCCTGATTTCTTGAAAGTGGTATTCATGGATATTCGACGTTTGCTGCTGCTGTTCGTTTTCGTGTTTTCCCTGGTAAGGCTCTGGGACGCTTGGCAACGCGAACAGAATCCATCCGCGCCGCCGGCGGCACCAGCAACCGCCAGCGATGCCGCAGGGGTTCCCGGTGTGCTCGCCGCCACGCCAGCGTCAGCCGATACGCAGATTCCGCAGCCAAGCAGCGCCTTGCAACAGGCCGCCGCCGCGCAGGTGCGCGAAAACGCCGATCTTGCCGTGTCGCTGGATGCGCCGGTTGCTGAAAGCATTTTCATCGACACCGACCTTGTCCGGGCGGAAATTTCCGCGTTGGGCGGCGATCTGGTGTGGCTGGAATTGCAGCGTTTCCGCGCGCAGGAAGACAAGAGCCAGCGGTTCACCCTCTTCAACGAAAAACGCCGTTACGCCGCCCAGAGCGGACTGACCGGCGACAGACTGCCCAATCACAAGACCCTGCTGACGCCAGTCCCCGGTTTGCGCGCGCTGGCGGAAGGCGAAGACACGCTGGAAGTGCGCCTGGCCGCGCCGGAGGTGAATGGTGTGCGCGCGGTCAAGGTGTATACGTTTCACCGCAATTCCTATCTGATCGATGTCGCTTGGGAAATCGAGAACACCGGTGCCGCGCCGGTGCAGACGGAAGCCTACTTTCAGTTGCAGCGCGATGACGTCGCGCCGGAAGGCGATTCCTTCATGCTTTCCACCTTCTATGGTGTGGCGGTGTATACCGAGGCCGAAAAATACCAGAAGGTGCCCTACAAGGAGATCGCCGAAAACAAGGCAAAGTTCGCCCAAACCGCGAACAACGGCTGGGTGGCGATGGTGCAACACTATTTTGTCAGCGCCTGGGCGCCGCAGGGCGATACCCTGCGCGATTTCTACATGCAGCGGCTGGGCGACGCCAACAACAATCTTTTCAGGGCGGGCGTGATTCTTCCCGCCGTGACGGTTGCTCCTGGCGAAACGCGCCGCGTCGGCATGCCGCTGTTCGCTGGGCCGCAGGAACAGGCGGCGTTGAAACAGGTCGCGCCAGGACTGGAACTGGTGGTGGACTACGGCTGGCTGCACATCATTGCCGCGCCAATTTTTTGGGCGCTGGAATTCATCAATACCTTGATTGGCAACTGGGGCTGGTCGATTGTCGTGCTCACCATCCTCATCAAACTGCTGTTCTATCCGCTTTCCGCCGCTTCCTACAAATCCATGGCAAAAATGCGGACGCTGACGCCCAAGCTGATGCAGTTGAAGGAACGCCACGCCGATGACAAGGCGCGGCTGAACCAGGAAATGATGAAGCTCTACCAGACGGAAAAAGTCAATCCGCTGGGCGGCTGCCTGCCCATACTGGTGCAGATTCCCGTATTCATCGCGCTGTACTGGGTTCTTCTGGGCGCGGTGGAAATGCGCGACGCGCCATGGGTACTCTGGATCAAGGACCTCTCCGCCGCCGATCCCTACTATGTGCTGCCCGTCATCATGATGGCCTCCATGTTCATCCAGACGCGCCTGAATCCGACGCCTCCGGATCCCATCCAGGCGAAGATGATGCTCATCATGCCGCTGGTTTTCGGCGTCATGTTCTTCTTCTTCCCCGCCGGACTGGTGCTCTACTGGGTGGTCAACAACATCCTTTCCATCGCCCAGCAATGGCAGATCAACTGGATGCTGGAAAAAGGCAACGCCGCCAACGATCCGAAAATCAAGGAATAGTGCCTTGGCGGGCGGCGGGTTTCGTTCAGGAAAAACAACGAAACCCCAAGGCCGGACAGGGTTTTGCGTTGGGTTGTCGGCAAATGACGGCAGACTTACAGTTTTTCCGCTTCCGCTTGCAGCTTCCTGTCTTTTTCCAGCACTTTTTCCGCCATCGCCGTCTTGTGCGCCTTGAGCGTTCTTGCGAGCGCTGCGTTGGAGAGCGCGAGGATCTGCGCGGCAAGGATGGCGGCGTTTTGTGCGCCGTCGATGGCCACGGTGGCAACGGGAATGCCCGGCGGCATCTGCACGACGGAAAGCAGACTGTCGAGACCATCGAGTGTGGAGGATTTGATCGGCAGGCCAATGACCGGCAGCGTCGTGTACGCGGCGATGACGCCGCCCAGATGCGCCGCCTTGCCTGCCGCGGCGATGATGACGCCAAAGCCGGCATCTTCCGCGCCGCGGGCAAATGCTTCCGCTTGCGCGGGAGTGCGGTGCGCCGAAATGACGCGCGCTTCAAAAGGAATGCCGAATTCCTTCAACTGCTTGATCGCGCCGGAAACCACAGACAGATCGCTGTCCGATCCCATGACGACGGCTACCTTGCGCGTCATTTCCCGGACTCGCGTTCCGCCGCCTCGATGGTGTTCGCCAGCAGCATGGTGATGGTCATCGGCCCGACGCCGCCGGGCACAGGCGTAATCTGACCGGCGATTTCCCTTGCCGCGTCGAAATCCACGTCGCCACAAAGTTTGCCGTCCGGCAGGCGGTTGATGCCCACGTCGATGACCACCGCGCCAGGCTTGATCATGTCGGCGGTCACGAAGCGCGGTTTGCCGACGGCGGCGATGAGAATATCGGCGCGGCGGGTATGCGCCCTCAGTTCCCGGGTGCGCGAATTGCACACCGTCACCGTCGCGCCCGCGTTGATGAGCAGTAGCGCCATCGGCTTGCCGACGATGTTGGAACGCCCGATTACCACGGCTTCCTTGCCGGAGAGATCGATTTCGCTTTGTTCGAACATTTTCATCACGCCATATGGAGTGCAGGGGATAAAGCGCGGATTGCCCTGCGCCAGCGCGCCGACATTTTCGGCATGAAAGCCATCCACATCCTTTTTGGGCGCTATCGCTTCCAGCACGGCGGCTTCATCGAAATGGGCGGGCAAGGGGAGCTGCACCAGAATGCCATGCACTTTGGTGTCGGCGTTCAGTTCGGCGATCTTGTCCAGCACCACGGCGGGCGCGATATCCGCGGGATAGACCAGTTTTTCGGAATACAGTCCCACGTCCTCGCAAGCCTTGACCTTGTTGTGCACATACACCTTCGAGGCCGCGTCCTCACCCACCAGAATCACCGCCAAGCCGGGACGAACTCCCCGGACGGCCAAAGCGCCGCACTGTTCCCTGAACCCTGCGCGCAATCGCTGCGCCAGCACCTTGCCATCGAGAATCTGAGCGGTCATGGTCCTATGCTCCCGGATGAAAGGCAGGGATTCTAACAGACAAAACGCAATTTTTTCTTGCAGTTGCCACGCGAAGCCGATAGAATCGCCGCTCTCTTTTTCTCCAGACATTCAGGATTTTTTCATGGCCAACAGCGCACAAGCCAGAAAGCGCGCCCGTCAGACGGTCAAGCAGCGCGCCCATAACACCAGTCTGCGTTCCACCTTGCGTACCGCCATCAAGCGTGTGCGTCAGGCGGTCGCAAGCGGCGACAAGGCCGCCGCGCAAAGCGTGTTCTCTCAGTCCATGTCGGTCATCGACCGCATTGCCGACAAAAAGATTATCCATAAGAACAAGGCCGCTCGCCATAAAAGCCGCCTTTCCGCGCAAATCAAGGCGCTTTCCGCCGCCTGATCAAGGATGCGTCAAAAAGTAAAAACCTGCTTTTTGACGCATCCTGTCATGACGCGCCGTCTTCCCTCGAATTGAGATCGCAACACAGCGACCACAAGGTTTGGCCGGATGCGTGGTATTTGCGCTCGAAGGGCGTGGTGATGAGGGAGTCTTCCGGCGCGCAGGTCCCGACTAACGGCGCATACCCCGACCAGAGCAGACAAAGCGACAATTCCTCGATATAGGGTTTCCAGTTGCTGCGACACGTCAACAGGCCGCCCAGGCGCAGCAGCGCGGGGAAAACCGGATGCGCGTGCCAACGCCGCCGCAGGTGCGCGGGTTTTGGCCAGGGGTTGGGATAGAGCAGATAATGCCGCTGGAGCCGAATCCCGGACTCAGCCAGTTCCCGCCAGAAATCCACCAGATCGGCGCGCAGAAAAGCCAGATTCTCCGGCATGACGCCAAGCCGGGTTCTATCGCGTTCTAGCCGGTGCGCGGATTGATCGACGCCCAGGACGAAGCATTCCGGATATTGGCGCGCCAAAAACACCGTGCTCCAGCCCACGCCGCAACCGGCATCCAGCACCAGCGGCGCGTCCGGCGAAAATTCCCGCAAGAGCGCCAGCGCCTGCAGGAACGCCGCATGATTGCAAGCCGCAATCGGTTTTTGCAGGACGCTGTCCTGATGCCGCGCCAATACCGTCCGCAAATCGGGACGCGGCGCATTCTGCATGCTGGTGACCGGACGCGAGTTGGCAAACATCGGTTGGTTGTGTACGGCAAAAAGCAAAAACCTGCTTTTTGCCGGTTCAGTTAGCAAAAAAAGGCAAGCGAAGCTCACCCTTTTTTGGAGTAAAGGCAACGAAACTCCAAGACCGCGCTGGTTTTTCGTTGGGGTTTCACGGTTTGAAGGCGAAGCTTGCTTTGCCTTCAAACCCAAACCAGTCCGGCAAAAGCGGTTTTTTACTTTTTGACGCATCCCTTAGAATGGCGCTTTTGATTGTACTGGTTTTTCGATGCGAATTCTTGCCCTGGAAACCTCGACGGAATCCGGCTCCTGCGCGTTGTGGCAGGAAGGCGAGACGCTGACGGCGAATTGCCCGGCGAACGCGCCGCATTCCGAGACCCTGCTGCCGCTGGCGCAGCGGCTTCTGGCGGCGGCGCAAAGCAGTTTCGCCGCGCTGGACGCCATTGCCTTCGACATGGGGCCGGGCATGTTTACCGGACTGCGCGTCGCCTGCGGCATTGCCCAAGGCATGGCGGCGGCGCTCGACAAGCCCGTGCTGCCCATCGGCTCGCTCGAATGCATGGCATATGCCGCCGGCGGAAAACAGGTATTGAGTCTTCTGGATGCGCGCATGGGCGAAGTTTATACAGGCGCGTTCTGGATGCGAGAACCCTTGGAGATACAGGCGGTGAGCGCAATCCGCCTCCTCAAGCCGAAAGACCTTGCCTTGCCGGACGACTGGCCGGAAACGGAGGCGGTTCAGGTGACCGGCAACGCGTTCCTTGCCTATCCGCAACTTGCTGAACGTTTTTGTCGATGTCATTGCATGCCGCAGATACGGCCGCATGCCAAACCCCTTGCCGAACTGGCGGCAGAAGCCTTCCGGCGCGGCGAAGGACGAGACCCGGCGCTGGCGCTGCCGCGCTATGTGCGCGATAAAGTGGCATACACCACGGCGGAACGCGCTGCCGCAGGAGGGCATTGAGCGTGGCCGCATCTTCGTTTCCGTCTTCGCGGTTGCCGATGGAAATCACCGCCATGCGCTTGCCCGATCTGCCGCAGGTGGTGGCGCTGGAAACCGCCGCGCAGGATTTTCCCTGGCGGGAACGGCATTTTGCCGATTCTCTCCACGCAGGGCATCGCGCCTGGGTGTTGTGGCGGGGCGCGCGGTGTCTGGGCTTTTCGTTGTCGATGCATGCCGTGGACGAGGCGCATCTGCTCAACCTCGCGGTTGCGCCCGCCGCGCAGCGGCAGGGTCTGGGCGCAAAGTTGCTGCGCCACGCCTTGCGGGACGCCGCCGCCGCGGGCATGCAGCGCATGTATCTGGAAACGCGCGTCTCCAACCAAAGCGCGCGCACGCTGTATGGCGCCTTCGGCTTTCAGGAAATCGGCCTGCGCAAGGACTACTATCCAAACGACAATGGCCGCGAGGACGCGCTGGTGTTTTGCGTCAGGCTGGATAACTGGAAGGAGTGAAAGATGCGCAAGCAAGCCGCCATCTTGCAGGAAATGGGCTATACCCTCTGGCAATTGCGCCAGAGTACGCCTGAACACGGCGAACAGCCGCAGCCGCCCGTTCCCGCTGAAAAGCCGTCCATGCCGGAATCGCCTGCGCCAAAAGCCGGTATCCTCGACAGCGCGGCCAAATCTGCCTTGTCCGGCACTGCCAGCGACAGGCGGGCGGAGACGATCGCCACACTGGACTGGGCGGCGCTGACAGAAGCCATCCAGGAATGTCACGCCTGCGGCCTGTGCGCGCGGCGGCGACAGGCCGTGCCTGGCATTGGCGACCGGACGGCGGACTGGCTGTTCGTGGGGGAAGGCCCAGGCGCGGAAGAAGACGCCAAAGGCGAACCCTTCGTTGGACAGGCGGGGAAACTATTGGACAACATGCTCGCCGCCATCGGCCTGCGGCGTGACCACAACGTCTATATCGCCAACGCCGTCAAATGCCGGCCGGAAGGCAACCGCACGCCCTCCGCCGAGGAAATGGCGGCCTGCCGTCCCTTCCTGCTGCGCCAGATTGCGCTGGTTGCGCCCAAGCTCATCGTGCTCTTGGGAAAATCCTCCGTGCATAGCGTGCTCAAGGATGATCGCAGCCTTTCCGCCTTGCGCAAAAAGCCGTTGTCCTTCGGCGCAATCCCCGTGGTCGTCACCTATCACCCCGCCTATCTGCTCCGCAATCTGCCGGAAAAAGCCAAGACATGGGAAGACCTGTGCCGCGCGCGGGAAATCTTCCGGGAAAGCGAAGCCCACCCTCTTTTGGAGTAAAGGCAACGCAACCCAATCCCAGGTCGGCAAGGTTTTATTCTTTGCCGCGCGCTTCCTGCGCCAGGGTTTGAAACAGCCGCAAACGTTCCGTCTCGATTTGTCCGCTCTCTGCCGCCGCTTGCAGGGCGCAGCCAGGCTCCCGCTGGTGGCGGCAGTCGCGAAAGCGGCAATTGCCCAGATGGAGCGCGAATTCCGGAAAGGCATGCTCGAGCGCGGCAAAATCCAGGTGTCGCAAGCCGAACTCCTGCAGACCGGGGGAATCCATGAGACGGCTTTCTGGATTCAGGAAATACAACTGGGCATGGGTGGTGGTGTGCTTGCCGGAGGCAAGCGCGGCGGAAATTTCTTGCGTGGCGGCGCGCACGCCGGGAATCAGGGCGTTGATCAGCGTGGATTTGCCCATGCCGGATTGTCCGACCAGCACACTGGTCTTGCCTTCCAGATACGGGAGGAGACTGCGGACGTCGCGGGTTGCGGAAAGTTCCAGGAGCGGATAGCCCAGGCGCGTCAGCAAAGCCAGGCGTTGCCGCGCCATCGGCAACTTATTGCTTATGTCGCTCTTGTTCAACACGATGAGCGAAGAAATGCCCGCGGCTTCTGCCGCGATCAGGCAGCGATTGAGCAACGCCGTGGAAAAGGCGGGTTCCGTGGCGGCCACCAAAATGAGTTGATCGACATTGGCGGCGATCAGTTTCTCGCGCAGGGCGTCGGAGCGGTACAGCAGGGTACTGCGCGCTTCCGCCCGTTCGATGACGCCCAGCCCGCTTTGACCGCCGCGAACCCGCACGCAATCGCCGCAGACAAGCTCGCTTTTCTTGCCTCTGGGATAACAAAGCCATTCTTCTCCGCTGGCGAGCCGGACGCGATACTGGCGTCCGTGGGCGGCGACAATGAGACCGGCGAGGAGCGAAGACGGAGCGTTCAAGCGTCGGGCGGCGCGGGATTGGCGGTGGCGAGCGCCATCAGCCTTGTGATGCGGACTATCGCGGGCGGATGCGAATCATAGAAGCACGAGTAGAGCGGATCGGGCGTGAGCGTCGCGGCATTGTCCTCATAGAGCCGGATCAGGGCGGCGATCAGCGCGTCCGCTGAACTCGCGCGCGCGGCGTAGGCGTCGGCCTGGAATTCATCGCGGCGGGAAAGATGATGGACCGCCGGGCCAAGCAAAATGGCAAACAAGGGCATGATCAGACTGAACAACACCAGCGCCAGCGCCGCATTGCCGCTTTGCGCCGCATCCACGCCCAGTCCCTGAAAGAACCAGGGCGCGAAAAGCAGTTGCCCGAGCAGGACGAGAAAACCCAGCGAGAAAATGAAAACGAGGGCAATCCGCCGAATGAGGTGGCGATGGTGGAAATGTCCCAGCTCATGCGCCAGCACCGCCTCCACCTGCGGCGGAGTGAGGCGCTCCAGCAGGGTATCGAAGAACACGATGCGTCGCGCCTTGCCGAATCCGGTGAAATAGGCGTTGCCGTGGCTGGAGCGGCGGGATCCGTCCATGACGAAGAGTTCGCGCTTGCCGAAATTTCCCCGTTGCAGCAGCGCCTGCACCCGCGTTTTCACCTCGCCGTCGGCAAGCGGCGTGAATTTGTTGAACAGCGGCGCAATCCACAATGGATACGCAAAGAACATCAACAGATTGAAGCTCATCCACGCCAGCCAGACGTAAAACCACCAGTATTCGCCCATGGCCTGCATCAGCCAGAGCACCGCCGCCAGAAACGGCAGTCCCAGCAGGACGAACAGCAGAATCTGTTTCAGAAGATCGAGGAAAAACAGGGCGGGCGTCATGCGGTTGAAGCCAAAGCGGGATTCCAGGCGAAACTGCCGGTAGAGATTCAGCGGGATGTCCAGCAGACCGGAAAGGGCGGCTACGCTGGCGATCAGGCCAGTACCGTAGACCAGCGCGTGCGTGCTGTGCGCCAACCAGAAAACGTGCAATGCCTGCAAACCTCCGCCCCAGGTGAGCGCCAGGAAATAGCCAACCTCCACGCCCAGCGCTACGTATTCCAAAGGAATTTTCCCCCGCGCATAATCCGCCGCCCGCTGGTGCGCGGCAAGCGTGATGCGTTCGGCAAAGGCGGCGGGCACGGCGTCGCGATGGGCGGCAACGCAACGCGCCTGCCGCGTCAGGAGCACGATGCGCAGCAGGATGTAAGACAGCAGGACAGCGATCAGCACATCCCGGAAGAGTTCGCTCACGATTTTCGATTCCTGATGATTTCTGGCAAAAGAAGCAAGAGTTTCCTGTAAAGCTATGCCACAATAGCGTCTTCAAATTCTGCGCGATTCAATTATATGGCACGTGACGCAACAAACCTCATCTGGCTGGACATGGAAATGACGGGACTGAATCCCGATTCGGATCGCATCATCGAATTGGCCATCGTGGTCACGGATTCCAACCTTGAGGTGCTTGCCGAATCGCCGGTCTGGGCTATCCGCCAGCCGGAAGCCATCCTGAAAGGCATGGACGAATGGAACCAGAAGACCCATGCCCGCTCCGGGCTGATTGAACGGGTGCGCGCCTCCCGCTTCGATGAAGCGAAGGCGGAAGCCGAAGCCTGCGTCTTCGTACAGTCGTTTGCGTCCGCTTCAACCTCCCCCATGTGCGGCAACAGCATCTGCCAGGATCGCCGTTTCATGGCGCGCCACATGCCCAAACTGGAGAAGTGGTTTCATTATCGCAACCTGGACGTGAGCACCCTGAAGGAATTATGCAAACGCTGGGCGCCGGCGTTGCTCAAGGGATTCCAGAAACGCGGCGCGCATGAAGCGTTGGCGGATATTTATGAATCCATCGACGAATTAAAATATTATCGCGAGCACTTCATTCGTCCGTTAAGTACGGTAGAATAAAAGGAAAGGAGAAAATGAATGCAAAACAGTAAACACATGCCATGCATCTTGGGAATTCTGTGCGCAGGATTCTTCTGCGTCCCGGCGCAGGCGGTTGACGCGCAACTGCAAGCCGTCCTGCGCAATCCGCAAGCCCTGAAGATCGCGCAGGAAGAAGGCCGCAAAGCCTCGACCTTCTGCGTCAACTGTCACGGCAAGAACGGCGTGAGCAAGCAGCCGGATGTTCCCAATCTGGCCGGACAAAACGCCGACTATGTGTTGGAACAGACTCGCAAGTTCGGCAAGGGACAGCGCAAGGACGAGTTCATGCAAGGCGTCATTTCCCTGCTGAGCGAGGAGGAAAAAATCAACATTTCCCTCTATTACGCCAGCCAGAACCCAAAACCCGGCGCCCCCAACGCCGCATTGGCCGCGAAAGGCAAGCAGGTCTACACTAGACTTTGCCAGCGCTGTCACGGCGACAAGGCGCGCGGCAACGAGGTGATTCCGCGCACCGCCAGCCAGCATATGGACTATCTGGTTCGCGCCATCACCCGCTATCGCGACAGGACCGGCGAGCGGCAGGAGCCGCAAATGACCAGCGCCACTGCGCCCCTGAAAGACGCCGACATCGAAGCCGTCGCCGCATACCTGTACAGTCTGCCTTGACAGTGACGGTCAGGGCGCGTCTTCTCCGTGGGATTTCTTGTTTTCCCAGCGCCTGGAATATGGTATGTTTTACCCCGTGTCGTCATCCGGAAGACTTCTGGATGACGCCGTTTTTCCTGAACCCAACGAGGATTTCCCATCATGAATGAATTTCTGTCATCCGCAGGCGTGGCACAAGAAGCGGGCAGCGTCACCCGTTCCCGCTTTGTCGTCAAAACCTACGCGTATCTGAGCGGGGCCATTCTGGCCTTTGCCCTGCTTTCCTTCGTGTTGTATTTCAGCGGCTTTGGCAATGCGATGCTGAAGGTCATTGCCGCATCGCAATATGTTTGGCTGCTCTTTCTCGGCGGTTTCGCGGTTGTGGGCTGGCTGGCCTCTTCCATTGCCGACAAGGCGCGTGACAACATGGCCCAGACGGCAGGTCTGGGGCTTTACGTCATTGCGGAAGCCGTCATTTTCTCGCCGCTCTTTGCCCTCGCCGCGCATATGCCGGGCGTGATTCCAGTCGCGGTGTTCGCCACC
This sequence comes from Zoogloeaceae bacterium, assembly GCA_031288305.1. Lineage (GTDB taxonomy): Bacteria > Pseudomonadota > Gammaproteobacteria > Burkholderiales > Rhodocyclaceae > Azovibrio. Next base: position 12,028 of record JAITRP010000008.1, read on the forward strand.
GCACTCCTCATCGGCGGATTGACTTGGACCGCCATCAGCAGCAAGAAGGATTTTTCCTTCCTGGGCGGCATGTTGCGCATTGGCGGCCTGATTGCCCTGGGCGCGATTGTGACCAGCATCGTTTTCGGCTTTAGCCTGGGCATCTGGTTTTCGGCGGTGATGATCCTGTTTGCGGGAGGCTGCATTCTGTATGACACCTCCGCCATCCTGCGGCATTACCCGCTCGACCGTCCCGCGGGCGCGGCGCTGCATCTCTTCGCTTCTGTTGCCCTGATGCTCTGGTATGTGTTGCGCTTTGCCATGCAGTTCATGAGCGACGACTGAAAATCATCCCGCACCGCAAAAAAGCGCCGATGACACGGCGCTTTTTTATGGGTGGCACATCAGCGCGCGCGCCCGTGAAAAAAGCAGGGATGACCCCTGCTTTTTGCCGACATTGCCGGAATTACTGAGCGGCAGGCGTTTCGGTCGCCGGAGCTTCGGCGTCGGGCGCGGCGTCGGCAGGCGCTTCGCCTTCAGTGGGCGCGGCGGCGGCGTCCGTAACGGCTTCGGCGGGCACCGCTTCAGCAGGCGCGGCTTCAGCAGGCGCGGCTTCAGCGGGCGCAGTTTCGGCGGGCGCGGCGGCAGGCTCGACAGTGGCGGGCGTTTCAGCAGGAGGGGTAGTCTGCTGGGCGTCGCCACAGGCGGAAACGGCCAGCGCGAGCAAGGCGGCAACAAGGAGAGATTGTTTCATGTTTGATCCTTTAAATGGTGACTGAACAAAACCTTTAACCAGAAGGGGTCTGGTTGACGGGCGATTGTAGCAAGTATTTTCAAATGTTGCACCGCAACAGCGAAAAGATTGCCTATGAAAATGTAAAACTGTGGCATACACTACAGTTTTAAAACATTCCCTCAATACAATCCCAGCGTCGTCGGCGCAAATGGCGTGCCCGGCACTTCCCAGATTTCGGAAAACCGCTGCACATACGGCATGCACTCTGCCGGATCGTCTAGGATGAACGCAAAGCGTGGATGCGTCTGCTCAAAGAGCGTCAGGACATGCTGGCGATCCGCAATGACGATGGTGTCCCGCAGGGTTTGCAGGGCGCTGGAAACCCTGCACACTTCGACGCGGTGCGATTGATGGGCGATAAGACGCACCAGACGCGGATGATCCTGATGCAATCGATCCGTGTGCCGCAGGACAATCCGCGCGGTTGCCTGCGGATTCTTCCGCAGGAAATCTTGCAAAAGCCCAAAACATCCCGCTTGCCGCAAGCCCAAGCGCGTCAGGTCGTCGTCGAAAATGCAGAGGTCGCGTTCCGCCCGCGCCAATATCTGCTCGAAATTGGCTTGCAGCTCGTTCCAGGATTCGTGAATAGTGTACGTCATGTGCGCTAGTTTACCGAAGACATTGATAGAATTGCAGATTTTTTTGAGGATCATCCATGCCAATTGGCGTGATTGAAGCGTTGGACGCACAGGCTAGGGGCATTGCTCGCGAAAACGGCAAAGCTATTTTCATCGACGACGCCTTGCCTGGCGAGACCGTGGAATACGCGAGCTATCGCAAGAAATCCAGTTACGAGCAAGCGCATCTTGTGCGCGTCATTCACCCCGTCTTTGCCAGAGTGACGCCGCGCTGTCCGCATTTTGGCATCTGTGGCGGCTGCGCCATGCAACACCTGGAATGTTCCGCACAGGTTGCCGTCAAACAGCGGGTATTGGAAGACAGTCTCTGGCATATCGGGCGCACCCGGCCAGAGGAACTGTTGCCGCCCATTCATGGACCCGCCTGGGGCTATCGCCGCAAGGCGCGTCTGGGCGTACGCAGTGTGCATAAAAAAGGCGTAGTGCTGGTGGGCTTTCACGAACGGCGCAGCAGCTATATCGCCGACATTCGGACATGTCCCATCCTGCACCCCGCCGCCTCCGCCCTGCTTTTACCCCTGCGCGAACTGATCGAACAGCTTTCCCTCCGCGAACGTCTGCCGCAAGTGGAAGTCGCCATAGGCGAACATTGCCTGGCGCTGGCGCTGCGGATTCTGGAACCACCGACGGCGGCGGACAAGGCGCTGTTGCGCGCCTTTGCCGACCAGCATCGAATCACGCTCTACCTGCAACCCGGCGGGCCGGACAGCATCTTTCGTTTTCATCCCCTGCCGGGAACGGAACTGGATTACCGTCTGCCGGAATTCGATTTACAGATGCCGTTCCAGCCCAGCGATTTTACCCAGGTCAATCACGACATCAACCGCGTCCTGATTCGCCGCGCCCTGACGCTGCTCGACCCGCGTCCCGGCGAGACGGCAGCCGATCTGTTCTGCGGACTGGGCAACTTCAGCCTGCCTATCGCCCGCAGAGGCGCGCAGGTCATCGGCGTGGAAGGCAACGCCCGACTGATCGAACGTGCGCGCAGCGCCGCCGAGCACAATGGTCTCGCGCGGCGCGTCCGCTTTGCCGTCGCCAACCTCTTTGCCGCAACGCCAGAATTCCTGCGCGCGCCAGGACGCATCGACAAATATCTGATAGACCCGCCCCGCGAGGGCGCGTTGGAAGTCATCAAGTCCCTGCCCGCCGCCCGGGAAGAAGACGCTCCGGCCCGTATCGTCTATGTTTCCTGTAACCCCGCCACCTTGGCGCGCGACGCCGCCATCCTGGTCAACCAGAAGTCCTACCGCTTTCTTTCGGCGGGCGTCATCAACATGTTTCCGCACACCGCCCACACCGAATCCATCGCCGTCTTCAGCCCCTGACTCCTGCGGGCAACCGCGCAAGGATGCAGGGGTTTTACTTTTTGACGCGCATTCTTTTCAAGAACCGCTTGTCTTTCCCGGAATCCAGTGGGTGCCCGCCAGCGGCACGTCGGCCATTGCCGCCGCTTCCAGGGTGAGCGCCACCAGGTCTTCCTTTTCCAGGTGGTGCACGTTCTGTTTGCCGCAGGCGCGGGCGATGGTGGTGAGTTCCATGTTCAGCGTCTTCAGGTAGTTTTTCAGGTGCTTGGCGCCGATGGCGGGTTCCAGGCGTTGTTCGAGGATTTCGTCCTGGGTGGTGATGCCGACCGGGCATTGGCCGGTGTGGCAGTGGTGGCAATAGCCCGGCAGCGTGCCCAGCGCCTGGTAGTCGGAGAGGGCGGAGATGTGCTGGCCTTTCTGGCTGTAGGATTCGCCGTTGCAGCCCAGGGCGATCATCACGCCCTGACCGATGGCCACGGCGTCCGCGCCCATTGCCAGCGCCTTGGCGACATCCGGGCCGCTGCGGATGCCGCCGGAGATGATGAGCTGCACCTTGCCTTTCATGTCGAGTTCTTCCAGCGCCTCCACCGCCTGCCGGAGCGCCGCCAGCGTCGGGATGCCGATGTGTTCGATGAAACAGGTCTGCGTCGCGGCGGTGCCGCCCTGCATGCCGTCGACCACCACCACATCCGCGCCCGAATGCACCGCGAGTTTCACGTCGTTGAAGGTGCGGGTCGCGCCCACCTTGACGTAGATGGGTTTTTCCCAATCGGTCATTTCCCGCAGTTCCTGAATCTTGATGGCGAGATCGTCCGGCCCCGTCCAGTCCGGGTGACGGCAGGCGGAACGCTGGTCGACGCCGGCGGGCAGGGTGCGCATTCCGGCGACGCGCTCGGAGACCTTCTGTCCCAGCAGCATGCCGCCGCCGCCGGGTTTCGCGCCCTGGCCGATGACCACTTCGATGGCGTTGGCGCGGCGCACGTCGTCGGGATTGAAGCCATAGCGGCTGGGCAGGCATTGGTAGACCAGCGTCTTGGAAGATTGCCGCTCTTCCGGCGTCATGCCGCCGTCGCCGGTGGTGGTAGACGTGCCGACTTCCGTGGCGGCGCGTCCCAGGGCTTCCTTCACGTTGGCGGAAAGCGCGCCGAAACTCATTCCGGCAATGGTGATGGGAATTTCCAGTTCGACGGGTTTCTTGGCGAAGCGCGTTCCCAAAAGGGTCCTGGTGACGCACTTTTCCCGATAGCCTTCCAGCGCGTAGCGGGACATGGAGGCCCCAAGGAACACCAGATCGTCGAAATTGGGCAGCTTTCTTTTCGCGCCCATGCCGCGAATTTCATAGAGGCCATGCGCGGCGGCCTTGCGGATGTACTCCAGGGTCTTGCGGTCGTACCCGTAGGATTCTTCCAGGGTCAGATGTCTGCTTTTTTCTTCCATCACTTGGCTCCTCTTCAATGTGTGGCGAAAAGTAAAAACCTACTTTTCGCCGGGTAGATTTGGGTTTGAAGGCAAAGCTTCGTCTTCAAACCGGAAAACCCAACGGAAAACCAGTCCGGCCTTGGGGTTTCGTTGCCTTTGCTCCAGGAAAGGGCAGGCTTTGCCTGTCCTTTCCTGCTGACTGAACTGGCAAAAAGTGGGGTTTTACTTTTTGACATCGCCTAGTATTCCTGGTTGGCATCGGCGTTCCAGTGGTACAGCTCCCGTTTGGAGGCGACTCGCTTGAAGTCTTTTGGGTCGTGATCCAGCCCCGCCTGTTGCAACAGGTGGGCGATGGCGGCGATGTCGGCCTCGGTCAGGGGTTCGATGCGCGCGTCCGCGCCCAGCGACTTGATGTTGCCCTTCACGTAGAGCACGGCCTCGTAGAGCGAATCGCCCAGGGCGTCCCCGGCGTCGCCGCAGATCACCATGCGTCCGGCCTGCGCCATGAAGGCGGAAAAGCTGCCCACCGAGCCGCCGACCACGATGTCGCCGCCCTTGAGCGAGATGCCGCAGCGCAATCCGGCGTCGCCGTCGATGATGAGCAGCCCGCCATGCGCGGAAGCGCCCGCGCCGTTGGAAGCAAAGCCCCGCACATGCACCACGCCGCTCATCATGTTTTCGCCGACGCCGGTTCCGGCGCTGCCCTTGATGACGACCTTGCCGTGCTTGTTCATGCCGCCCGCGTAATAGCCCGCGTGTCCCTGGATTTCCACTTCCACCGGACAATCCAGCCCGACCGCGATGTTGTGCGCGCCGTCGGGATGCGTGACGAGGATCTTTCGCGCCGCGCCCTTGGGCGCTTCGTGGTGCAGATAGCGGTTCAGCGCGCTGACGGGCGTCTCCGAAAGGTTGAAGGTCAGATTTTCCATACGTACATCTCCTCTGGCGCGGGTTCAAAGACATGGGCATTTTCGATGTCCGGCAGGTGCGCGAGCGAACGGAATTCGGAGGCGATGGCGACATAATCATCGGTTTCCGCCACCACCGCCGGCTTGCAGGCGAAGGGGTCGCGGATCAGCGCCAGGGCGTCCCCGGTTCCCATCAGGAAGGTATAAAAACCGTCGAGTTCCTCGAAGCCTTTTTTCAGGGCGTCCTCCAGCGTGTCGCCCTCGCGCAGCCGCCATTCGAGGAAGCGACAGGCGGCTTCGGTGTCGTTGTCGGTCTCGAAATGGATGCCGCGCGGCTCCAGTTTGCGGCGGATGCCATAGGGGTTGGAGAGCGAACCGTTATGCACGAGACAGAAATCCTCGCCCGCCGTGAAGGGATGCGCCCGGTCGGGCGTGACGGCGGATTCGGTCGCCATGCGGGTGTGGCCGACCAGATGCGTCCCCTTGAGTTTGTCGAAGCCGTAACGGTTCGCCACCTCGGCGGGGGTGCCGATGTCCTTGTAGAGGTCGATGCTTTTCCCTGTGGAGAGGATGAAGAGACCGGGATATTGTTCCGCGAGCCAGCGTTTGACGGTTTCCGCGTCAATGGCCGTGGTCAGGATGGCGTGGTTGCCGGAAGCGGCCACCCTGGCGGCGACGCCCAGACGCGCGCCCAGTTCGCGCGCCATGTCCTGCCAGTTGAAACGCGCGCCGTCGGCCATCAGGCCGGAATAAAGGCTGATCTTGCGCTCATGTTCCCCCACTGGCGCGCCGAATACCGCCAAGCCCGCTGAATCCGGGCCGCGTTCGGTCATGCCGATCAGCATGGGCACCATCATTTCGCCCAGACGCTCGCGCAGGGCGGGTTTTTTCACCAACAAGCCCACAATTCCACACATGTTTTTCTCCTTTCAGGCAATTTCAGGTTTTTCAGGGGCGCAATCAAAAGCGGAGGCAAAACCCATGCGCTCACTTTCAACCTCGTCAAAAGCGAGGGCGTGAGCACCCGTGGCAATCCAGACGGTCTTTCCGTTGCTTTGCCGTTCCAGAAAACGGAACCGCCGCCTGGATTGCCACGTCGCTACGCTCCTCGCAATGACGAGGTTGAGCACACTGGTTTTTCTCCACTTGCTCGCTCCCTTTTTCAGAAGAACTCAAGATAGCGTTCCACTTCCCAATCCGAGACATGGCGCATGTATTCCACATATTCCATGTTCTTGAGCTTCAAGAATTCCTCGGCCACCGGCCCCAGCGATTCGCAGAGCACGTGGTCGCGTTCCAGCGCGAACAGGGCTTCGTGCAGGCTTTGCGGCAGGGTGCCGATGCCCGCCGCCTTGAGTTCGGCGGGGGAAAGGTCGTAGAGATTGTTGTTGCGCGGCTCGCCGGGGTTGAGTTCCCGGTCGATGCCGTCCAGTCCCGCCGCGATAATGGCGGCGGTCGCCAGATAGGGATTGCAGGCGCCGTCCGGCATGCGCATTTCCAGACGTCCGCCGGGAATGCGCACCATCGTCGAGCGGTTGTTGTCGCCATAGCTGATGTAGGCGGGCGCCCAGGTCGCGCCGGTGAGCGACTGCCCCACCACCAGGCGCTTGTAGGAATTCACCGTCGGCGCGCAAATGGCCGCCAGGGCGGGCGCGTGTTTCAGGATGCCGCCCAGGAATTTATAGGCCAGCGGCGACAGTTGCAGGCCGCGCGGGTCGCTTTTGTCCTCGAACAGGTTTTTCTCGCCGTCGCCCAGGGACATGTGCATGTGCATGCCGTTGCCGGGACGATTGGCGAAGGGCTTGGGCATGAAGGAACAGATCAGCCCCATGCCGTGCGCGATTTCGGAGGCCGCCATCTTGAAGAAGATGAAGTTGTCGCAGGAAACCAGGGCTTCCGCGAAGGCGTAGTTGATTTCGAACTGTCCGTTGGCGTCCTCGTGGTCGATCTGGTAGACGTCCAGCCCGACCACCTTCACGCTGTCCGTGAGCCGTTCGAGAAACTCGCGCGAGCGCGAAAGTCCCTTGTAGTCGTAGCAGGGCTTGCGCAGCACGTCGCTGTCGTCGCAAGGCGCGATCTCGCCGCGCTCGCTTTTCTTGAGGAGCGAGAATTCCGGCTCCAGCCCGGTATAGAAACGCATCCCGCGCGCCTTCAAGCGGGCTATCTGCTTTTTCAGCACCACGCGCGAATCGTATATCCACGGCTTCTTGCCGATGTGTCCGTCGCAGACAATGCGCGCGTAACCCGGCTGCCAGGGCACCAGCGTCAGGGTGCCGGGATCGCCCACCGCCATGTAGTCCTTGGGACTGGCGGGTTCCAGCCCAAGCCCCCACACCGCGCCGCCCGCAAAACCCGCGCCGCTGGTGATGATGTCGTCGAAATGGTCGGCGGGCACCACCTTGACCTTGGGCGCGCCGTGGATATCCACGAATTGCGCGAAAACATATTTGACATGATTTTCCCTCAGGAATGTCTTGGCTTCTTCTGGACTCATTCTTGTTTCTCCGGTTTTTGAAAAAAGTGGGGGCGAATCAAAGGTCGGCCGCGACATCGTGCAGCGTTTTCCAGAGGTAATCGCCGTAGGCGCCGTCATAGAGCAGGTGGTAATGGAGACCTTCCGGCGCGCCCTGGCGGACGGCCACGTCGTTTGCATCCGCCATTTTCAGGATGACGGTGACGCTCACGCCCGCCATGCTGGTCAGGACGACCGGGCCAGCCGTGGTCGTGACCGCGTCGTGGATGGTCGCGGCGGCAAAATTCACGTTGCAGACCTGTTTCAGGAGCGTGAGCGCCTTCTCTCCGCCCAGGACGATGGCGGCGTCCTGACGCAGCACCGGCGCGACGCCCGCCGGCGGCGCTGGGAGTGTCGCGCCTGGCGCTTCCAGCAGGAATTCGCTGCGTCCCAGCCGGGCGATGAGGCCGCCTTCGGATAGAACGCGCCAGCGATTGGGCGCGTCGGGAATGGGAAATCCCAGCCCGCCCAGCCAGGCGGCGGCGTTGGCGCCCTTGCAGCCGTAGCGCGAGGTTTCGGAAACATTCCAGAGGCTGATCCCGGAAAAATTCCTTCCGGGCAGGGTGATCGGGTTCTCCGCCAGAGTGGTCAGATCGGGCATCACGCTTTCTCCTTTTGTTTCGCGTTTTCAGGGTCGTGGAAGGGCGTCGTCGCAATGTCGGCGGCGATTTCCCGGCCACTGGAAAGGCGGATGGAAAGTTTCGCGCCGGGCTGGTTTTCTCCCGAACGCGCGAAGGCAAGGCCGATGAAACGCCGCAGAACCGGACTGAAAGCCACCGAAGTCACCCGTCCGGCAATCTCGCCCTCCGCGATGACGAGTTGGCATTCCTGGGGCGCTTCACCGCTGAAGTCTTCCGGCAGGGTGAAGCCGACCAGGGCTTGCCGGAGCGGTTTTTTCGCCTGGATGGCGAGGCTTCTTTGCCCGACGAAAAAGGGCTTGTCCATCTTGAGCGCCCAGTCCATGCCCAGTTCCAGCGGCGTGGTCAGGCCGTCGCTGTCCTGACCGATGATGATGTGGCCTTTTTCCAGACGCAGCAGGCGCTGCGCTTCCACGCCGAAGGGACGAATCCCCTTGTCCCCGCCCGCTTCCAGCAGGGCGTCCCACAACGCGCCGCCATACCGGGCGGGCACATGGATTTCATAGCCCCATTCCCCGACAAAGCCCACCCGCAACAGACGCGCCGGAATGTCCGCCACCGTTCCCTCGCGCGCCGCCAGATAGGGAAAGGCCGCGCCGGACAGATCGAGGGTCGTGAGCTTTTGCAATACCGCGCGGGAATTGGGACCGGCAAGATTGAGCGCGGCGTACGCGCCGGTGTGATTGACCAGGGTCGCCGCCATCTTCCATTCGGTCAGGAGACGGGAGAATTCGCGGTAGACGCTCGTCGCGCCGGAGGTGGTCGTGGTGAAATAGAAGTGCTCTTCCGCAAGCCGCGCGACAACGCCGTCGTCGATGATGACGCCCGCTTCATCGCACATCAGGGCATAGCGGCTCGCGCCGACCTTGAGATTGGCGTATCGGGCGGTATAGACCCGCTCCAGGAATTCCGCCGCCTGCGGCCCCCATATTTCCAGCTTGCCCAGGGTGCCCACGTCGATGATGCCGACGCCCTGCCGCACGGCGAGGGCTTCGTCGCGGATGCAGTCTTCCCTTTCCTTGCCCGCCACCCGGTAGTATTCGGGACGCTGCCAGAGCGCCGCCTCGCGCCACACCGCGCCCGCCTTCGCGTGCCGACCGTGAATCGGCGTATGTCGTTGCGGATGAAAGCCGCGTCCGGCCAGGATCGCCATGGGAACCGGATGATAGGGCGGACGCGCGGTGGTCGTGCCGACCACTTCCGGGCTTTTATGGGTGAGCCGCGCCAGGATGCGCAGCAGGTTCATGTTGGAATGCTTGCCCTGGCTCGGCCCCATGCCGGAAGTGGAATAGCGTTTCAGCAATTCGATATTGTCGAAGCCTTCCTGAATGGCGTTGGCAATGTCCTGGAACTGCACGTCCTCATCGAAATCGACGAAGTTCTTGCCGTTGGGGTGGCGGACGATGGGCCAGGGATGGGAAGGCGACGCGGCTTCCGGCGGAATCTCGACGCTTCTGGCTTCCCCGAATCCGGCGTGCGCGGCGGCGGCGCTGCCCGCCCTTTCGCCATCGAGCAGACGGGCGGCTTCACCGTAAACGCCGTTCACCTTGCCGCAGGCATGCACGCCCTCCGGCAGTTCGGCGGGCACGAACTGTTCGATTGCCGGGGCATAGCGCATTTGGGTTCCGGCCTGATAGAGCAGATGCGCCGCGCCCGCCCAGCCCACGCTCATCAGGATGCCGTCGCAGGCGATTTCCTCGACCCTGGCAAAATCGGCTTCTCCCGCGGGGCCGGAAAGCGGCGAAAACGGGGCGATGCGCGCGGCCTGGACGCTGCTGTTCGCGCCGGGCAGGGCTTCGACGACCGTGTGTTCCCAAAAGAACGGAACGCCCGCCGTCCTGAGTTTTTCCGCGAGCGGCTGGACGCCCCGCGCTTCGTTTTCCGGGCGCAGATCCACGATGGCCGCCACGGAAAGACCCTGCGCGAGCACGTCCAGCGCGGCGCGATAGCCTTCCTGGTTGGCGACCAGCAGGAGCGGGTTCTTCACCGGGCAGACGCCATGCCGGTAGATGAGCCGCTGGCAGGCCGAGGCCAGCATCACGCCGGGCAGATCGTTGTTGCGGAACACGGCGCTCTGCTCGATGGCGCCGCTGGCGATCACCACGCTGCCCGCGCGCATCTTCACCATCCGCTTTTCCTCGATGATCGGCGCCCAGTGATCCTTGTAATACCCCGCGGCATAAGCGCCGGAAAAAAGGCGGATTTTCGGATGTTCCGTCACCCGCGCGAGCAGGGCGGTGAGCGCCTCCAGCGTCTTGGGGTCGCCGCCGCGTTGATAGACGGCGCTGCCGCCCGGACGGGCGTTTTCATCGACCAGCGCCACATCCGCGCCCTGCCGGGCGGCGGAAAGGGCGGCGGAGAGTCCCGACGGCCCCGCGCCAATCACCAGCACGTCGCAGAAATCGTAGGTCTTGGGCGTTCTTGCGTGGGGCGTGGAAAAATCCACCTCGCCCAGCCCGGTCGTGAAGCGAAACAATTTTTCCCAGAGCGGAAAAAGCGCCTTGGTGTGGAACGCCTTGTAGTAGAAGCCTACCGGCAACAGGCGGGAAATCAGCCCCAGGCAGCGTCCCTTGTCGCTTTTCACCGTGCCGAAAAAGGTATTGACCACCTTGACGTCCATGCCGTCTTGCAATGGCCGGACATCGCCGCGCACATTGGGTTCGTTGCCCTGCTGCAACATCACGTTCACATCGTGGTTGGCAAACGACAACACGCCGCGCGGACGATGGTATTTGAAGCTGCGCCCCAGCAGGGAGACGCCGTTGGCGAGCAGGGCGCTCGTCAGGGTGTCCCCGGCAAAGCCCTGGAAGGACTCGCCCTCGAAGCGAAAGGAAAAGGGGCGCGAGCGGTCTATCCACTCGCCGGAAACCTTGGGCAGCCGCATGTTCATTCCTCCCCGTAAAGATGGACGCGCAGGACGACATCCCTGGCGGTGTCGCGTTCGGCGATGAACCAGGTGTTGCTCGGCGCATGGCACCACCATTCCTTCTTGACGCCGGGCGCGCCGTCGCGATCGAAGACGTAATGCGCCCATTGCGCGTCGCTGGCGCTGTTCGGGTCCGGCATTTCGCGCAACGCGCCGCCGTAGACGAATTCGGAAACCGGCCTTGGGCCGTTGATGGGACAGGTCATGATTTTCATCGCGTGTTCCTTTTAAGCGGCAAAAAGTGAAAACCTGCTTTTTGCCGATCTATCTTGGGTTTGAAGGCAAAGCAAGCTTCGCCCTCAAACCGTGTAAACCCAACGAAAAACCAGAGGGGCAATTGAACCTCCATGCGCTTGCCTTCACCCTCGTCATTGCGAGGGAAATTTTTTGGGGCAGTGGCAGGAATTTGGTCGCCAATGTTGGGGATTCGACTTTCATGGCAGAGAACAACACGCCGCGCCAATTTCATCCACCTCGTCATTGCGAGGCGCGTAGCGCCGCGGCAATCCAGCGTGCCCGCAAGGGCGCTTTGCGCCCTCTGGATTGCCACGGGCCTTCGGCCCTCGCAATGACGAGGCAGGTGGCTGACACGGCGTTTCGTGCTTCGCGCTGATAAAATTGATTGCGCCCAAAAACCAGCACAGCCCTGGTTTTTCGTTGCCTTTGCTCCAAAAAAGGGCAAGCTTTGCTTGCTCTTTTTTGCTGTATGGATCGGCAAAAAGCAGGTTTTCACTTTTTGACGTCCTAATGTCCCACGGAAGCCGCGCCCTTTTCGCCGGTCAGCGCGTACTGCTCGAAACGCGCCAGGGAAAAGCCGGTGATCAGGGGGTGCGGCGCGTCGTGGACAAGGGTGTGCGCCATGGTCTTGCCGGAAACCGGCGTCGCCTTGAAGCCCCAGGTGCCCCAGCCGGCATCCAGGTAAAAACCTTCCACCGGGGTCTTGCCCATGATGGGCGCGAAATCCGGCGTCATGTCCGCCATGCCCGCCCACTGGCGCATCACCCGCACATTGGAAAGAAAGGGAAACATGTTGAGCATTTCCGCCGTCAGTCCCTCGACGAATTCCAGCGAGGAGCGGGTCGCCTGCACTTCGTAGGGGTCGAGGGACGCGCCCATGACCAGTTCTCCCCGCGCCGACTGGCTGATGTACACATGCAGGCTGCCGGAAACCAGGATCGGGTCCAGCCAGGGCTTGACCGGCTCGCTCACCATGGCTTGCAGGGGATGCACGTAGATGGGCGAGGGAATCTCCAGCATCTTCAACACGCGCGGCGTAAAACCCGCGACCGCGCACAACACCTTGGGGGTGGCGATGTAGCCGCGCGAGGTTTCCACGCCCTTCACCTTGCCGCCCGGCGCGTCGATGCCCAGCACTTCGGTCTGCTGGTGGATTTCCGCGCCGCGCTGGCTCGCGCCGCGTCCGTAGCCCCAGGCCACGGCGTCATGCCGCGCCACCGAACCCGGCGCGTGATAGAGCGCGCCCAGGATCGGCGCGTGACCGCCGCAGGAAATGTCCATCATGGGCGCGGCCTTCTGCACGGCCTCCGGCCCCACCACTTCCGAATCCACGCCGTGATGCTTGTTCACCTCCGCTCGCCAGCGCATGGTGCGCAAGGAAGCGTCGGTATGCGCGAGGGTGAAGTGACCCCGGTTGGCGTAGAACAGATTGAGATCGAAATCCGCCGAAAGATCCTGCCACAGGCGCACCGACTCGTCGTAGAAGCGCACCCCTTCCGGCGTCAGGTAGTTGGAGCGGATGATGGTGGTGTTGCGGCCGGTATTGCCGCCGCCGATATAACCCTTTTCCAGCACGCAGACATTCGTGACGCCATGTTCGCGCGCCAGATAATAGGCGGCCGCCAGCCCATGCCCGCCGCCGCCGATGATGACCACATCGTAGGCGGGTTTCAACCGGGGCGGAACGGCGAACATCCGGGGTTCGGGATGGGTGTCCGAAAACGCGAAGCGCAAGAGTCGCCAGGGCATGATGAATCCTTCTCAATGTTCGTCAAAAAGTAAAACCCTACTTTTTGCCGGTTTGATTTGGGTTTGAAAGCAAGCAAAGCTTGCCTTCAAACCATGTATAAAACAACGAAAAACCAGTCCGTCAAAGAATCAACGAAAGACAACGGTCTTGTTGCCGTGCGTCAGCACCCGGTCTTCCAGGTGATAGCGCAAACCGCGCGCGAGCACGGCTTTTTCAATGTCCTTGCCATAGCGCACGAGGTCGTCCGGCTGATCCGAATGGTCGACGCGAATGACGTCCTGCTCGATGATGGGTCCCTGGTCGAGTTCGGAAGTCACGTAATGGCAGGTCGCGCCGATCAGCTTCACGCCCTTCTGGTAGGCTTGGTGATAGGGCTTCGCGCCGACGAAGCTGGGCAGGAAACTGTGATGGATGTTGATGATGCGACCGGAATAGCGGGCGCAGGTTTCCGCGGAAAGCACCTGCATGTAACGCGCCAGCACCATGACATCCCCCCTGGCTTCCTCGAACAGGCGCATGACTTCCCGGAAGGCGGCTTCCTTTGTTTCCGCGCTGACCGGCACGTGATGAAAGGGAATGCCATGCCATTCGGAAAGCCCGCGAAAGGTTTCGTGATTGGAAACGATGCAGGGAATGTCGATGTCCAGATCCCCGGATTTCCAGCGCGAAAGCAGGTCGTACAGGCAATGCTCCTGTTTGGACACCAGGATGACCACCCGCTTCTTGCGCGCGCTGTCGCTGATCTGCCAGCGCATGTCGAAACGTTCGGCAATGGGCGTAAACTGGCTCTTGAACGCCTCCAGGCCGAAGGGCAGCGAATCCGCGAGGATCTCCTGGCGCATGAAAAACTGCCGCGCCGCCGCGTCGGCGTGGTGATTGGCCTCGATAATCCAGCCGTGATGTTCGGCAATGAAGCCGCTGACCGCGGCGACGATGCCCACCTGGTCGGGACAGGACAACGTCAGCGTATAGCGACGGGAAGATGACATGGAAACTCTCCGTGAAATTCATATTGCGAAACATTGGTTCGTATTGTGCAACTAAATCTCGCTGCGTGTCAACAGGTTGCGAAACTTTTTTTCACCACAGTAAATTCTTGCGACGGCAAACATGCATCTTGCCACAAAGTGCGCAAGCAATGAGGATTGGGAGCCGGGTGCGCGAGTTTTTGCAGCACATACGGTCACGCTCTCGCGCGCTGTCCCACGCGGACATCTGGCCTGTGCGCCTGCCTCGCGAACGAATTCAATTTCATTTTTATTGTTGTATTATTAGAAGCGTCGACGCTTGTTCGCGCAAGCCTCTTTTTCCCTCTTTCCAAGGAGCCATCATGCGAAAAAATCCATTTGTATTTAATGACCTGCCCCCCTCCCACCGCAAAATCGGGCATAAGTTTCGCTAGACCGCTTCTCGGCGGCATGCTCGCCGCCGCCCTTGCCGCCTCGGCGCTTCCCACCAGCGCGGATTCCCTTTCTCCCTATGTCGCCGTTCGTCTGGGGCACACCCAGACCAAATGGGACGCCCACGCGGCCAGCCGTGATCCCGCCGCGTGGTCGGCTGTCATCGCCAATCCAGTGCATAGCGACAAGTTCAGCGCCAAGGATGGAAATATCTTCGGCGCACTGGCGGTAGGCGCGTCCCTTGCCAACCTGTGCCCCTGCGCGCCGAACTGGAATACGCCCTTGGGCAAGGCTTCCGATACGGAACAAAGGCAGGTTCATGTCGATCTCGTGGGCGGCGGCGCTCAGAATGTCGATGCCTACAGCAAGCAGCGCTTGAAAGGACAAACCCTGTTTACCAATATTCGCTGGGATTTCAGGAACAGTTCGCCGGTAACGCCCTATCCCAGCGCGGGCATTGGCGTGGCCTTTCTGAAACTGAAAGTGGATTTGTTGCTGGCGAACAGTCCATCGGATTTCTATACGGGCAGCGAGAGCCATTCCAAGACCAATTTCGCCTGGAACATCGGCGCGGGCGTGGGTTGGCAACTCAGCAAGCAACTGACGCTGGACGCGGGCTACTGTTATGCCGATCTGGGCAAGGTAAGTTCCGGCGATCATCAAATGATCAGCTCCTACGGTGTATCCGTCGTGCCCACCGCCCGGCAAAAAGCCGATGACATCCACCAGCACCAGCTTTCCATCGGTCTGCTATTCCTTCTGAATGCCGCGCCGCAACGCAAAACCCGTCCGGTCTGCACGGTTTCGTAGGGGCGTACTACGTGCGCCCCTACGACCGTGTGGATGAGGAGTAGTGGGTTTTCGTCACCTTTACTCCAAAAAAGGCCGGCTTTGCCTGCCCTTTTTTGCTGACCAAACCGGCAAAAGCAGGTTTTTACTTTTTGACGTCTACTCTGACCTGCCCGCTGCCGAGCACTACCCACTTCTGGCAGGTCAGTCCTTCCAAGCCGACCGGGCCGCGCGCGTGGATTTTGTCGGTGGAGATGCCGATTTCCGCGCCCAGGCCGTATTCGAAGCCATCCGCAAAGCGGGTGGAGGCATTGACCATCACGGAACTGGAATCCACTTCGCGCAGAAAGCGCATGGCAAAGCCGTGGTTTTCCGTGACGATGGCATCGGTATGATGGGAGGAGTAGCGATTGATATGGTCGATGGCCTCGTCCATGCCATCGACCACCTTGACGGAAATAATCGGCGCCAGGTATTCGCGGGCGTAATCTTCCTCGCTGGCGGCGCGAGCGGCGGGAATCAGGGCGCAGGTTTGCGGGCAGCCCCGGATTTCCACGCCCTTCGCGCTCAACATGGCGGCGATGGGCGGCAGCAGGCGCGCCGCCGCCGCCGCGTCGATCAACAGGGATTCCGCGGTGTTGCAGGTGCCGTAACGCTGCGTCTTGGCGTTTTCCACGATCGCCAGCGTCTTTTCCGGGTCGGCGCTGGCTTCCAGATAGACGTGGCAATTGCCGTCCAGATGTTGAATCATCGGCACCCGGGCTTCCTGGAGCAAGCGGGCGATCAGCCCCTTGCCGCCGCGCGGCACGATGACATCCACGAATTCGCGCAGGGTTATCAGTTCGCCCACGGCAGCGCGGTCGGTAGTTTCCACCATTTGCACAGCGGCGGGTGGAAGATTCGCTGCCTGCAAGCCTTCGCGGATGAGCGCGGCAATGGCGCGATTACTTTGAATCGCTTCCGATCCGCCGCGCAGGATGGCGGCGTTGCCGGATTTCAGGCACAGAGCGGCGGCGTCGGCAGTCACATTGGGACGCGCCTCGTAGATGATGCCGACCACCCCCAGCGGCGTCCGCATCCGCCCAACCTGGATGCCAGAGGGACGATAGCGCAAATCGGTCATTTCGCCGACAGGATCCGGCAATTCCGCCACCTGGCGTACGCCGGCGGCCATGTTGTCTATGCCCGCATCGCTTAGCGTCAGCCGATCCAGCAAGGCGGCTTCCAGCCCGTTGGCGCGGGCGGCGGCGAGATCCTCGGCGTTGGCGGCAAGCAGCAATGCTTTTTCGCGCAAAACGGCGGCGGCGATGGCATTTAGGGCGGCGTCCTTCCGCGCCGTGCTCGCCCGCGCCAGTTCTTGCGAGGCCGCGCGCGCTGCGCGTCCCAGCGTTTCCATGTAGTGTTTGATGTCATCCATGATGTTTTCGCGGCAACGTAAAGGAGACGATTGTAAATCTTGGACGTAGAATTTAGCGGCAAAAAGTAGAAACCCACTTTTTGCCGGTTCAGTTAGCGAAAAAGGGCAAGCGAAGCTCGCCCTTTTCTGGAGCAAAGGCAACGCGCAACCCCAAGGCCGGACAGGTTTTGCGTTGGGGTTGCAGTTTGATGTAGGGACGCGCCGCGTGCGCCCGCTGCCTTCAAACCCAAATCCATCAAACAGGTTTTTACTTTTTGCCGCGGAACAAGAAAATGCAAAACGTTTCTACTCTCACTCGCCCCATCCGCATGCGGACGGATCTTACAGCCTTGCGGCACAATTTTGCGCAGGCGCGGCAACGGGCGGGCGCGGCGAACCTCTGGGCGGTCATCAAGGCCAATGCCTATGGACATGGGCAATTCCAGACCGCGCGCGCGCTGGACGATGTAACCGACGGCTTTGCGCTGCTGGAGGCGGAAAACGCCGTTGCGCTGCGTGAACGCGGGCATCGGCAGCGCATCTTGTTGCTGGAAGGCTTTTTTGCGCCGGAAGAAATCAAGGCGCTGGCGCGTTTCGACTTGACGCCGGTCATCCATTCTCCGGAACAACTGGAAATGCTGGCGGCGGCAGACGAGCGTCCCGCCAGCGCCTATCTCAAGATAAACACCGGCATGAACCGTCTGGGCTTCCGCCCGCGGGAAGCGGGCGCGGCGCGGCAACGGCTGGAGGCGCTGGGCATCCGGCGTCTGACGCTGATGAGCCACTTTGCCGAGGCGGATACCTCCACGGGCATTGCCGGACAGTTGCGGCGTTTCCAGCAGATCGCCGCGGGGTCCGGTTTGCCGGTGAGCCTTGCCAATTCCGCCGCACTGATCCGCTACCCGGAAAGCCGGGGCGGCAAGGACGACTGGGCGCGTCCAGGCATCATGCTCTATGGCGGCAGCCCCTTTGCGAACACTACGGCCGCGCAATTGAACCTGCGTCCGGTCATGACGTTGGAAAGCCGTTTGATTGGCATCCAGACGCTCGCCGCCGGGGAACGAGTAGGCTATGGCGGCACGTTCCAGGCGGATAGCCCCCTGCGCGTCGGCGTGGTGGCCTGTGGTTACGCCGATGGCTATCCGCGCCACGCCCCTACCGGCACGCCCATCGCCGTGGCGGGCGTTTTGACGCGCACACTGGGACGGGTCAGCATGGACATGCTCGCCTGTGACCTCTCCCCGGTGGCAAAAGCGCGCGTCGGCAGCCCCGTCACCCTCTGGGGCGAAGGAGAGGGCGGCACAGTCGCCGCCGACGCGATCGCCGCCGCCGCGGGCACCATCAGCTATGAATTGTTCTGCGCCGTGACCGAGCGAGTGCCGAG
>JAITRP010000033.1 GCA_031288305.1 Zoogloeaceae bacterium
TCGGCCCCTATGCTCCGCACTTACATTTTGAATACGGCATCCCCGATCAGAACTCCGTCAAGACGGGCATCGTCCGGGAGGATGGCCTGAGAAAGCCAAAGCCGTTCGGGGCAAAAAAAATCGGAGGGGACTTTGCAAGCTACCGCACCGATCCCGCGCCCTATTACTGCGTAGACGTCAATTTTGACACGGGCGTGAACAAGGAAGGAAAGCCGAACGTGCCTTATCGGGACCCCAACAAGGCCCCGTACTTTGGCAAGTCCATCAAGGAGCAATACAAAATCCTCTACGGAGAGACGCCGCCAGGCGGGCTTGCGCCGGGTCAGGGGTCTTCCGCCCAGGTGCAAAGCGCCAACGCCGCCGCCATAGCCGCCGCCGCCGAGGGCAAAGCGGTTGAAGAGTGGCTGTCCGACCGGGACGGCTACGGCGCATTGCCAACCGCCGCGCGCGGCGCTTACGCGAACATGTCGTCGATGCAGATGCTGCTGACGGAAGCGGAAAGAAGGTCCATCAGCGCGGATTGGCACAGCAACATCACAAAGGCGAGTTCACGAGCGCTGTGGATTGAATATCTGCGGATGATGGCGATCTCCAACTACCTGCGCGAGGCGAGAATGCGCCAGAACGAACGAATACAGGCGCTGTGGAGCACCTACCTGGCGCTCAAGGCAAAAAACGACGCCGACGACAAGAACAGCCTGCAATCCCAAACCAAGGCCGTCGCGCAACAAGCAATTGCAAATGACATGCGCCGGAAAATACAGTAAGTATCACACGTTTGTCATACAAAGCGCACTTCCAGGCGTTTCCCCAAAACGGCGTGGCTCGGTGAAGTCTTCAGATCCTGCGCCGAAGCCGTGTCGCGGAATATCCAGCCCAGAATAATCAACCAGAGCTATACGAAGAAGACCCATGAGCGACACGAAACCTGCACAGGAAAGCCTGCAACTGGCCACGCCCGACGGTGGTGCCCATCAACATCGAGAAGTACGAGTTCGAGCCGATCAAGGGCTACCCGATGTTGAACTGGCGCGGCAAGCGCCCGTTCAACTCGACGCAGTATTACCCGGCGCAGTTGAAGGAAGTCCACGGCGAGGAAGTGGATGGCTGGCGCAACAAGATTTTTTGGGGCGATAACCTTCAGGTGATGAGTCATTTGCTGAAGGAGTTCAGGGGGAATCTACGACCTCGACGAGACACAGTAACCGAGGAGCACGAGGTCGATCTGATAAGCAGCGGCCCAGGCTTGACGCTTTAACTGTTCCCTGGCTTTTCTCCCGCAACCCACAAAAGCAGAGCGTCCATGGCTTTTTCTCCCTGGGCGGCATTGGCATGGTTGATGAGGAAGGTAACGGCGTAGCGTTTGCCGCGGCTATCCTGCACATAGCCCGCGGCGGCTTTCGCGCCGTTCAGCGAGCCGGTCTTGATGTGGGCGCGACCGGCGGCGGGCGTGCCGCGCAGGCGCTTTTGCATGGTGCCGTCAATGGCGGAAATGGGCAGCGAGGCGATGAATTCCGGCATGACCGGGCTTTGCCAGGCGTGAATCAGCAAATGGTTGAGGCTTTGGGCGCTGATGCGCTCCTGACGCGAAAGGCCGGAACCGTTTTCCAGCACCAGTTCAGGAAAATCAAGCCCTTGCGCGCGCAGCCAGTCTTGCGTCTGCCGCACGGCGGATTCCGGCGTGCCTTCTTCCCCGCCCAGCGCCAGCAAAAGCTGGCGCGCCATGACGTTGTTGCTCCATTTATTGACATTGCGGATGATTTCCGCAACCGGCGGCGAATTTTGCGCCGCCAGTTTTCGCGCTTCAATGGGCGTCCGGCCTGTCCGCACCTTGCCGCGCAACGTGCCGCCCATCTCCCGCCAGAGGGCGCGGAACAGTCCTCGCACATGGGCTTCCGGCGACAGCGGCGCAAGCAACAGGTTTTGTTCATCGCAACTTGCCGGATAACTGCCGCTGATTTCCAGCCGATTCGCTTGCCAGGCGAAATTCAGCCGCTCGCGCCAGCCGTTGCAGCCGCCCTTGCCGGGGATAATCTGGGCGACGACTTCCAGGTTGTCGTGCGGCGTGATACGGAAAAAACGCACCTGTTCGCCTTCCGGGCGCAGGAGAAAACGCAGGGCGTTGGCGTCGACAAGCAGCGCGTCCGGCCCGACGTTGTAGGCGCGCAAGGGACGCCGGTCGAAGGCGGCGGGATCATGCGGCGGCAGGGTGAAGCGTGAGCGATCCAGCACCAGGTCGCCATCGATGTGGCGCACGCCGCGCGCGCGCAACTGGCGCAACAGCATCCAGAAGTGTTCCAGGGAAAGATTGGGGTCGCCGCTGCCCTTCAGATACAAATTTCCCGGCAAACGCCCGCTTTCATCCACTTCGGCAACGCTCCAGAAACCAGTCTGCCAGCTTGCCGCCGGGCCAAGCATTTCCAGCGCGGCGTAGGTGGTGACAAGCTTCATCACCGAAGCCGGATTCATGGAAAGCTCCGCGTTATGACTGATGCGCGGCGTTTTCTGATCGACGGCCTGCACCACGACAGCAACAGAACTTTCGGGTATCCGCGCCGCCGCCAGCGCCTGCGTCACCGCAGGGGGCAAAAGGGCAGAGTCCTGCGCCGGCAACGGCGCGGCGAAAAACAAAAGCCCCGCAAGAACGAGACACTCGAACCATTTTTTTCTGTACAGCGAATTTGGCATGGCAATAGACCTGTTGGCGTTCTCTTTTGCAAGAAAATCCGTAAGCGACAACATTTACGGCGATATGGACATGGGGAGCGAAGCATGAAGAACCAGCGCGCCTTCAGGATGCGGCGCGGGCGCTTTCAGCATTTTCCCGCGTGTCGAAAATGTAATTGCGAGCGTCAGCGTACGCTACGTTTCCATGCGTTGCCGTTACGAAACTGTAACCATATCGCATTATTTTATTTCGGGTGTTTTTATACCATGCGTTCCCTTGTTTTTGCAATTTTTGGGAGTGTCATTGCATGTCTTTACGTAAAAATATTTTTTTCATCCTCTTCCTGGGCATTCTGGCGATAGATTGCCCGGACGCGCAGGCCGCGAATCATGACATGGCAGGCGAAGCAGGGGGTATGGGCGGCGCGGGCGGCGCGGGAGGAAATGAAGATGCCGCGGGCAATGCGGGCGGCGCAGGCATTGGCGGCGGCGCGGGCGGCGCGGGCGGCGGGAAGATGGAACACGGCGCGACCGGCGCGGCTGGCGCGGCTGGCGCGAACGCCAATGGCGGCGCGGCGGGTTCAGGCGGGCGCGGCGGCAAGACGGATACGACCAAGGCGTTGGCGGGCGGCGGCGGCGGCGGCGGCGGCGGCGGCAAGGGCGGCGATGGCGCGCGAAACATGCTTTCCGGCGAGGCGCTGGAAACTCTCACGCTGGGAGGCGGCGCGGGCGGCATGGGCGGCATGGGCGGCGCGGGCGGCGACAGCATGGGCGGCAACGCCGACGGCGCGGGCGATGGCGGCGATGGCGGCGATGGCGGCGGCGGCGGCGGCGTGAGTCTGGTTGCCGACAGGGCGGCAAAGGCGGGCGGCATCATCTTGACGGGCGGCAAGGGCGGAGCCGCCGCTCGGGGCGGCGATGGCGGGCCGGACAACGGCGATGGCCGCGCGGGCAACGGCGGTCAAGGCGGCAGCGGCGGTCAAGGCGGCGACGCGCTCCTGAGCCTTCGGGAAGCGCGCGCGACAGGCGATATTACGCTCACTGGCGGCGATGGCGGCAGCGGCGGCAATGGCGGAGCGGGGAAAGCCTCTGGCGGCGGTCAGGGCAAGGGCGGCGATGGCGGAGACGCGGGCGCGGCGGGCAATGGCGGTGATGCGGTTTTGGCGCTGGAAGCCCAGGCGGTAACGACGGGCAGGATTACGCTTGCCAGCGGCGCAAAGGGGGCAACGGGAAGCGCGGGCGTCACGTCAGGCGGCGTGAACGACGGCAAGGGCGGGCAGGGCAGCGCGGGCGGCGCGGGCGGCATGGCGAGTTTTTCCGCGCGTCGCCTTGTTGCGCCGAGCCTGCATCTTTTCCGGCAGGATGGCGCGCTGAATTTCAGGGCGGAGACGCTGGACGTCCGTTCGTTGGATACAACTGTCATTCTCGAGCATACCCGCGCCGATGAAGTGGATTTCGGGCGAATTCGCCTGGGAGGCGGGCAAACGCTGGACATGAGCCGCGCCGCGCCAGCGGCGTACCAATTCGCCGCGCTGGAAGTGGAAGGCGGGCATACCGCCTTCATCACGGGCGACATGAATCTTCAGGAGCGCGCGCTGGTATTTGCGCCCTCGCCCACCTTGGAGGAGGGCGCGACCCTGCTTCGGATCAGCGGCGAAGCCGATGTGGATAGGGCAGACGTTGGCCTGCCGGATTTGATTGGCTTGCAAGGCGGGCGCTCGCAGCGCGACACGCTTTCCTTGCTCAAGGCGGGAAGCCTGAAAGGCACGCCAAAAAACGAGGGGACGCGCGCAAAAGGCTTGCAGGGCGTTTCCATTCTCTATGACTATATGCTGAAGACCAGTCCGCAACAGGGAACAATGCAATTGGAGGCGGTATCCAGCAGGGCCGCGTCCCAAGGCAAGGCGTTGGCCGAAGGTTTCCTGGGCGGACTGGCGCTGCTCAATCAGGGCGCCAATCTGGCCGCGGACAAGGGAATGTCTGTAGCATTGAAGCGCGCCCGGCAACAAACGGGACATCATCTCTTTGCCGCCCTGTCTGGCGGCAGTCTGCGCCAGCGGAGCGGTTCGCATATTGATTTGGACAGCGTGGCGCTGATTGCCGGCATTTCCGCCGAAACGCGTTTTGCGGCAGGCCGCCTCGTCGCAGGGGCGTTTGCGGAATACGGACGCGGCGATTATGAAACGGACAACCGTTTGGGCGCGGCGGATCAAGCCTTGAGTTTTTCAGGCGCGCGGCATGTGCGCGGACGGGGCGATAGCCGCTATGCGGGCGGCGGAGCGCTTGTCCATTACGCGGCGGACAGCGGCTATCACGCCGAGGCCAGTTTGCGCGCCGGACGGCTCAAAACGCGCTTTTTCAGCGCCGATCTGCGGGATTTCCTGGGACGGCATGCCCGTTATGATCTGGCGACGCCCTACTATGGCGCGCATGTGGGCGCGGGGCGTTTTTTGATCCTGGGGGAAGGGAGGCTCGATCTTTATGGCAAGTATTTCTGGATGCGCCAGCAGGGTGAGCGCGTTACCTTGTCTACAGGCGATGATCTGCGCTTCAATGCCAGCCAGTCCGAGCGCTTGCGTGCTGGATTGCGCCTGAACTGGCCGTTGGCTTCGATTTGGAAAAGCTACGTGGGACTGGCTTATGAGCGCGAGTCCGACGGCAAGGCCAGCGCCGTCACTCGCACCCATACCCGCGCCTATGCTATTGACGCGCCCAAACTCAAGGGAGACAGCGGCATGTTCGAAATCGGTCTGAGCGTGCAACAGGGCAAGGGCGCTCCGTTGAGCCTTGATCTGGGACTGCAAGGTTATACGGGCAGACGCGAAGGCGTGATCGGCGGCGTCCACATGGACTGGGCATTTTGACTGCGCGCCGTGACTGGTTCCGGCGGATTACGCCATACGTATAATCCCGCGGGCATCCGCCCGCGCTTTGCCGTTCTGAAGCGGACGATACTGCCGGGGCGAAAGGCGGCGCGTCATGGCGATGCGGTCAGGGATGGCGCGATTGGCCTGCGATGACGTTGAAATTGAAGCGGGAAAGCATGGATATTGCGGTAGAATCCAGCTTCGTTCCTGCCGGAAATGAGGCAGGCAATGCTTTTGCCGTTTGCTGAGCGCGCTGCGCGCAGGTTTGTCGATTCCTGATTTCTTGATGTCTGCCGCCCTTCCTGTTTTACGTCTTGCCGATCTTGTCCGTAGCGGGCGCGGCCAGGCGTTGCCGGTGGAAGTTGCGTTGGCTTCGGCGGGCGTGTTGCGGCTGGAAGCGTGGTTGCGCGTTCTGCCGGGGCGGCGTTATGTGGGGCGGGGCGTTTGGTGGAATGCGGCGGGAGAGCGGCGGCAGGTGTTGGCCAAACTGCTGGTGGGAAAAAAAGCGGCGCGGCGGTTCGCGCAGGAACAAAATGGCGCGCGCCTGCTGGCTGCCCAGGGTTTGCCTACGCCGGCCCTGTTGGCGGCGGAATGCGCGGCAGGCGGCGGTTGGCTGTTGTTCGAGTTCCTGGAGAACGCGCGCGTTCCGGGCGAGGAGGAGATCGACGAGGCCGTGCGCGCTATTGCCCGTCTGCATGAACGCGGGTTGTGGCAGGAAGACCTGCATCCCGACAATCTTCTGGCGCGGGACGGGCGGCTTTATTTTGTCGATGGCGGCGGCATTCGCGCGGAAAGGCCGGGACAGGCGCTGTCTCCGGGACTGGCGCTGGATAACCTGGGCATGTTCTACGCGCAGTGGCCGATACGCATGGAAGCCGGATTGTCTGGCGCGTTGGCGTTGTATCGCGCGCAGAATCCGGTTTCTGGCGCGAAGATGCGCCTATCCGCCCTGCAGCGGGCGGTGACCCGGCAAAGACGGGCGCGACTGCGCGACTGGCTGAAAAAAATCACGCGCGAATGCAGCAGCTTCTGTATCCGCAAGAAGGGCGCTTTCGGTTTTTGCGCGGTGCGCCGCGATGCAGAGGAAATCATCGCGCCGCTCCTGGAAAATCCGGACGCCCACATCGACGCGGGGCGTCTGTGCAAGGACGGCGGCACGGCCACAGTCGCGCGGGTGGAAGCGTCTGGACGGACGTTTGTCATCAAACGTTACAACATCAAGCATTTTTTCCACGCCCTGAGCCGTTGCTGGCGCAGGAGCCGCGCCTGGCGCGCCTGGCGCGAAGGCAATCGCCTGCTGGCGCTGGGCATTCCCACGGCAAGGCCACTGGCGCTCATCGAACGCCGCTGGTTCTGGTTTTCCGGGGCGGCCTATCTGATAATGGAATACCTGCCGGGCGAGGATATCCTGCACCGCCTGCAAGCGGGGACGGCGGCGGCGAACGCGGCGGAAATCGACGCAGTTGGCGCGTTGTTTGCCGATCTGTACCGCGCGCGCTTGAGTCATGGCGACATGAAGGGCAACAATCTCATCTGGCAGGAAACCCGCTGGGCGCTCATCGATCTGGACGCCATGCGCGCGCATGGCCAGAGCCTGACGTTTGAGCGCGCGCATCGGCGCGACCGCAAGCGATTCCTGCGCAACTGGCCGCCGGATTCGCCGCTGGCGCATCATTTTTTCAAACTTATTGAAAAATGACAGGCGAACAACTGATCTGCTGGTCTATAATCTCGACTCCAACGGACAAGATGCAAGAATGTGCGTTTTGTCGTTTATCGCGCATGGAGCACAGATGAGCCTTATCAGGAAAATTACCGGCCTTTTGGGGCACGGGGAAGAGCCGTCTAAAGTCTCGCCAAGGGAAGAGAGACGGGATGCCCTGTTGGCGCATGTGGTAGAAATGACCGACATGCGGATTGCGGATGAGAGCAACTATCAGGAGGTCTTGCTGCCCGCCATCAAGATCGCGCGCGCCTACTACGAGCAAAGCCTGGATATCGTGCCCGGCCCGGTGGCGCTGGACAGCGCGCATTTTCTCCTTTCCCGGATTTTTCCCAATCCTGAAGACATCCCGGCCTGCCTGGGGCGCAGTCTGGCGGTGAAGAATGAATTGCCGGGCTGCGAAAAGGACGAAAGCCCGCGTCTCTACGCGCTCCTGGGCGTACGCATCAAGCAGACGCAGGAAAACAAGCTGGTGTTTACCGATCATACGGTGCGCAGCTTGGCGCCCAGCCCGATCCAGGTGCGCCAGATACTGAAGGAAGCGGCTTTTGATAGCCTCCTGCAAGGTTTCGCCAACGAAAACCTGCACTACGAAAAGAAACTGGAACAGGCGCGCGCGCAATATGAACTGCTCCAGGCGGTAGGCGTCGCGGCGCATCATGCGGAGGACGCCAACGTCATGCAACAGGGCAAAACGCCGCCCCTGGTGCGCGCCTACATCAACAAGAGCGCCGATCAGGTGCTTTCCAGCCTGCGTGAATGGCTCTATTCACCGCAGCACCTGATGCGCATCAGCATGAGCGAAGGGTTTCTCGTCCAGGAAGGCGGCAAGGACGAGGAAGAATGGCGTCTGCCCTTGATGGTCACCCAGGACAGGCGGCAATGGAACGTCTGCCTGATCAGCTTTCCCGTCGTCATGGCGCGCAAGGCGCTCAAGGTCGAAGCGCACAACCATCGCTTCATCTTGATATAGAAAAACGGCAAAGCAAGCGAAGCCCGCCCTTTTTTGGAGTAAGGGCAACGAGAACCCACTACCCGTCTGCGCGATCCTGTCGGGGTGACGCGCGCCGCCCTTAGAAGCTGTCTTGAAAAAATATCATGCAATCCGCGTTTGAGCAGCAAATGAAGCGTGGCGAGCTTGATCATGACCACGAATTTACATTTTTCAAAGACAGCTTCTTGGAGCCTGTTCATCGTAAAACTAACTCTGGTTTGAAACCCCGCCCGGAAGAATCGGTGCGAAGGTGATCCCCCGGCCTGAAGGCCGGGGGATCAATCCGTAGCCATTGGGGAGGGGAGAGAAACCCCTTCCCAATGACGTTAGACCGGCAGCCCTGAAGGGCGGCCGCTAATTTCTTGCTGATCTCGGATAAACCGCAATCCAGGTCATCTTCGTCAAAAGCGAGGAGCGTAGCGACGTGGCAATCCAGACGGTCTTTCAATTTACTTTGGCGTCTGAACCGCCGTCTGGATTGCCACGGGCCTGCGGCCCTCGCTTTTGACAAGGCGGGAGAGATGGAACAGAGGCCGCAAAGAACCAGAGACCATGAACAGGTTCTTATCGGGGAAGAGGCTACGCAATCTCCACACGCACCGGTCGCGGGGGCGCGCCGCGCGCGCCCGTGGGCTGTTTTTTGGCGTCCGCGAGTCCGCGGCGGAATGATTTGCGGGCGCATGCAATGCGCTCCTGCGGCGCCTCTGCACCTCTACAAAAACTCTGTATAGACCGGATGGTTTTTCGCAAAACCTGTCAACCTGCCCGGCACAGGGCAAGGTTTACTTTTTGCCGCCGCGGCCGAATCGTCCGACGGGGCGTTCGCTGCGCCAGGGTTTGGGGTTGCCGTGGAAATCCTCGTCGCGTGGCGGGATGCCGAAGCGTTCGCCGCCGTAGGGCTTGTGCGCGCGTCCGCCGCTGGGGCGTCTGGGCGGCGGCGCGCCGTTGTCGGGGGCAAGGTTGAGCTGACGCCGCCGTACCCAGGCGGAACGCAGGATTTGCATGGTTTCCTTCGAGAGATCGTTGGGCAGGTCTACGGTGCTGTACTCCTCGTAGAGATCGATGCGTCCGATCAGGCGGCTGGGCAGATTGCCTTCATTGGCAATCGCGCCAACGATATCCTTGGGCGAAACGCCATGCGCGCGCCCGACGTCGATGCGATAGCGCGTCATTACCACGGCGTTGCCGCGGTCATCCTCGCCAACATCTTCTCCCGGGAACGAGGCGGAGCGCCCGCGGTATGGCGGGCGCTCGTGGCGTTCTCCACGCTCGTAGCGCGGCGGGCGCGGCAAGCCGTATTCCGCGTACTCGCGTTTCTTGGCGTGCTGCGGTTTTTCTTCCAGACGCAAGGGGCGCTCTCTTTGCGCCAGAAAGGCCAGCGCGGCGGCGATGCGTTCCGGCGTGGCTTCCTGTTCCGTCTCCAGTTCGGAAACCAGGCTTTCGAAGAAATCCAGGTCTTCCGTAGTCAGAGCTTGCGCGACGCGCTCCTTGAAGAGGGACACGCGCCGATCCGTAACCGCCTGTTGCGTGGGCAGGATCAGATGCTCGATGGGCTGGCGCGTCGCCCGTTCGATGGTGCGCAGCATGCGCATTTCGCGCGGCGCCGCGAACAGGATGGCGGTTCCGGCGCGTCCGGCGCGCCCGGTGCGGCCAATACGATGCACATAGGCTTCGGCGTCGTAGGGAATGTCGTAGTTGATGACATGGCTGATGCGCGGCACGTCTATGCCGCGCGCGGCGACGTCGGTGGCGACCACAATATCCAGACCGCCGGACTTGAGCTGCTCGATGACGCGCTCGCGCGCCTGCTGGTTCATGTCGCCATTCAGGGCGGCGACGGAATAGCCGCGCGCTTCCAGCTTGTTGGCCAGTTCCTCGGTCAGCAGTTTGGTACGGACAAAAATGATGGCGGCGTCGAATTCGCTTTCCGCATCGAGAATGCGCGTCAGCGCGTCGAGTTTGTGCAGGCCGGAGACCTGCCAGTAGCACTGGCGAATGGCGGCGACAGTCTGGGTGGCGGCCTTGATGCTGACTTCTTCCGGCGTCAGCAGATAATTTTGCGCCACGCGGCGGATGGCTTCCGGCAGGGTGGCGGAAAAGAGCGCCGTCTGGCGTTCGGCGGGCGTGTGTTCGAGGATCCATTCCACATCGTCGATGAAGCCCATGCGCAACATTTCGTCGCCCTCATCCAGCACCAGCGTCTTCAACCCCGCAAGCGACAGGCTTTCACGTTCCAGATGATCCATGATGCGCCCCGGCGTGCCGACGATGACATGCGCGCCGCGCGCCAGTTGTTTCAGTTGGATGCCATAGCTCTGTCCGCCGTAGATGGGCAGCACGTGAAATCCCGGCAGATGCTTGGCGTAGCGGGCAAAGGCTTCCGCCACCTGAATGGCCAGTTCGCGGGTAGGCGTCAGCACCAGCGCCTGCGGCGTGGCGTTTTCCAGATGCAGCTTGCTCAGTATGGGAAGCGCGAACGCGGCGGTCTTGCCGGTGCCGGTTTGCGCCATGCCCAACAGGTCCTTGCCCGCCAGCAGGACAGGAATGCACCCGGCCTGGATGGAGGAAGGCGTTTCATAGCCCACATCGGCCAGCGCCTGTAAAATGGGCGGCGACAGGCCCAGATCGGCAAAAGAGACGGTCGCGGATTCGATCACCGCTTCCCCGGATTCCATCAATTCAGATTCAGATTCAGACATCACGCAACTCCCAACACCTGCCCTTGCGGCGGCGTAGCACACTCAAACCCACGAATGGGCGCGACAAGCCGGAAAAACCAAGCCCTGAAACCCTTTGCTGAAAGCACAGACCCTATCAGAAACTTGCCCAACGGCGAAAGATCGCATTCTCCACGAAACCAGAAGAAAAGCAAGCGAATCAGGAATCGGGAATCCGGGATCAGATGAAAAGCGCGTCGAGCATTTGTCATTCTCAGGAGCGTAGCGGCGCGGCAATCCAGGCGGCGGTTTCGTTGCGCAAAGGTTGGACAAGGAATCGTAGTAACATGCCAAGGCGCGAGCTTGGACGCCTGTAAGGAGGCGTCAAAAAGCAAGACCCCGTAAAAACCTGTCCGGTCTGTGCGGTTCTCGCAGGAATGCGTTGCGTCCGCCCGTTTTGCCATCTGAATTTGACCTCCACTTTTCGAGTGAACACAGCATGTCCTTTCCTCCCGCTCTAAAAATCCTGCTGCTGTCGAGCGCCGCGCTCCTGCTGCAAGTCTGCGGCAGTCTTGCGCCCAAAGAGGAAGTTTCCGCGCAAGAAGATCAAAAGGCAGGCTCGAACAATCGTTCGCTCGACAGCATGGCGGCGGGGGAAATGACATTTTCATTCAGCGGAACCCGTGAACCATGTTGTTCCCGCAATTGGGATTTTACCAGTTTGTCATTCAGGTCGAAATCGCCCGGTTTCTGCAATTTCCCGACTTCCAGCCCCGCGCCGCGCTGGTAGATTTTCCATACCAGTTCAGAGCAATAAAGACGTTCGTCGTCCCATGCAAAATGCAGGTCGTACTCCTTGCCCAGATAGCCCGCAGCAATTTTCTTCATTCTTGCCAAGGTTTGCGGCGTCAGTATCCGCGCGCGCGCCTTGAGCCGCCGGAGCGCGAATTTCCTGTCCTTGCCGCGCCGGATCCATTTCGCCAGCGGCGTTTTCTCCAGAACGGCAGGCGGCGCTTCGGCATGGAGCGCGCCAGACAGGACAAGACACAGCAAGGATGCGGCAAAAAGCATGAACCCAGATAAGGATGAGGAAGCGTCAAAAAGTGAAAAACCACTTTTTGCCGGTCTATATAGCAAAAAAGAGCAGGCAAAGCCTGCCCTTTTTTGAAGTAAAGGCAACGAAAACTCGCCGCTACGGGGATCGTGCGGATGCGTAGTGGGTTGCCTTTGCCGCCTACAGCACGTAGCGTGACAGGTCTTCATCCTCGGCCAGATCTTTCAGGCGTTCGTCAACATATTCGCGGTCGATGACGATGGCGCTCCGGGTGGGTTCGCCCGCCTTGAAGGAGACTTCTTCCAGCAGTTTTTCCAGCACGGTGTAGAGCCTGCGCGCGCCGATGTTTTCAGTTCTTTCATTGACCTGGAAGGCGATCTCCGCCAGACGACCGATACCGTCGGCGGAAAATTCCAGTTGCATGGATTCGGTCGCCATCAGCGCCTGGTACTGCCGGGTGAGGCAGGCGTCGGTCTGGATGAGGATGCGTTCGAAATCCGCCACCGACAGGGAATCAAGTTCGACGCGAATCGGGAAGCGTCCCTGCAATTCGGGTATCAGGTCGGAAGGCTTGGCGAGGTGGAAAGCGCCAGAGGCGATGAACAGGATGTGGTCGGTGCGCACCATGCCGTATTTGGTGGATACCGTCGTGCCCTCGACCAGCGGCAGCAGGTCGCGTTGCACGCCCTGGCGGGAAACGTCCGCGTCGTGCGTGCCGCCGCGGCTGGCGACCTTGTCGATTTCGTCGAGAAAGACAATGCCATTCTGTTCGACGTTTTGCAGCGCATCCAGTTTGACATCCTCATCATTGATCAGCTTGGCGGCTTCCTCGTCGGTCAGGTGTTTCAGGGCTTCCCTTATCTTCAGCTTGCGGCTTTTGCTGCGTCCGCCGGAAATGTTCTGGAACATGCCCTGGATTTGGCTGGTCAGTTCCTCCATGCCGGGCGGGGCGAAGATCTCCGCCTGCATGGAAGGCAGCGCCACTTCAATCTCAATTTCCTTGTCGTCAAGATCGCCCTCGCGCAGCTTCTTGCGGAATTTCTGCCGCGTGCCGCTCTCCGCGCTCTCTCCGGCCTCCGCCGCGAAAAAGCCCGCGTTGCGCGCGGGCGGCAAAAGCGCGTCCAGCACCCGTTCCTCGGCGGCGTCCTCGGCGCGATGACGGACATCCTGCATGGCGCATTCGCGCTGGCGCTTGACGGCAATTTCCATCAGGTCCCGGATGATGGTATCGACATCCCGCCCCACATAGCCGACTTCAGTGAATTTGGTAGCCTCCACCTTGATGAAGGGCGCATTCGCCAGACGCGCGAGACGGCGGGCAATTTCAGTCTTGCCGACGCCGGTCGGGCCGATCATGAGAATGTTTTTCGGGGTGATTTCGGAACGCAGGGGTTCAATCACCTGCGCGCGCCGCCAGCGGTTCCTGAGCGCAATCGCCACGGCTTTCTTGGCTTTGGATTGGCCTACGATGTGCTTGTCCAGTTCATGCACGATTTCCTGCGGGGTCATCATGGCGCTCATGCTTCGAGTCGCTCCAGGGTAAAATTCCGGTTGGTGTAAATGCAAATGTCACAGGCGATTTCCAGCGACTTGCGGACAATCTCGATCGGCGGCAAATCGGTGTTTTCCACGAGCGCCCGCGCCGCGCTCTGGGCGTACGCGCCGCCAGAACCGATGGCGGCAATGCCCTGCTCGGGTTCGAGAACGTCGCCATTGCCGGTAATCACCAAGGTATGCTCGCTGTCGGCGACGATGAGCATGGCCTCCAGACGGCGCAGCATGCGGTCAGTGCGCCATTCCTTCGCCAGTTCGACCGCGCTGCGCATCAGGTTGCCCTGATGCTTTCCCAGCTTGGATTCAAACAGATCCAGCAGGGTGAAGGCGTCCGCTGTCGCGCCGGCGAAGCCGGCAAGGATGCGATCCTGATAGACGCGGCGAATTTTCTTCGCCGACTGCTTGATGACCATGTTGCCCAGCGTGACCTGACCATCGCCGCCCATGGCGACAACCTGTCCCCGGCGCACCGACACAATGGTAGTGCCGTGGTATTGCTCCATGAATGAACGTCCCTTGCTCTCGTGGTTTTACGAAAAACACGCGCTGAAAATTCAGTACTTGGCCAGTTCGATACTGGCGATCTTGTCGATGCCCATGACGCGCAGCAATTCAGCCACCATGCGATTGGGCTGCACAATCGTTATCTGTTTGCAATTGGCTTCTTTCAACAGCGTGGCGAGAGCGCCCGCGCTGACGAAATCCATGCGCTGAACGAGCGAGAAATCCAGTCTGCATTCTTCGCCGGGGATCAATTGGCAGGCGATGGCGTCCAGCCGGCCTTGCAGGATTTCTCCTTCCAGCGACGACGTCATGGGCGCATCCAGCAGCACTTCGCTCAAGGAAGGTTCCTTTTCTTCTTCCTTGACCGCGGGCTTGGCGCGCGGCGGTTCCCAGGCGGGCGGCGAGACTTCGAAGGTTATGGCGTAATCCACGGCCTTTTCCTCGAACAGCGCCTCTTGCCCCAAGAACTGGAAAAGCTCCAACACCAGCAGCCACATGTTTTCATCCCGCGTCTGGCCGGCAATCAAACGGGCGGAAAAGCGTTTTGCCAGGGTTTCCGTGCCGCTGCCCAGACCCCAGGCCAGATCACGATGTCGCGCCTGATGCAATATCTTGGCCAGACGTCCCGACGCTTCCGAATCTATGCCCGCCAGGCGTCCCATGTCCAGCGTGCGCGGCTCTCCCTTGCTCAAGGCTTGCAGCAGCTCGTCGAATGCGGCGTCACTGCCCGTCACCGCGCCCTGCAATATCACCACGCCCGCCGCCGTCTGCGGCTTTTCCTTGCTCTTGCTGGAAGTGGATTCCGCGCCCTCCTTCCAGGAAGGCGGCGACAATTCGCAGATGCTGGCAAAATCCAGACCCAACGCGTCAAACGCGTTCCTGTCGTTGCGTATGCGCAAAAGATCGAACAGCATCAGCCAGAGCTTGACGACGCCCTGATCGGCGTTGTTCTGGACGACCGATTCCAGCGTGCTGCGCGCCACTTCATACTGACCGTTGGCGAAAAGAATGGCCGCGTGTTCGGCAATTTCCGAATAGGGATCGGTTTCCTCGAATACTTCAATGCCATAACAGGTGTTGATGGTGGTATCCAGACCGTCCTCGACGGCGGGCACTTGTGCCGGAGGAACCGCCTGCGCGGGGGGACGGGAAACCACTGCGGAGACGATGGGGGCACCTTGCAGGGGAGGCATCCGCACGTCTGCTTTGTCCGTGGATTTCTTGTTGAAGAATGAAAAGACCATTTGTATTGCCTGGAAAGATTTGGCTTTCTAGCACGTTTGCTCATGAGAAGCAATGTTTTTATCCGTTTCGACTGTCAAGCCGGAAAACGGGACGGAGGGGGAGCGCGCAGGCAGCAGACGCTCCAGCGCGTACAGATCGGCGGTTTCTTCCCGCCGCCGAATCACATGCGCCGCATCGCCGCGCACCATGATTTCCATCGCGCGCGGACGCGTATTGTAGTTGGAACTCATCGCCATGCCATAGGCGCCGGTCGACAGAATCGCCAGCAAATCGTCCGGCTCGATGGCGAGCGCGCGTTTTTGTCCCAGAAAGTCGCCGCTCTCGCAGATCGGCCCTACCACATCGTAGATCGCCGCGGGCGTTCCTTTTTTCTGCGTAACGGCGACGATTTCATGCCACGCGCCATAGAGCGCCGGACGCAGCAGGTCGTTCATCGCGGCATCGACGATGGCAAAATTCACGCTTTCGCCCGGTTTCAGGTATTCCACGCGCGTCAGCAGCAATCCCGCCTGGGCGGTCAGGCGTCGTCCCGGTTCC
Source organism: Zoogloeaceae bacterium (assembly GCA_031288305.1). Lineage (GTDB taxonomy): Bacteria > Pseudomonadota > Gammaproteobacteria > Burkholderiales > Rhodocyclaceae > Azovibrio. The sequence goes on from JAITRP010000033.1 coordinate 15,803, forward strand.
AGGATGAGGTTCAATTTTCTGTCTTCCAGGCGGTCGAGCAGGGGGGTAAGGCAAGCGGAAATTTCCGGCGCGACCTCGTCCTGCCGGTAGGCAACGCCCAGTCCGCCGCCCAGATCGAGATGTTTTACGGGAATGCCGTGTTTTTCCAGCGCGTCCAGCAAGACCAGCAAGCGTTCCAGGGCTTCCCTGAAGGGCGCGCAATCGAGGATCTGCGAGCCGATATGGCAATCCACGCCTTCTATGCGGATGTGCGGCAGCCGCGCGGCGTGTTCATAGAGCGCCAGCGCGGCGCCGATGGGGACGCCGAATTTGGCGGTCTCCAGTCCCGTGGCGATATAGGGATGCGTCCGGGGATCGACGTCGGGATTTACGCGCAGGCTGATGGGCGCGCGTTTGCCCAGCGTGCCGGCGATCTCGTTGATGCGTTCCAGTTCGGCGGCGGATTCCACGTTGAAGCAAAGAATATCCGCGGCAAGCGCCGCGCGGATCTCCGCGCGGCTTTTGCCCACGCCGGAAAATACCACCTTGCCCGCGTCGCCGCCCGCCGCCAATACCCGCGCCAGTTCGCCGCCGGAAACGATGTCGAAACCCGCGCCCATGCGGGCGAAAAGATTCAGGATCGCCAGATTGGAATTGGCCTTGACCGCATAACAGACCAGCCCGCGCGCGCCGGCGGGATGCGCGCCCAGCGCCGCCTGAAACGCGCGCAGATTCGCGCGCAGGGCGGCGTGGGAATAGACGTGGCAGGGCGTGCCAAACGCCAGGGCAAGTTCCGGCAAGGCCAGGTCTTCCACATGCAGGACTTCCTGCCGGCGGGCAAGGAAAGGCGTATCCGGCGGCATCATTCGGCGGATTTCATGGATTTCCCGGCGGCCTCGCCGTGTTCTTCCGGCGCGCCGCTGGTCTTTGGAGGCGTCTTCTTGCCGAAGGCGCGCTCATGCAACGACGGCGGGGCCGGGTCAGCGGGTTTTTCCAGCGATCCCTTGATGCCGCAAGCGCCAAGGGTAAAAGCCGTCAGAAGAAGAAAACAACATCGCATGATCGAACTTTGTGTGTGTCAAAAAAATAACCCCCTGCTTTTTTGCCGTGCAAGTCTGGACTTGCCCCAGCCGCAAAGGGTTTGAAAGCAGGGTAGGGGCGTATATACCACTTACCACTCGCGGGCGCAGAGCGCGCGTCCCTGCAATCGCGTAAAACAAAAACAAGGCCGAAGGCCGGTCTTGAGCAGCCAAAAAGCAGGGGTTCGCTTTTTGACGCCCACCGCGCGTCCGCAACTACGCGCGGGCGGCATTTGGAAAGGCGAAAGGATGATAGCACATGCGGACGCATGAACCTGCGAGCTGTAGCGAACTTCCATTGCGTGTTTCCCCGCGATGCCGTTCCTTGCCCGCCATCATGCTGAATCGCTTGTTCTGCCTCGCATTCCTCCTGCTGACTGCCAGCGGCGCATGGGCGTCCTTTGCGCCGGGGCAGGACGCCCGTGGTCGCGCCGGGCAATGGACGAGCATCCAGGATAGCGGCTGCCGCCACGACGAACGCGGCAACTTGGCGGAGAAGATCAAAAACGAGGGAAAAATCCGTTACCAGTGGAACGCCAGCAATCAACTCATAAAAGTTGAAACGGCAGACATCATCACCGGTTTGCCTGGAAAGGGATGGAGCCTTTTGCAAACTCTTTTTCCAGACATCGCAAGCGGAGCGGATCATTTAGGCAGGGAGGGTAGTTTTTCCCATTTGGGTTTCCCGATGCGGGATTTGGCGGCTTTTTATGCCGCGTTCGTAGTCTTCCCGCCCGGCAGGGCAAGTCTTCCCAACCCGCGCCGGAATTCGCGGGAATTTTTTTGCGTCTGGGGGGAAACGCTCTCCTTCAACAGGGCAGGCGCATCAACTGATCCACGCTCAGGGCCAGGATGCCGAACATCCGGTGACTCTTGACCTTGAGATGACCTTTGACCCGCACGTTTCGCCCGCCGAATTCGTCCTTCATCCGGGCGTTCATCCGCCCGGCCACGCCGCGCTCGTGACAGCGAATCGCGCCGGGCGGCTCGAATTCGATCTTTTCTTCGCCGCGCGGGGAGGCCGGGGAGAACAAGGCGGAAATGGGCGCGCCGCAATCGGCTCAATTGACCTATCCAGATGCGGCTTGTAGCCCTGCCAACTGCGTTTATAACCCTTGGCGTCGCATTTGGTTCCATGATTGCAGGCGGTGGGAAGTTCTCCAGGCATCTCGGCAAGCGTCTGTCCGCGCTGGCGAGAGACAGAACGTTTGACCGCTTCGCGCTTGTCCCCGGGTTTCCTTTTATTCCTGGGGTGGGGACGCTCACGCGGCTCGATGGCCGTCGCGTCAAGGCTCAAATGGCCGATCAAACTTACCTCCCAGCGCCCACCTGATCAGCGCCGCATGCGCTCGCCCGGCCAGTCCCGTTCGGGCAAATTCGCCAAAGGCGCGGAAAAAGGTCGATTCGGACGGCAACTTCTTGACCATCGGAAAACCGCAGACGCGGCGCGGCGAACGATCCATCGTGAGCCGCTCATGCAAGGCGCTCGTCTTCTCAAGCCCCGGCACAGGCTTGGCCAGGAAGGCGTTCGCCAACCACGCCCGCTCATGCGGCGGGCGCCTCGTGCCCGCGCGCCGGGACGAACAGAATTCCTCGACGCGCGCCCATTCCAGCGTGTGAACGAGACGCTTCAGTTTCGGCGTCAACCCGATTTCGTGCCGCAGCTCAGGGAGCAGCTCGTGTTGAACGACATGCCAACGTTGCGTCAGGGTTTCTTGTCGGGTAGTATGCAACGGCGGGAGTTATGAGCAAGGCGTCGAAACCCATATCATGCCGGAAATGGCCGCCCGCTTCTTCCTTTGCCGCCTTGGCGCAATTCAACACCCGATAAAGTGGGGTTTTGCAAAAGGCTCTGTCTTCTGAAGATATGCAGCGCCGCTTCGCTCATGGCTTCCTGGACGATTTCCGACAGACCGATGGCGGCGGCGAGTTCGATGTGGATTTGCGGAAATTGCGTCTGCAAGCAGTGGATGCGCGCGGGCAGATCGCATTTGAGGTGACCGCCCGCCGCGATGAACATGGGCAGGATGCGCACATGCGTCACGCCGCCTTCCGCTTGCAGGGAAGCAAGCAGGGTTTCCAGGCTCGGCGGCAAGTGCGCAAGAAACGCCAGTTTCACCCGACATGCTGGATCGCGCGCGTAAATTTTCGCGCGCACGGCCAAGAGCGCTTCCGCCCACGCCGGATCGCGCGCTCCGTGTCCCAAAAGCGCCAGGACGCGGGTTGACGATGGCGGCAGTGTCGTCCTCTTGCTCAAATTCGGCTCGCCGCGACCCGCGCGCGCGCCTCGTTCAGATCGTTGGCGGCGTTGCTGGCGTAGAGGCAGCAAACCAACTGGTTGGTCAGCGGCAAGGGTAGCGGCAGTTTCTTGTTCAGCGCCTTTTCTATCCATTGCGCCGTGCTTTGGGCGTTTGCCGCCTCCGGCAGATGCGGCAGGGTTTTGATGCTGTTGCGCTCGGCAGCGAACAACGTCTGGGCGGCGCCGGCGCGCAGGAATTCGATGCAGGGGCGGCGCAGGGGATTGGCGAAAGGTTCGCCTTCCGTGGCGCGCGACAACAGAGCGGTCTGTCCCCGGTTGAGCAGGATTTCCCGCATTTTGTCCAGTGCGCCGGGATGCGTGGCGGCGGCCATCAGCACGCCCTGACCGCTGATGAATGGGTCCAGCAGCTTGACCAGCGTATGCGCGCAGTGGCGCAGTCCAAGACGCGCGCGCAGGGCCAGTTGCTCGGCCAGCGCGGGCGAAAAGACGGAAAGCGGCGCAAATGTCAGTCCTTCCTGCTGTAGCCGTTGCTGCGCCTGTTGCAGATTGGCGGCGGGCGAAATGCCCAGTTCGCGGAAAACCTGCGCCGAAGTGGTGCGTCCGAAGCCTTCAATCAATCCATGCACCAATACCGGCACACCAAAACGCTGCAACAGCAAAGCCAGGAGCGGCGTCAGATTCATGCCCCGGCGCGCGCCATTATAGGAAGGCAGCACCACCGGGCGAATCCCGTCGGCAGGTCGTTCCAGCCGATAACTGCGCGTTTCCACCGCTTGCAGGAACGCGCCCAGTTCCGTCGGCGTCTCGCCCTTCATCCGCAGCGCGACGAGGATGGCGCCCAGTTCCAGTTCCGGAACGCCGCCATCCAGTATGGCAGCATAGAGTCTTTCGGCGTCATCGAAGGACAAATCGGCGGCGCCCTTCGCGCCGCGTCCGATTTCCCGGATGTATTGGGAAAAGTTCATGCGTTCTCCTTGGTCGTTGCGCATTCCTGAATGCAACGGCCATGCCGGGTATACGTCAAAAAGTAGAAACCCACTTTTTGCCGGGTTATCCTGGAGGTTTGAAACCAGGCGAAGCCTGGCTTCAAACCGTGTGAACCCAACGCAAAACCAGCGCGGCCTGTGTGGGGCAGGAGCCGCACTGCGTACGCCCGTCAGCCGTCACGCGGCGGGATGGTTTGCGGGCGCGCGCAGCGCGCCCCTACGACCGTGCGAATGGGTAGTGGGTTGCCTTGCCTTCCTTCATGCCCCGCTTTGGTGCGGGGTATATGTTTCATTTTACCCGCCGCAACCAGGGGCGTTCACTGCGTTTTCTGGAAGGCGGCGGTTCCTCCGGCGGATTTTCCGGTTTTTTTGTCGCGCTGGCATTTTCTGTGGCGCTGACATCAAAGGCCATGCCCTGGCTGTTTTCCCGCGCATACAGAGCGGCCACCCGCGCCACAGGGACCCATATTTCCTGCGCGACGCCATTGAAACGCGCCCGGAAGGCGATAGCGTCATTTTGCATTTGCAGCCGGTCAGTGGCTTCCGGGCCGATGTTGAGCACAATCTGTCCATCGCGCACAAAACCCTGCGGCACCTGGCAACTCGCGTCCACTGCCACGCTCATGTAGGGCGTCAGCCCATTGTCGGTACACCACTCATACAGGGCGCGCAGCAGATAGGGTTTGAGCGCGGGCGTACGGGCGTCCATTATCGGCGCATCACTTTTTCGGAAGGCGTCAGGGCATCGATGAAGCCTTGACGGCTGAAAATGCGTTCGGCGTATTTCATCAAGGGCGCGGCGCTTTTCGGCAAATCGATGTCGTAATGGTCGAGACGCCACAACAGCGGCGCGATGGCCACGTCCAGCATGGAAAAATCATCGCCCAGCATGAATTTCTGCTTACTGAAAATGGGCGCAAGCTCGTTCAGGCGATCACGAATGCCTTCCCTGGCCTTGGCTGCCGTCTTGAGGTTTTTTTCCAGCGGATCGATGTAACAGAAAATCTCCCGCTCCATGCTGGAGAGCAGTTGCCGCGCCCGCGCCCGCATGATGGGGTCGGGCGGCATCAGTTGCGGATGCGGGAATCGCTCGTCGATGTATTCGTTGATGATGTTCGGCTCGTAGAGTTCCAGATCGCGTTCCACCAGCACCGGGACGCGATGGTAGGGATTGACCGCCGCCAGTTCTTCCGGCTTGTTGAATATATCCACGTCGATGACCTGGAAGTCCATGCCTTTTTCGTAGAGCACGATCCGGCAACGGTGGCTGTAGGGACAGGTCGTCCCCGAATAAAGATTCATCATGAGCATTCAACCTGAAAATGATGCGGCATCGCCCCCGGAAATCCGAGGCGCGATGCCGGTGTGATGAAAAGGGAAAGATTAATGCACGTCTTTCCAGTATTCCTTTTTTAAGGCATAGGCAAAGCCAAACAACAAGACCAGGAAGATGAGCACGCCCGCGCCCAGGCGTTCCCTGAATTTCGCTTGCGGCTCGGACATCCAGGTGAGGAAGCCGACGAGATCCGCAACCTGCTTGTCGTAATCCGCCGCCGAAAGCGTCCCCGATGCGGCAGGTTGCAGCTTGCCGTCCGCGCCCAGCGTCTGTTCGCCTTGCAGGTCGAACAGGATGTGCGGCATGCCGACATTGGCGAAAACCACATTGTTCCAGCCGGTTGGCCGGGTTTCATCACGGTAGAAGCTCCGCAGATAGGTATAGAGCCAGTCCGAACCACTACCGTCGGCGGAGGCGCGCGCGCGCGCCGCCAGCGACAGATCGGGCGGCGCGACGCCAAACCACTTTTTCGCGTCAGCGGGCGTCATGGCTACCGTCATCGGGTCGCCGATCTTGTCGGTGGTAAACATCAGGTTTTCCAATATCTGCGCTTCCGTCAGGCCAAGCTCCTGAAGCCTGTTGTAACGCAGGGCGCTGGCGCCGTGGCAGGAAAGGCAGTAATTCACGAACAGGCGCGCGCCGTTTTGCAGGGCGGCCTTGTCGCCGGAAACGTCCGGCGCGAGATCCAGATGCAATTTCTCGGAAGCCAACGCCGCCGTGGAACCAACAACGAACACGGGCACGGCGAAAAGAATTGCCGAGAACAGGATTTTCAGCGTATGCATGGTCTTCATTTCCAGGTCACCCTTTCCGGTACAGGTTTGCATTTGTCTATCTTCGACCACCAGGGCATGGTGAGGAAAAACAGGAAGTAATAGACCGTAAACACCTGCGCAATCAAACCGCCGGAGAACAGGTAGTTCCGCAGGTCGAAGAGGATGGTTTTGCCATCCGCGGCCATGGCGGTCTTGTAGCCGAAGAAATAGTAACCTGGCGCTTGCATCCCCAGAAAACCGAGAATCAGGAAGCCGAACACGAAAATGGTCAGCAGGGTCTTGTAGATCGGGCCACGATAGCGGATGGATTTTGCCGGCGAACGATCAATCCAGGGCAGGAAAGCCAGGATGACCACGCCGCCGCCCATGGCGACCACGCCCCAGAACTTGGCGTCGAGACCGAAGAAATTCCATACCATCGCCCGCAGCATCGAGTAGAACGGCGTGAAGTACCACACCGGCGCGATGTGTTCCGGCGTCTTCATCGGATCGGCTGGGAAGAAGTTGTTGTATTCCAGGAAATAACCGCCGCCTTCCGGCAGGAAGAACACGACGATCGAGAAGAGCGCGAGGAACACCGCGACGCCGGCGATATCCTTGACCGTGTAGTACGGATGAAAGGGAATGCCGTCCAGCGGAATGCCTTTTTCGTTCGTGATCTTCTTGATTTCGATGCCGTCCGGGTTGTTCGATCCGACTTCATGCAACGCCAAGAGGTGCGCCACGACCAGGCCGATCAGCGCCAGCGGCACGGCCACGATGTGAAAGGCGAAAAAGCGGTTCAGGGTGGCGTCGCCGATGACGAAGTCGCCGCGTATCCACAGGGAAAGCGGCTCGCCAACCAATGGGATGGCGCTGAACAGATTGACGATGACCTGCGCGCCCCAATAGGACATCTGTCCCCAAGGCAACAAATAGCCCATGAAGGCTTCCGCCATCAGGCAGAGGAAAATCAGGATGCCGAACACCCAGATCAGCTCGCGCGGCTTGCGGTAGGAACCGTAGAGCAACCCCCGGAACATGTGCAGATACACCACGATGAAGAAGGCGGAAGCGCCGGTGGAGTGCATGTAGCGGATCAGCCAGCCCCAGTCCACATCATTCATGATGTAGGAGACGCTGGCGAAGGCAACGGGCAGGCCGGCGGCGTTGAGCGTGGCGTCCGGTTTGTAATTCATCGCCAGGAAGATGCCGGTCACGATCTGGATTACCAGTACCAGCAGCGCCAGCGAACCGAAGTAATACCAGAAGTTGAAGTTCTTCGGCGCGTAGTATTCAGAAAGGTGCGCCTTCCACATGGATGTTGCCGGGAAACGGGCATCTACCCATTCCAGCAGATTGCCCAGAAGCGTTCCGTTGGACTTGTATTTCTCGAAATTGCTGTTGGTAGCCATGCTTTAAGCCCCCTGAGTGTCTTCGCCGATGAGGATGCGCGTATCATCGGAAAGATAGCGATGCGGCGGAATTTCCAGATTGGTCGGCGCTGGTTGTCCCTTGAACACGCGACCCGCAAAATCGAAGGTGGAACCATGACAGGGGCAGAGAAAACCGCCCTTCCAATCGGCGGTCATGCCTTCGCTGGCGCCTGGCTTGAATTTGGAAGAAGGCGAGCAGCCCAGATGAGTGCAGATGCCGATGGCTACGAAAAGTTCCGGCTTGATGGCGCGCGCGGCGTTCGTGCAGTATTTCGGCTGTTGTTCTTCTTTGGATTCGGGATCGGCTACCTCGCCATCCAGTTGCGGCAAGGTCGCCAGCATTTCCGGGGTGCGGCGCAGTATCCACACCGGTTTGCCGCGCCATTCGACCACCATCATCTGGCCAGGTTCGAGTTTGCTGATGTCCGCCTCGACCGGCGCGCCCGCCGCCTTGGCGCGCTCGGAAGGCAGCATGGAAGCCACGAACGGCGCCGCCGTCGCCGCCACGCCAACTCCACCCACCGCCGCCGTCGCGACAATCAGCCGCCGCCTGCCACAGTCCATTTTTCCTTGATCACTCATAACAGAGACCTCTGCCTATCCTGGTTAAACTGAACCTGCGGATTATACGACATCGACAGCGGCTCGTGCGTCAAAAAGTTAAATCCCGCTTGCTTATCATGGAAACGGCGAAAAGCAAGAATCCACCTTTTGTGCGAATTTGCCGCATTTTGCTGCGCAAAACCAGCTTTTGGCTGTCCTGCGGCCTTCGGTCTTGCGCCGGTTTATTCTTGGAGTTTCAAACCATGCAAACCCAACGCAAAACCCGTCCGGTCTGTGTGGTTGTCGTAGAGGAGCACTGCGTGCGCCCGTCATCCGTTCAACATGGCGGGATGGTTTTGCGGGCGCACGCAGTGCGCCCCTGCAACCGGACGGATGAGTAGTCGTGGGTTTTCGTTGCCTTTATTCCCCAAAAGGGCGAGCTTCGCTTGCCCTTTTTTGCTGACTGAACCGGCAAAAAACGGGTTTTTACTTCCTGACGTTTTCCAGGCGCTCGCGCAGAGCGCCGGTCATCTCGACGCGGCCGCTGGCGTCGACGCGCAGCGCGTGGTCTACGCCCAGATCGCGGGCGACGGCGCGCCAATGGTTTTCTCCAGCGAGGAATACGGGCTTGGAGAGCGCGTCCGAGCGCATTCCGGCATCCGGCGCGGAGGGAATGAGCAGGGTGACGGCCTGGGTATGGCGCGGTGGCCCGCCTTTTTCCGGATCAAGCAGATGGCTGTAGCGTTGTCCGTCCAGTTCGAAATAGCGTTGATAATCGCCGGATGTGCCCATGGCTTCGCCATCGCGGAGATCGAGTATGGCCAAGGCGCCGGGCTGGCGCGGATGCTGGATGCCAACCTTCCACGGCTTGCCGTATTTGTCGCCCAAGGCCATGACGTTGCCGCCGATGTTGATCAGCGCGTTCCGTATGCCCATAGCCCTGAGCCGCGCCGCCGCGCGATCCAGCGCCACGCCCTTGAGATAGCCGCCGAAATCGAGCGCCACATCCTTGTTCGTCGCGGACAGCATGCGTCCTTCCAGGCGCAGTTGGGCAATGGAGGCGGGATGCGCCCGCCATTTTTCCAGCGCCGCCGCGTCCGGCAGGCGCGGCGTGAATTCATCCGACTGGAATCCCCACAGCGCAATCAGCCGTCCGATGCCGGGATCGAAGCGATAGTTTGATGCGGCGGCCAGACTCTGCGCGCCGGCAATCAAGGCGGCCAATTCCTCGCTGACTTCCATGGACTGACCGGCGGCAATGGCGGCGTTGGCGGCGGTAAGCGCCGAAGGCTGCCAGGCGTGGTAGTTGCGATGCAGTTCGTCGAAATCGCGCAACACGGCGGCGGCGGCGGCGCGCGCTTCTTCTTCCGGCGCGTCGGCGATGAGAATTTCCACCCGCGTGCCGAAAACGAAGGATTCCTGACTGGCCGGCGGCTGGGGAGGCGCGCAGCCAAAGAACCAGAAGACGCAACACAGGACAGCGAGGCAGGCGCGAAGCCTCATGACGGGACCTGTTCGTGTTTATTGCCGCCCGCAAGCGCCAATTCCCTTGCCGCCGCTAGACAAGCCAGTCGTCCGACGACGCCATAGGCGTAGAAACGGTTGGGCGGCGCGTCCGGTATCTCGCACTGATCGGGCAGATTGCAGCCAGTCTCGAAGGCCAGCGGCTCAAAACCCATGCCAGGAGCGTTCAGGTTTTCGTCCTTGCCGCGCGCCGTGTGTACCCGGTAGAAACCGCCCACTACATAGCGGTCGATCATATACACCACCGGCTCGGCCACGGCGTCCCGCACGGTCTCGAAGGTATGCACGCCTTCCTGGAGGATGACTTCGGACACCGCCAGGCCGTCCTTGACCACACTCATCTTATTGCGCTGGCGGCGGTTCAATCGTGTCGCCTCGCGCGCGTCGCGCACCGTCATCACCCCCATGCCGTACGTTCCCGCGTCCGCCTTGATGACCACATAGGGGCGCTCATCAATGTCATATTCGCGGTATTTTGAGCGGATACGGGTAAGCAGGCTGTCTACGCGTCCCGCCAGGACTTCCTCGCCTTGTCGGGTCTGAAAGTTGATCTGGTCGCAGGCTTCGAAATACGGGGTGATGCGCCAGGGATCGATGTTGATCAGATCGGCGAATTCGTTGGTTACCTTCTCGTAGGCGGCAAAATGCCGGGTCTTGCGCCGCGTCGACCATCCGGCATGGAGCGGCGGCAACAGGGTTTGTTCGTCCAATCCCCGCAGGATGGGCGGGATGCCCGCCGACAGATCGTTGTTCAATAAAATCGCGCATGGGCTGTAATCCGCCAGTTCCAAGCGATTGCCGCGCCGCACCAGCGGTTCGAGGCGCAGGGATTGTCCGTAGGGCAGTTCGACGAAAATGGGCGCGGTTACTTCCGGCAACAGGCTGCCAAAGCGCACTTCCAGTCCAGTTTGGCGCAAGATGGCGGCGAGTTGCGCCAGGTTTTGCAGATAAAAGCCATTGCGCGTGTGGTTTTCCGGAATCAACAGAAGCTTGCAGGCCGCTGGGCAGAATTTTTCCACCGCGCTCATGGTGGCTTGCACACAGAGCGGCAGGAAAGCCGGATTCAGATTGTTGAAGCCGCCGGGGAAAAGGTTGGTGTCTACGGGCGCGAGCTTGAAACCGGCATTGCGTAAATCGCAGGAAGCGTAAAACGGCGGCGCGTGTTCCAGCCACACGGCGCGAAACCATTGCTCTATGGGCGCGTTCTGCGCCAGGAATCGGCGCTCCAGCTCCAGAATGGGGCCAGACAACGCAGTCTTCAGATGGGGAACCATGGCACTCCAGAAATGAAAGGGAAGCGTCAAAAAGTGAGAGGAGGGTTGCTTTTTGACGCATCCTTGGTGCGCGGGGCGGGACTCGAACCCGCAAGCCTTGCGGCGCTGGAACCTAAATCCAGTGCGTCTGCCAATTCCGCCACCCGCGCCGGGAGCGCCATCCTAGCAGAAAACAGCGGGAACCGCGCAAAACCAGGCCCGGCCCTGGGATTTCGTTCTTTACTTCAAGGCAGGCTTTGCCTGTTTTGCTACTATGAACCGGCACAAGACCAAAGGCCGCAGGACAACCGGAGTCTGGTCTGGCGGAGCCGTACGGAAAATGGGGTTTTGCTTTTTGACGCCTCCTTCAATCTGTCAATCCCGCTGTTTCTTCCACACCCAGCATCAGGTTCATACACTGAACCGCCGCGCCGGACGCGCCTTTGCCGAGGTTGTCGAAGCGGGCGGCGACGAGAATCTGCGTGGCGTGACCGAAGACGAAGATTTCCGCCCGGTTGGTATTGTTGCAGGCGGTAGCGGGAAGACAGTCGTTTTCCAGGAAGGCGGACGCATCCAGCGGCATGACCTGGATGAAAGGCGCGCCCGCGTAATATTCACGATAGAGCGCGTACAGATCGGCGGGCTGGAAGGGTCTGGGCAACAGACGCGGAAAGATGGGCGCGCTCACCAGCATTCCCTGGGCAAAATTACCGACGATGGGCACGAACAGCGGCGGTTGCGTCAGGGCGCTCATGCGCTGCATTTCCGGCAGGTGCTTGTGGATCAATCCCAGCGCGTAAGCGCATGGGCTTTGCAGGAAAGACGGCAGGGGCGTCGGGGTTTCATAGCGGGCGATCAGCGCCTTGCCGCCGCCCGTGTACCCCGTGATGGAATAGGCGCTCGCCGGATAATCGGCGGGAACGACACCCGACGCCACCAGCGGATGCATGAGCAGGATGAAGCCCGTGGCGTGGCAACCGGGCACGGCAACCCTGCGGGCGTTCTGTATCCGCTGCCGCTGACCGCCATCGAGTTCTGGCAGACCATATACCCATTCGGGATGGGTGCGATGCGCGGTGGAAGTATCGAGCACACGGGTATGGGTATTGTCCGGACGGATGAGGGCGACGGATTCCTTTGCCGCCGCGTCGGGCAGACAGAGAAACACCAGATCGGCGGCGTTGAGATATTCCCCCTTGCGGGCCAAATCCTTGCGGTCGGCTTCCGGGATGTCGAGAAGCTCGATGTCTGGACGCCCCGCAAGATGTTCATCTATCTTGAGACCCGTCGTGCCGTGCCGACCATCGATGAAAACCTTGTAAACCATGGCGATTCCCAGAGAAATAGCGTACGAAACTATATATTATAGGATGGGAACGCATTGCAAGGCGGCAAAAAACAAAACTCGGGCGCGATCCAAAGTAGAGTAAGCTTTGCCAAGCGAAGCGCGAGCGCAAAATCTATGCCCTCGCAATGACGAGTTGGGGTAAACACACAAGTTTTCCCCCACTTTGGATTGCGCCCTTTCATCATGGAGGCATCATGGGACTCGACACGGCGGAACTCATTTTGACGGTGGAAAAATCTTTCGGCGTCGAAATTCCCGATGCGGACGCCTGCAAGATGCAAACGCCGGGTGATCTGGCGGATTGGGTGGCGGCGCGCGTCAAGACGGACAAGAATGCGCCTTGTCTTTTGCAGGCGCGGTTTCATCGCTTGCGCGCCCTGCTGATGGAAGCTTCAGTGCCGCGCAAGAAAATCCGCCCCTCGGCGCCGCTGGTTGCGTTGTTGCAAGAAAAAAACGCGTTACGGGATTTCTGGGCGCGACTGACCGCCGCGCCAAATGTCTCCAGGCATCTACCCCATTTGGAACTTCCCTCCACCCTCCAGACGATGGTCACGACCATCAATATTTGCGGGCCGTTCGTGCTCGCGCTCATGCTTTATCTGAGCGTGAAATCATCGGCCTTCGTGCTCTTTTTTACATGGCTCGTTCTTTATTTTCTGGCCATCTCTTTGATGCACCGGTTGGCTGATCATAAAAGAACGCAGCTTCCACAGGCACTTGGAAACGTCGCGGCGCTCCTGCCTTTTGTCGAAATTCCAACCTCCGTGTGGACGCGCAAAACCATTCTCGAAAAAATCATTTTGGAGACCAGCGGCATCACTGGCATTCCCATGGAGGAAATCAGCGAGCGCGCGCATTTCGTCAAGGATCTCGGCATGGGCTGAGCGCGAACAAGGTGGAAGGCGCATGGAGGATTACGCCGGAATGTGCCGCTCAACGCCCCGGATAGCGCCACATCCTTTTTATGCCCGGCGCGAAGGGCTGCATGGACTATATCCAGCCTTGCGCGATTCTGGCAAGGCGTAGGAGTACGCCTCATTGCGGCAGGATTTTTTCGCGCAAAATCCCTGAAATTTCCGCCGCCCGGTTGACCGCCATGAAATGCCCGCCGCCCGCGATTTCAAAATCGGCGTGGCGCGCGGGCAGGATGCGGTCGCGGGCGCCGTGCAGGCGCACGAGATTTTCCGGTTTCCAGGTATTCTCCCAATTCAGGATTTTCTCGATGGCCCAGGAGAGGAAGGCCGGATCGGTATCCCGGAGAATGTCGGCGAGCAGTTTTCGTTCCGCGGGGGTTTGCGCGCCAAAAAGCCAGGCGGTGAGCGGGTTCGGGATCGTCAGCCAGCGCATGGGCAGGCAACGGCGCATGTTCAGGATTTTCGCAAGGCGCGTATAGATCGGAAGGTCTTGCCGGGTCGCGGCGGAAGAAATCAGGATGACTTGTTCGGCGGCAATCAACTTGGCGACTTCCACCGCCACCATGCCGCCGAAGGAAACCCCCAGCAAGATGGAAGGCGCATCGGGAATTTGCGCCAGAAGACGGCGGGCATAATGCGCAATAGGTTCCATCGGCTCCGGTTTGATCCAGCGGATAGAGGTTGTTTCCCATCCGGAAAAATCGAGGAACTGAAAAACGCGCTCATCCGCGCCCAGGCCGCTGAAAAGGCAGAGTCTGGCGCGGATTTCCCGTGTTTTTTCCTGTGCTGGGTCAGACATGCGTGGTATTCCAGCTTCAAATCAACAGTATTCTTTCCAAAACCAGGACTCCGTTTTCATACCTGAAATGATAGATATGGGAGGATTCCGCCCATCCCATTTCATCCGCCCAATCATCTTTGCTGTCGATTCTCAGATGCAGGATGAAGTAGGGAATGCCTGATTCTTGTTTCATCGACATCTGATAAAAATATTTCTTGTCCTGGTGCTGGAAAGTTCTTTCTTTCCCTTCATTCAACGGACAGTATTTTTCTTTCATCGAGGAAACAAAGGATTTCAGATGCGCATAGGAACGCCTGTCCGGGAACAGAAAAGAAATATCGCCATCAAAGTGACGCAGCAGTCCCTGTTTCGTCAAACGGTCATGATAACGAGAGATCTCAAAACTTCCCTCATCCAGGATATGGCTGCTTGCTTCGGATTTACTCATTTTGTTTTTCTGGATGAGGTTGAAAAATTGCGCAAACACATCCGGGTTCGCGCAAACCTCCTCTTGGCTTTGCGCGGCGTTTTCCGCCATCGCTTTGGAAAAGGATAATACTATCAATAGGCCAAAAAAGATGCTTCTGCCGAAATCAACGCTCATCATGGTTTCCTTGTCATTCTTCCGGCACATTGCCGAATTTTTCCAGCCAGTCGAGGTGCTCGCGGAAGCGCTCGCTGGTTTCAGGCAGATTCCCTTCGCATCCGTTAACCCAGAAAGAGCGATCATTCCAGAAGAAGCGGCGTTCAGAGGCAAGATACAGCAAATGAACTCCTTTGCCGATGTAATAAGTCCCGCACATTTCGTTTCAGTCGGAAATGACGTCAATCCGTTTGGGTAATTTGTTCTTCCAGGCACGGATGACTTCAAGTCCCTTGAAGACGAAGTTTCCGTCGCCATCTCTGCTGTATTCATCGTCGTTCGTGCGGACAAGGGCAACGGCGTAGGTCGCCCTATCGTAAGCCTCCTCGGGCGTTTCCGGGAATGCGCATGAACAGGCCCATGCAGAAAAGGGCGACAGGCTCAAAAGACAAAACAGAAAGAAACCTTGTCCGTATTTCATCGTAAAACTAACTCCGGTTTGAAACCCCGCCCTTCAGGGCGGTGCGAAGGTTGATGCCCCGGTCTGAAGGCCGGGGTTTCGATTGTAGCCATTGAGGAGGGGAGAGAAACCCCTTCCCAATGACATTAGACCGGCAGCCCTGAAGGGCTGCCGCTAACCTCTTGCTCATTTCTCCCCAATCGAACGTCCATCACTTTATGGAAACGAGACAACCATCGACGAAACCGAGCGCGATATGCTTCACCTTGAAGATTTGCGTATCGGGCAGTTCACAGGACAATTCCTTCAGGATATGAGCAACCCTGTCCAGGACATCTTCCCATCCCAGGACACTTGGCAGTTCAAAACCTGGACAGTCCCTGCGTTCGGGCACGAAATCCTCTTCACATGCCCAATCTTCATCGTCCTTGCAATAGCGTTTCGACCCCACGAGTTCCAGGCCATAAGGCTCATAAAGATTGAAGCTCAAAGCAACGATGTTCTCGGGAATCTTCTCCTTTGCGTCGATTTCCAAAATCCACGCTCTGATGGTCTCTTTTGGCATGATGAATCCTTGCAAATGAAACGCGCCTCAGAACCTGTTCATAGTCTCTGGTTCTTTGCGGCCTGCCGCATCCCGGACGATTCGATACGGGTTTGCGGTTGAAGCATTGCGGGTGAGAAGCATACCAGATTTTCATGGCGTCCAGGGGGTTTTGCTGTTGAGCGCGGCCTGGGGCAGGGCGCCCTCCCGGCGGGCGCAGCCGGAAGGGGCAGCGGCTGCCGCGCACAACAGGGGTTTTCCGTTTCGGGCATCCGGAAGCGCGGTGAGTACGCCGGTTCTGGATCTCTTGCAGGGCAGGGAGTGTGCGGGAGAGAACGGCGAAAAAGGCTGGAGGATGGCTGACTGGCGGGACATCGAAGCCTATTACCGGAAGACGGGGTCACTGGGTGAATTCTTCCAGAATGTGGAATTCACGGCGGTGCCCTCGACCTAGAGCGGCGTCCGCGACAGGCTGCTCTACATCACGGTGAATGGAAAACAGTTCGATGAAGAAGATACCGGCTTCATCCCGCGCTCCCGCTATGAATCCAAGAAATTCGTCAAAAGATTCTATGTTCTCATGGTGCGCGAGCCGGAAACGCCGTTGTACCGGGTGGGGTACGACAAGGCGAAAAACATGCCGCTCGCCGAGCATTTCGTGGTTGTCCGCGACGACAGAAAGCAGGAAGCTGGGCATACTGTGCGTAAAAGGTAGATGAGCCATCGGTCATCCCCTCTTTCCCCAAAGGCGGCAAGCACGCGTGTTGAAGGGTGCGATTAAAGGCGTATGATGCCATATCAATAAATCGTCCCAGACGAAATGCGGCTATACTCCCTCTCCTGACAAGGGGGGCAGGAGAAGGGTTTGCGGCGGTGGAATAGAAACCAAGGTTCGTGCAGACCGAGCCGCCGCAACCCTCCCCCTTCTCAGGGGGAGGCAAACTTCCCTTGACAGAAGAAGCCTCGCGCCAACGGACTACGGACACAGACCACAGGGCACGGCGCGCCGTGCCCCTCTGTCCTCCACCTTGAATCGCATCCGCGCAGGAGGGTGCAATCCAAAGTGGAGGAAAACCCGTGCGTTCACCTCCAACCTCGTCAAAAGCGAGGCGCGCAGCGGCGTGGCAATCCGAACGGCAGTTCAGTTTTCTGGAACGGCAAAGCAAGCGGGAAGGCCATCTGGATTGCCACGGGCCTGCAGCCCTCGCAATGACGAGCCTGAAGGTAGGCGCATAGGGTTTGCGCTCGCGCTTCGCTTGGCAAGGTTTTCCCTCCACTTTTACTTGCGCCCGCGCAAGAGGAAAAATTTGACGAATTCGCGTTCAGGCCGTAAATTGTCGAGGTTTTCGCCGCACCCTCAACAGACGGCGGGTTTTACCAACATGAAAAAGACGCTCTACCTACAATTATGCGCCGCTGCGCTGGCGACATGTCTTGCCGCCCTGTTCGCGGGAATGCGCGGGGCGGTTTCGGCGGCCCTGGCGGGCGCGATCTGCGTTCTGCCATCGGCCTGGTTCGCGTTGCGGCTTTCCTTCAGGTCAAGGCGTTCGGGAAGCGTCTCTCCTGCCGATTTCTTCATCGGCGAGTTCGTCAAGGTGGCGACGACGCTGGCCTTGTTGGCAGTTGCCGTCAAGCTCTACGCGGTGCATTGGCCCAGCCTGCTGTTCGGCATGGCGATTGTGTTGCAGGCAAGTTTTTTGGCTTTTTGGAAGAAATCCTGACATGGCTACGGAAGAAGCGATTGCGGAACACGCCCTGACGCCGGGCGACTACATCATCCACCATCTGACCCATCTGAACAGTTTGGGTGAAAAGCAGTCCGCCGTCGTGGACCCGCTGGTGCTCAATTTCGATACCCTGTTCTATTCGGTGGCGCTGGGACTGCTGACCGTGTTTTTGCTGGCGCGCGCCGCCCGCCGGGCAACTTCCGGCGTGCCGGGGCGTTTCCAGGCCGCCGTGGAAATCCTGGTGGAAATGGTGGCCGATCAGGCCAAGAGCATCATTCATCACGCCGAATCCCGCTTGTTCGTTGCGCCGCTGGCCTTGACGGTGTTCATCTGGATATTCCTCATGAACGCCATGGATCTGCTGCCCGTCGATTTGCTGCCGCGCATCTGGCAAGACATCTACAGCGCGAGCGGCGGCGATCCCGAACACGCCTATCAGCGCGTCGTCGCCACCGCCGACCTGAATGGCACCCTGGGACTTTCCATCGGCGTGCTGCTGCTCTGCTTCTGGTACAACGTGAAGATCAAGGGACTGGGCGGCTGGGCGCACGAACTTATCTCCGCGCCTTTTGGCGCGCACTGGGCGCTGGCGCCGTTCAATTTCGCCATGCAGATCATCGAATTCATCTCCAAGACGCTCTCGCACGGGATGCGGCTGTTCGGCAACATGTACGCCGGCGAATTGATCTTCATGCTGATCGCGCTCATGGGCAGCGCCTGGGCGGCGGATTCCGCGCTTGGCTGGGGGTTGTGGATCGGACAGGTATTGGCGGGTACCGTCTGGGCAATTTTCCACATTCTGATCATCACCTTGCAGGCGTTCGTGTTCATGATGTTGACCTTGATCTATATCGGGCAGGCGCATGAAAGTCACTGAAACAGAGTTTTTTTCCCTTGTTTTTTTTCTAAGGAGTCATCATGGAAGTCATTAGTTTCGTTGCGTTGGCCGCTGGCCTCATCATCGGTCTGGGCGCTGTCGGCGCCTGTATCGGCATCGGCCTCATGGGGGGCAAGTTCATCGAGGCGTCCGCGCGTCAGCCGGAATTGATGAACGCGCTGCAAACCAAGATGTTCGTGCTCGTCGGCCTGATCGATGCGGCGTTCATCATCGGGACGGGCGTGGCGCTGTGGTTTGCGACCGCCAATCCTTTCCTGGGGCAGATTTCCATTCTGTCGGCCGGCTGATTCTGGCTTTGAGCCGTCATTTCGAAAAGAGACTTTACCGTGAATCTGAATTCGACACTGATCGCGCAGCTCGTTGTGTTCTTCATCCTGGCGTGGTTCACCATGCGATTCGTGTGGCCGCCCATCATGAAGGCATTGGATGATCGCGCGAAAAAAATAGCGGACGGTCTGGCTGCGGCGGATCGCGGCAAGCAGGAACTGGAACTGGCGAGCAGGCGTTCTGCCGAAGCATTGCGCGCAGGCAAGGAAAAATCGGCTGAACTGTTGGCGCAAACGGAAAAACGCGTGGCGCGGATCATCGAGGAAGCCAAGGCGCAGGCCAAGGTCGAAGCGGAGCGCGTCATTGCCGGCGCCAAGGCGGAGATCGAGCAGGAAACCCTGCGCGCCCGTGAAAACCTGCGTGACCAGGTCGCGGCATTGGCAGTGGCGGGCGCTGAAAAGATCCTGCGCCGCGAAATCGACGCCAAGGCGCATGCCGAGTTGCTGTCTACGCTCAAACAGGATCTGTAAATGGCTGAAACCGTCACCATCGCCCGTCCCTATGCCGAAGCGGCGTTTCGTGTCGCCAAGGACGCAGGGACGCTGGGAGCCTGGCATGACCGTCTTCAGCGTCTGGCGCTCATCGCCCGGGACGCGAAGATGGCCGAAGTGATCGGCAATCCCAACCTGTCCGCCGGGCGGATCGCGCAGTTGTTCGTTTCGCTTGCGGGCGACGATGACGCTGTGCTCGGCAATTTCATACGCGTCCTTGCGGAAAACGAGCGGCTGGCGCTGTTGCCGGAAATCGCCGCGCTGTTCAAGGCCAACAAGTCTGCCGAAGAAGGCGTCAGGGAAGCGGTGATTCAAACCGCCTTCCCGCTTTCTGACGCCGACCTTGCGGCGCTGGTTTTGCAACTGGAAGCGCATTTCAAAACAAGACTTGCGGCCACCGTGGTGGTGGATGCGGAGTTGATTGGCGGCGTACGCGTGGCGGTAGGCGATCAGGTGCTGGACGCTTCCGTGCGCGGAAAGCTCGAAACCCTGTCTGCCGCGCTCAAGAACTAGGAGATCTAAATGCAGTTGAATCCGTCCGAGATCAGCGAGCTGATCAAAAGCAAGATTCAAAACCTTGGCGTGGAGGCAAAAACCCGCACGCAGGGTACGATAGTTTCCGTGACCGACGGCATCTGCCGCGTACACGGCTTGCAGGATGTCATGCAAGGTGAAATGCTGGAGTTTCCCGGCAACACCTTCGGCATGGCCTTGAACCTGGAACGCGACTCCGTGGGCGCGGTGGTGCTGGGCGAGTACCGGCACATTTCCGAAGGCGATACGGTCAAATGCACCGGGCGCATCCTGGAAGTGCCCGTCGGCCCGGAACTCCTGGGTCGCGTGGTCAATTCCCTGGGCCAGCCCATCGACGGCAAGGGTCCCTTGAACCACAAGCTCACCGACAAGATCGAAAAGGTGGCGCCCGGCGTGATCTGGCGCAAGTCCGTCTCCCAGCCAGTGCAGACGGGGCTGAAATCCATCGACGCGATGGTGCCCATTGGCCGCGGCCAGCGCGAACTCATCATCGGCGACCGCCAGACCGGCAAGACGGCGGTGGCGGTGGATACCATCATCAACCAGAAGGGCGCGGGCGTCAAATGCATCTACGTGGCCGTGGGGCAAAAGGCTTCCACCATCGCCAACGTGGTGCGCAAACTCGAAGAGCACGGCGCGCTCGAATATACCATCGTCGTGGCCGCTTCCGCCTCGGAAACCGCGGCGCTGCAATACATCGCGCCCTATTCCGGCTGCACGATGGGCGAATACTTCCGTGATCGCGGCGAAGACGCGCTCATCATCTATGACGATTTGACCAAGCAGGCCTGGGCCTATCGCCAGGTCTCGCTCCTCTTGCGCCGTCCGCCGGGGCGCGAGGCGTATCCGGGCGACGTGTTCTATCTGCACTCCCGCCTTCTGGAGCGCGCCGCGCGCGTCTCCGAAGCCTGGGTGGAGCGTTTCACCAACGGCGAGGTGAAAGGGAAGACCGGGTCGCTCACCGCCTTGCCGGTGATCGAGACCCAGGCGGGCGACGTGTCCGCCTTCGTGCCGACCAACGTGATTTCCATTACCGACGGGCAGATCTTCCTGGAAACCGACCTCTTCAACGCGGGCATCCGTCCGGCGATCAACGCCGGGATTTCGGTTTCCCGCGTCGGCGGCGCGGCGCAGACCAAAGTCATCAAGAAACTGGGCGGCGGCGTGCGCCTGGCGCTGGCGCAATACCGGGAACTGGCGGCTTTCGCCCAATTCGCTTCCGATCTGGATGAAACGACGAGGAAGCAACTGGAACATGGCCGCATGGTGACGGAACTCATGAAGCAGCCGCAGTACGCGCCCATGAGCATTGCCGAGATGGCGGTCACGCTCTATGCCGTGGACAATGGCTACTACAACGATGTGGAAGTCCGGCGCGCGCTCGATTTCGAGCGGTCGCTGCTCGCTTACCTGAAGCAAAACGCGGCAAGCGCCCTGGAGAGCATGGAAACCACGCATGAACTGAAGGGCGAATATGTCTCCGAGCCGAATCCCGAAGAAGGCAAAGGCTCGGTCCAGCGGCTGGTTGGCGGTCCGGAAAAAGTGCTGGTAGATGCCATTGTCGCCTTCAAGGCGGCTTGGGTCTGACCGGAAAAGGAGAGCGCCATGCCAAGCGGCAAGGAAATTCGCAACAAGATCAAGAGCGTGGAAAACACGCGCAAGATCACCAAGGCCATGGAAATGGTGGCCGCCTCCAAGATGCGCAAGGCGCAGGAACGGATGCGGGCGGCCCGTCCCTATGGCGAGAAGATCCGGCGCGTGGCGGCCAATCTTTCCCACGCGCTGACCGATTACCGGCATCCCTTCCTGAGCGAGCGCGAGGTCAGGAAAATTGGCCTCATCGTCATCACCTCCGACAAGGGGCTGTGCGGCGGTTTGAACAGCAATGTGCTGCGTCAGGTCTTGATCCGGATGAAGGAGTGGGACGCCGCGGGCGTCCGGATTTCCGTCACCTGCATTGGCAACAAGGGCTTTGGCTTCATGCAGCGGGCGGGCGTCAATATCGTTTCCCATATCGAGGGATTGGGCGACGCGCCGCGCCTGGAAAGATTGATCGGCCCGGTCAAGGTGCTGCTGGATGCCTTCATCGCCAAGGAACTGGACGCGGTGTACATCGCCAACACCCGCTTCGTAAACACCATGAAGCAGGAGCCGAACATCGAGCAGTTGCTGCCCTTGTCCGGCAATCAGGTCGGCGCAGGCCATTCCCAATGGGATTACCTCTACGAGCCGGACGCCAAGACCGTGATCGACAGTTTGCTGATACGTTATGTCGAGGCGCTGATCTATCAGGCGGTGGCGGAGAACATGGCTTCCGAACAGTCGGCGCGCATGGTCGCCATGAAGTCGGCCTCCGACAATGCCAAGAACGTGATCGGCGAATTGAAACTGGTCTACAACAAGGCTCGCCAGGCCGCCATTACCAAGGAATTGTCCGAGATTGTCGGCGGCGCGGCCGCCGTTTGATCCGGTTCTGGAATTTTTTGATGATTTTTGAGACGATTGGGGATTTAACATGAGTCAAGGTTCGATTGTGCAATGTATCGGCGCTGTGGTTGACATCCAGTTTCCGCGCGACCAGATGCCCAGGGTTTATGATGCGCTCACGCTGGATGAATCCAGCGCGCACGACAATCTGGAAAAAGGACTGACCTTCGAGGTGCAGCAGCAATTGGGCGACGGCGTCGTGCGCACCATCGCGCTCGGTTCTTCCGACGGCCTGAAACGCGGCATGGGCGTCGCCAATACCGGAGCGCCCATTTCCGTGCCGGTTGGCCACGGCACCCTGGGACGCATCGTGGATGTGCTGGGACGCCCCATCGACGAGGCGGGACCCATTGATGCCGACGAAAAACGTCCTATTCACGCGGACGCGCCGAAATTCGACGAGCTTTCCCCTTCCGTGGAATTGCTGGAAACCGGCATCAAGGTGATCGACCTCATCTGCCCGTTCGCCAAGGGCGGCAAGGTTGGCCTCTTCGGCGGCGCGGGCGTGGGCAAGACGGTGAACATGATGGAACTCATCAACAACATCGCCAAGCAGCACAGCGGCCTGTCGGTTTTCGCCGGCGTGGGCGAGCGTACCCGCGAAGGCAACGACTTCTACCACGAAATGAAGGATTCCAACGTGCTGGACAAGGTGTCCATGGTCTTCGGGCAAATGAACGAGCCGCCGGGCAACCGCCTGCGCGTGGCGCTGACCGGTCTCACCATGGCCGAGCGTTTCCGCGACGAGGGGCGCGACATCCTGTTCTTCGTCGACAACATCTATCGCTACACCCTTGCCGGCGTGGAAGTCTCCGCCCTCCTGGGACGCATGCCGTCCGCCGTGGGCTACCAGCCGACGCTGGCCGAGGAAATGGGTCGCTTGCAGGAACGGATCACCTCCACCAAGGTGGGTTCGATCACCTCGATCCAGGCCGTGTATGTGCCGGCGGACGACCTGACCGACCCGTCCCCGGCCACCACCTTCCTGCATCTGGATTCCACCGTGGTGCTCTCGCGCGACATCGCTTCCCTGGGGATTTATCCGGCGGTGGATCCGCTCGATTCCACTTCCCGCCAGCTTGATCCGCTCGTCATCGGCGAGGAGCACTACAGCGTGGCGCGCGCCGTGCAGACGACGCTGCAACGCTACAAGGAACTGCGGGACATCATCGCCATCCTGGGCATGGACGAACTTTCCCCGGAAGACAAGCTCACCGTGGCGCGGGCGCGCAAGATACAGCGATTCCTGTCGCAACCCTTCCATGTGGCGGAAGTCTTTACCAATTCTCCGGGCAAATATGTCTCCCTGAAGGATACGATCGCGGGTTTCAAGGGCATCGTAAACGGCGATTATGACAGTCTGCCGGAGCAGGCGTTCTACATGGTCGGCGGCATTGAAGAAGCCATCGAAAAAGCCAAGGCGTTGCAGTAGGACTGCAAGAAAGGGAGCCTGACATGGCCATGACCATACATGTAGATGTTGTAAGCGCCGAAGAGGAGATATTCTCCGGCAGCGTTGAATTTGCCGTTTTTCCAGGCGAATCCGGCGAATTGGGCATCATGCCCCGGCATACGCCCCTGCTCACCCGCATCAAGCCCGGAACCGTGCGCCTGAAAATGCCGGATGAAGACCGCTTCGAGCTGGTGTACGTTTCTGGCGGCATGCTGGAAGTGCAGCCGCAACTGATCACCGTGCTGGCGGATACCGCCATCCGCGCCGCCGATCTGGACGAAGCCAAGGCGCTGGAAGCCAAACGCCACGCCGAGGAGGCGCTTGCCAAGCGTTCCAGCAATATGGACCTGGCCTCCGCCGAAGCCGAACTGGCCCAGGCCGTCGCGCAGCTCCAGGCCATCAACAAGATGAAGAACAAGGTTCACTAGAAGTTGCGCGGCAAAAAGTAGAAACCGCTTTTTACCGGTTCTGGTTGGCAAAAAAGGGCAAGCGGAGCTTGCCCTTTTTTGGTGAATTGGTGAAAACCCAACGCAAAACCCATCCTGCCCGCACGGTTGTTGCAGGGGCGCGCTGCGCGCCCCTGCGAAAAACCGTACAGGCCGGACGAGTCTTCGCGGGTTTTACACAGCGCGATTAAAAGTGGATGTCATGTCAATAGCCTGTTCCGCACGAAGCGCGGCCAAACTCCCTCCCCTGACAAGGGGAACAAGGGGAGGGCAGGGGAGGGGTTCGCGGCAGTGGAGCAGGCCGCCAAGGTCTGATGCGGATCGACCCGCCGCAACCCCCCCTCAATCTCCCCTTGTCAGGGAGGGGGGAAGAAAATTGCGGGCTTGGCCTGCAAAGGCTTGCGCCCTGCAAAGGGCGGCAGGTTGCCGCCCTACGGCACTTTGTCCTCTACTTTCCGCTCCTGATAACGGCGCAGCAAATCCGCCACGCAGGCCGCTTCGCTGAAATCCTTTGCCGCATAGCCATAAGCCGCCATTACCGCGCGGTCGAGTCTCGCATGCGCCTTGACAAGTTCCGGCGGCATGGCAAGCGGGTCGTAGAGATCGGCCAGCGAACTATCGGGGAATCTTTTGCGCATGTCCAGCACGGCTCGCGCGGCGGCTTCGATGGCGGCCCTTTGCACAGGGGTGACATTGGGCCAGGGGAAGTTGTTGTAGACGATGTTGACCGAATATTGGTAGCGCATTTCCAGCCGTCCGGTAACAACGCGCGTCCATGCCATGTGGACGATGGAGGCGAGTACGCCGAAGTGGTAGAGCGTGCCGCCAGGCATCAGGCGCAGTTTGTTGCTGCACAGCACATCGGGCGTGAGAAAGCCGAAGGGAATGTATAGCCGCCGCTCGGAAGACACTTCCGGGATCACGATGTAATTCGATTCGGGCATGTTCTCGACGTGAAAGCGCGTCGGCTTGGCGGCGATTTTGCGTGTTCCCTCGCTCTTGCTGGCAAGCCGGAAATTCTTCACCGCTTCGATGCGCCGCATGGCGTTGGGCATGGCGCGCAGTTCGGCGGGCGTGCACTCGCCCAGCCACAGGCAATACCGCCGGTAGCCGTTGAGGAATTCATCCGCGCCCAGCCACGGACGGAACCATTTCGCCGCCCGCGGCTCGATCTTGAGGAATTCGTCCTTTTCGGCCTCGGTGAACAGGTAGTTGCCGTCGTCGATGGGTTTGTTGCCGATGCCGATTTCCGGCGCGCCCCACAACGGTTTGTTGCGGTTCTCGATGAAGATGTCCGGCGCGTCGATCAAATAGCCGTTGATGTTCCGGGCGGCGATCCTTTCCCCCTTTTCGTTGACGATGGTTTTCGCCGCTCCTGTTCTTTCCCTGCCGAAGCCGACGATGACGCAATGCACCGCCGCCTTGCCCTTGGCTTCGTTGCTCCACTTGAAGGTGCGGTAGGCAAAACGGATGCGCAGGTGATGCCGCTCGATGAGCGGCTTCCACAGAATTGCTACTTGCTCGCCCTGCGATATGGAGTTGGTGGCGACGAAAGCGGTCTGGATGTGGCCTCCCTCCCCTGGACAAGGGGAGGCCGGGGAGGGGTTTGGAAGGGGTTTGGCGTCGCATGTTGCGTCATCGCCCGTTCGCGGCGGCGCAAACCCGCCCCCGGCCTCTCCCTTGTCAGGGAGGGGAGACATCATCTGCGCCGCCTTCTTGAACCACGCCGTCACATAATCGAGATTCCCGGCGTTCTTGGCGTCGCCGAACACGGCTTCCATGTCCGCCTTCTGCGCCGCGCCCATGACGCGCGCGCCGGAAAACGGCGGATTCCCCAGAATGTAGGAAAGCGCCTCCTTCGGCACGACCTCGTTCCAATCCAGCCGCAGCGCGTTTCCATGCACGATGGCGGCGGACTGCGTCAGCGGCAGGCGGGCGTAATACGCGCCGAAAAACTCCGATACGCGC
Source organism: Zoogloeaceae bacterium (assembly GCA_031288305.1). Classification (GTDB taxonomy): domain Bacteria; phylum Pseudomonadota; class Gammaproteobacteria; order Burkholderiales; family Rhodocyclaceae; genus Azovibrio. Next base: position 41,915 of record JAITRP010000033.1, read on the forward strand.
AGGTTCATCTGGTGATCCATCAGCCACATGCCGGCCTGCGCGATCTGGCAGGGGAATTCCTCGCATTCGATGCCGTGGAACTGCCCGACGCGCACTTTCAGGAGCGAAGCCAGATGTTCGAGATCAAGCACCTTCTGGCTGCCGCCAAGCCGCATCTTCAAAATTTCCAGTTCGAGCTTGCGCAATTCCCGGTAGGTGATGATGAGAAAATTTCCGCAACCACAGGCGGGATCGAGAAAACGCAACTCCGCCAGTTTGTCGTGAAAGCGTTCCAGCGCCTTCGGAACGGTTTTTACGCGCTCGAACTCTTGCCATAACTCGTCCAGGAACAGCGGGTTTATCAGCTTCAGGATGTTTTCTTCGCTGGTGTAATGCGCGCCAATTTCGCGGCGGCGTTCCTTATCCATCACGCCCTGGAACATCGCGCCGAAGATGGCGGGACTGATGGCGCTCCAGTCGAAACGGGCGCAGTCGATGAGGGCCTGCCGCATTTTCGCGTCGAAATCGGCAAAGGGCAGCGCGCCCTGGAACAAGCCGCCATTGATGTAGCGAAACTGCCAGAGATCGGAGGAGAGCAGCGTCCGCTTCGCCCGGACGGCGTCGGGCATGTCGAGCACCTCGAAAACGCGGGCAATGCGTCCGGCAAGGTCGCTTGCCGTCTCCTGCGAGTTTTCGATGTAGTTGAGCCAGGACTGGCGCGGGAAAATCCCGGTATCCTCGGCGAACATGCAAAAAAGCAGACGCACGAGATAGACCTCCAGATCATGTCCATCGTAGCCGTGCAGTTTCAGGGCGTCATGCAGCTTCGCCATTTTTTCGGCGGCGCGGATGTTGACTTCAGTCTGTTCCTCGATTGCGCGCGCTGTCTCATAACCGGCGATTCCGGCGAACTGGCGGATGTGTTTGTGCAGGTCCCTGGTCTTGAAGGCGACGCGGACATTGGCGGTACGGCGCACCAGCTCTATTCGCTCGAAGTCGCTGATCATGAGGAGTTCGGGCATGTCGGCGGCAGGCAGGCGCAGGACGTATTCCTGCAACTGGGCAAGCGCGCCTTTCAGCTTGCCTCTGGTCTTCATTTCGACGGCAAGCTTCTTCGGCCAGAAATAATCCATGTAGCCGCGTCCGCCATCGCGCAGACCGCGCTCTTCGAAGCGCCCAACGGCGGCGGCGTCTTGCGCGCCAAAAACAGCAAGAAAATCGCGTATGAAACTCTGCGCTTCGGATTTTTCGTTCCAGCCGTCTTGCCAGCGTTTGGAAAAGGCAAAGGCGTTCGCCTGTATCTTGTCCCAGGTAAGCCGCATCTTTTATCCCTTCCATTCCGGTACAAAACACAGGGACGCGCGCCGCGCGTCCCGTCAACTCCCATTCACCCGCAGCTTCCCACCGCGCCGCAGGCGGTGCAGAAGTCGCAGCCGTCCTTTTTGATCATCGTATGGTTGCCGCATTCGCCGCAGAGTTTGCCTTGGGCGGGCAGCACCTTGTTTCTTGCCGGGTCTTCCGGCGCTTCGAGAATGCCCATTTGTTGCAGGGGGAGGCCGGTTTCGTCCAGGATGCCGAGCATGGCGTAGCGATGGATGATGAGGCGGGCGATGTAAGCGACGGTGGAAGGGAAGGTTTGCTGCTTCCTGGAACCGGGGACATGGGCCATGAAGTCGCCCAGCGGTTCCGGGTAGTCGAGCAGCTTTCTCAGCTTCATGCCAATCCAGGCCGGGTCCAGCACGCGCATGTCAAGGGACAGGAGTTTACAGAGGCCATCCAGGGCGCGCGGGTAATTTCCGGAAAGCCACATGGAATAGGGGCGCGTCACGCCGTCGGGCAGGGCGATTTCTTTCAGTCCCAGGACGAAATCCTCGTTGGTGGAAGGATTGCGGATGTCTACCGTCCAGGAGAGGGTGCCGTCGGTTCCGGTCTTGGGTTCCTTGGCGGAAAAGAGGGCGTCGACCACGGGCGTGGCGCTTTTGTGCTGGAACGCGCCCAGTTGTTCGCAGCGCCAGAGGATAACCTGCGCCATGGCGGAAACGACGGAGGGAACGCGTTTTTTCTCGCCATACGGCGGCATGGGCGCCGCAAAGGAATCGCCGGGGGTTTTGGAAAGGCTCTCCAGCTTCATTTGCAGCCAGTCGCGGTCGTTGGCGCGCATGTCCATGGAAAGCGTCTTGGCGACCGCGCCCAGGCCGCGCGGTTCGGCGGGGCCGTTGGCCCAGACCTCGAATGGCCAGGCGCGGCCTTCCGGCTCGACGTGGCCGATGAACAGCGCGAATCTGCCGGTGGGCGAATCCAGCATGTACGTCCAGCAGAGGTTGCCCTCGGGCAGATTGGGACGTCCCGGCCACCGGAGGCTGGCGAGCACGGGCGCGGGCAGGTGCTTGATGGAAAGCCGCCGGTTGGCGTCGGAGACGAAATCCTGCGGCGATTTTCTGGCGGCGTCCTCGCCGCTTTCCGTCTTGGGCGGCTCCACGGAAAGCACCGCGCCGAGTATGCTGTTCGGGCGATAGGTCGCCAGACCCTTCAGGCCGGCTTTCCAGGCGTCCATGTACAGATCCTGGAAATCGGCGTACGGGTAGTCGGCGGGGATATTGACCGTCTTGGAGATGGAAGTGTCGATGCAGGGCGCGACGGCGGCCACCATGTCCTTGTGCGCGGCGGCGGGAATTTCCAGCGCGGTGACGAAGTAATCGGGCAGTTTTTCGATGTCGCCGCCCAGGTGCCGGTACAGCCGCCAGGCGTAATCCTCGACCGGGTGTTCCTTGATGGTGCCGTCGCTCATGCGTTTCTTGCGGCTGTACGTCCAGGAAAACGGCGGCTCGATGCCGTTGGAAGCATTGTCGGCAAAGGCGAGTGATATGGTGCCGGTGGGGGCGATGGACAAGAGATGCGAGTTTCTCAGCCCGTGTTCGCGGATTTTTCCCTTGATTTCGGCGGGCAAGCGCGAGGCGAAATTGCCGCCGGAAAGATACAGCTCGGCGTTGAAGAGCGGGAACGCGCCGCGTTCGCGCGCCAGTTCCACGGAATGCAGGTAGGCGGTATCGCGCATGAACTCGCTGACGCGGGCGGCGAAGGCGCGGGCTTCCGCGCGGTCATAGCGTAGCCGCAGCATGACGAGCGCGTCGCCCAGTCCGGTGAATCCCAGTCCGATGCGGCGCTTGTTGGCGGCTTCGTTGCTTTGCTGGGCGAGCGGCCAGTGGGTTGCGTCCAGGACGTTGTCCAGCATGCGGATGGAAACGCGAATGACCTCGGAGAAGGCGTCGAAATCGAATTCCGCCTGTTCGGAGAAGGGATTATGGATGAACAGCGTCAGGTTGATGGAACCCAGGCAGCAACAGCCGTAGGGCGGCAGCGGCTGTTCGGCGCATGGGTTGGTGGCTTCGATGACTTCGCAGTAATTGAGGTTGTTGTCCCGATTCATGCGGTCCAGGAACAGAATGCCGGGTTCGGCGTGGTCGTAGGTGGATTTCATCACCTGTCCCCACAGTTCCCGCGCCCGCGCGCGGCGATATACCCACAGTCCGTCGTCACGCTGGAACGCGCCTTCTTCCTTCATGTCGGCGTTGGGTTCGGCGCGATGCGTCAGTTCCACCATGCCGTCTGTTTCCACCGTCTGCATGAAGGCGTCGGTGACGCCGATGGAAATGTTGAAATTGGTGAGATCGCCCTGATCCTTGGCATGGATGAAATCCTCGACGTCGGGATGGTCGCAGCGCAACACGCCCATCTGCGCGCCGCGCCGCGCGCCGGCGGATTCCACCGTCTCGCAGGAACGGTCGAAGACGCGCATGTAGGAAACCGGCCCGGAAGCGCGCGACTGCGTGCCTTTTACACGCGCTCCGGCAGGGCGGATGCTGGAAAAATCATAGCCGACGCCGCCGCCGCGCCGCATGGTCTCCGCCGCCTGCGCCAGCGCCGTATAGATGCCGGGGCGGCCATCGGCGACTTCGACGATGGAATCGCCCACCGGCTGCACGAAACAGTTGATCAGCGTCGCCTGCAAATCGGTTCCGGCGGCGGAATTGATGCGTCCGGCGGGAATGAAGCCGTTTTCCTGCGCCCACAGAAAACGCGCTTCCCAATGGGCGCGATCCTTCTCCGGCTCGATGGCGGCCAGCGCGCGCGCCACTCGGCAGCGCACGTCATGGACATCCATTTCCTTGCCCTTGGCGTATTTTTCCAGCAGCACCTCGCTGGAAATTTCCTGTGCCGGCAAGGGCGGAAATTCGGGCGCCACGGGGATGGCGGCAAGCGACAACTGTTCAGCGGCCTGGCTCATTTTCGAGTGTTCTCCATTACGAAAAGATACGGCTGTGGGGGAGAGCAGGTAATTTTATGACCCGCAAAGCTACTACATGTAGTGGCGAAGTGCAAGATCGACCACTACATTTAGTGTTTTGGCGACGCTGCGCCGTGCAGGAACACTTCGCAAATCCATGCTCCCCCTATATAATCCAATGGTTTTTCTTGAGGCGCCGGTTCAGTGGCCTCCTTACGTTTTTACCAGGATTGGGTCAAACGCATGATCAGAATCAAACGCGGACTGGATTTGCCGATTGCCGGGGCGCCGTGCCAGCGGATCGAGGCGGGACAGGGGGTGCGGCGGGTGGCGCTCATTGGCGACGATTATCCCGGCATGAAGCCTTCGATGGCGGTGCAGGCGGGTGATCGGGTGAAATTGGGACAAGTCCTGTTTTCCGACAAGAAAACGCCGGGCGTGCATTTCACTTCGCCGGGCGCGGGCGTGGTCAGCGCCATCAACCGGGGGGCGCGGCGCGCGTTTCACTCCATCGTCATCGATCTGGAAGAGGACGCCAACGCCAACGCCAACGTGGACGCCGCCCTTTCTTTCGCGCGGTATGCGGAGGGCGAACTGGAAACGCTGGATGCGGCGAAGGCGCGGGAAAACCTGCAACAGTCCGGCTTGTGGACGGCATTCCGGACGCGCCCCTTTTCCAGGGTTCCGGCGGCGGACGCCGCGCCCGCTTCCATTTTCGTCACCGCCATCGACACGCATCCGCTGGCGGCGGATCCGGCAATCGTCATCGCGGAGTACGCGGACGACTTTCTGCGCGGTCTCAGGATTCTTTCGCGGCTGACGGATACGGTCTTCCTCTGCGTGGCGGAAAAGAGCCAGATTCCCGGCGAAGGGGTGTTGCCCAAGTTGCGCCACGAGCGCTTTGCCGGGCCGCATCCGGCGGGTTTACCCGGAACGCACATCCACTTCCTCGACCCCGTCAGCGCGTATAAAACGGTTTGGCATATCGGCTATCAGGACGTGATCGCCATTGGCAAGCTCTTTATTACCGGGCGCTTGTGGGTGGAGCGGGTAGTGTCGCTCGCCGGGCCTGTCGTCAAGAACCCGCGGCTCGTGCGCGCCCGGTTGGGCGCGGCGCTGGAGGAACTGACGGCGGGCGAACTCCTGCCCGGCGAGAACCGCGTGATTTCCGGCTCCGTTTTCGGCGGGCGCGCGGCCAGCGGCGATTTTGCCTTTCTCGGGCGTTACCATCAGCAGGTTTCCTGCCTGAAGGAAGGCCGCGAGCGGGAACTCCTGCACTTTTTGCGCGCCGGAGCGGACAAGCATTCGGTGTTGAATCTCTTTGCCTCCGCCTTCACCCGCAAGAAGCTATTTGCCTTCACCACCACCACCAACGGCAGTCCGCGCGCCATCGTGCCGGTGGAAAACTACGAGGCGGTGATGCCGCTCGACATCCTGCCGACGCATCTCTTGCGCTATCTTGTCGCCGGCGACACGGAAATGGCGCAGAAACTGGGGGCGCTGGAACTGGACGAGGAGGATCTGGCCTTGTGTACTTACGTTTGCGCGGGCAAGTATGAATACGGCCCCATTTTGCGGGACGTGCTCACCCGCATCGAAAAGGAGGGCTGACTCATGGGATTGCGTCAATTGCTCGACCGCCTGGAGCCGCACTTCGCCAAGGGCGGGCGGTTCGAGAAGCTCTTCGCCCTTTTTGAGGCCACCGACACCTTCCTCTACCGTCCCGGCAGCGTCACCCGCGGCAGCGCGCATGTGCGCGACGCGATGGACCTGAAGCGCATCATGATCATCGTCTGGCTCGCCGCCTTCCCGGCCATGTTCGCCGGCATGTGGAACGCGGGCTTCCAGGCGAACAGCGGCTACGCGGCCAACCCCGCGCTTCTGGAGGCGGCGCGAGGCGGCTGGGAAGGCTGGCGGCTGACGCTGATTGCGTTGGTCGCCGGGTTCAATCCGGGGAGCTTGTGGGATAACCTCATCCACGGCGCGGCCTATTTCCTGCCCATCTATTTCGTGACCTTCGCGGTGGGCGGAGCCTGGGAAGTGCTCTTTGCCGTCGTGCGCAAGCATGAGGTCAACGAAGGCTTTTTCGTGACTTCAGTGCTCTTCGCGCTGATTGTGCCGCCCTCCATCCCCTTGTGGCAGGTGGCGCTGGGCATCAGTTTCGGCGTGGTGATCGGCAAGGAAGTCTTCGGCGGCACGGGGAAGAACTTCCTGAACCCGGCGCTCACCGGACGCGCCTTCCTGTTCTTCGCCTATCCGGCGCAGATTTCCGGCGACGCGGTATGGACGGCGGTCGACGGCGTGACCAGCGCGACCCCGCTGGCGGCGGCGGCGGAGGGCGGCATCGACGCCCTGGCCAATGGTCTTTCCTGGTGGCACGCCTTCATCGGCATCATGCCGGGTTCCATCGGCGAAACCAGCACCCTGGCGATACTTCTTGGCGGCGCGGTGTTGCTGCTGACGGGCGTGGCTTCCTGGCGGATCGCCAGCGGCGTGTTGCTGGGGATGCTGGCGGCCAGCCTGTTGTTCAACGCCATCGGTTCGGAGACGAATCCCATGTTCGCCTTGCCCTGGCACTGGCATCTGGTGCTGGGCGGTTTTGCCTTCGGCGCTTTCTTCATGGCGACCGACCCGGTGTCGGCGGCGATGACCCACACCGGCAAATGGATTTTCGGCGCGTTGATCGGCGTCATGGTGGTGCTGATTCGCGTGGTCAATCCGGCTTTTCCGGAGGGCATGATGCTGGCGATCCTGTTCGGCAATCTGTGCGCCCCCCTGATCGACCATTTCGTGGTCGCGGCCAACATCAAGCGGAGGGAGGCGCGTCATGTCCGGCAATAAGGAATCCACCGCGCGCACGCTCGTCGTCGCGCTCATCGTCAGCCTCGTCGCCTCGATCTTCGTGGCCGGTTCCGCTGTCATATTGAAGCCCGTGCAGGAGGAAAACCGCCTGCTCGACCGCCAGCGCGGCATCCTGGCGGTCGCGGGCGTCGGCGCGGGGCTGTCGTCCAAAGAGGTGCAGGAAATCTTCGCAAAACGCATCCAGGCCGAGCTGATCGACCTTTCCACCGGCGAAAAGAGCGAAGCGCATGACCCCTTGAGTTTCGACGCCCTGAAAGCGGCGCAAGACCCCGAAACTTCCGCCGCGCTCCCCGGCAAGGAAGACCTGGCGGGCATCAAGCGGCGCGAGCGGTTCAGCACGGTCTACCGGCTGGTGAAGGAAGACGGCGGCGGCGAACTGGAAGCCCTGATCCTGCCCGTGCGCGGCTATGGCCTGTGGTCGACCCTGCACGGATTCATCGCCATCAAGCCCGACCTGAACACCGTGCTCGGCCTGGGGTTTTATCAGCATGGAGAAACGCCCGGCCTGGGCGGCGAGGTCGATAATCCCAAATGGAAGGGACAATGGCCGGGCAAGACGCTTTTTGACGAAAGCGGCAAACCCAACATCGAAATCGTCAAGGGCGGCGTCCAGCCGGGCGGCAAGGACGCCGCGCACCAGGTCGACGCCCTGGCGGGCGCGACGCTCACCACCAACGGCGTCAATCGCCTGCTCGTCTTCTGGCTGGGCGAACAGGGTTTTGGGCCTTATCTCGCGCGATTGCGGCAAGAAGGCATCTGACATGGCGTCTTGCGTGAAGTCCGCTTTTTCCATCTCCGTTGGCGTGATGTTGCTGGTATTGCTGGCGCGGACGGCATGGGCCGACGCCTTGCAAGGGGCGCAAGGCGAGGAGGAGGTACGCCGTGAATGCAGCGAAAATTTCTTTTCCATGATCGCCGTCGGCGAATGCATCGAAAGAAAGGCGCAAGCCAGCGAAACTGCCTTGAAGGAAGCCGAAAAGAAGCTGCGGGCGGCGCTGGACAAATGGATTGAGGATGAACGATTCATCCGCCTTGCCAAGACAAAACTGACGGCTTCCAGCAAAGCTTTCCTCCGCTATCGTGAAGCGCAGTGCGCGTTTGCCCGTTCGCTGCACGGCAGCGCGATTTCGCATGGGATGCTGCGAAACGCCTGCATCGCCGAACAAAACAACCGCCGCGCCGCCCAGATCGTCGCTTACGCTGCCGGTGTGCCGCAGCGGGAAGATGAAGATGCCGAGAAAGCGGAAGAGCGGGATTGCGCAAGCATACAAGAGCAAGGTTTGCTGGCTCCGGCATGTGTCAGTGTGCTGGAGCGAATGCGAAAGCGCGAGGCCGGGGCAACAAGCCAAGCGCCGTCGCGGGAAAATATCGAGAAAGCGAAAGAACCGGAAGAACAACGCTGCCGTCCAGACCCCATGCAAGAGGAGGATTTGCAGGACATGGACGCGGCCTGGAGACGCGCCGTGGCGCAGATACGAGAATGCGAGGCCAGGCGGGAAACGCAACGCAAGGCCGGACAGGAAAACCAACAAGGAGCCAATTGACATGGCAAGACAAGCGACCACGCGGGAAATTCTCTTTGGTCCCGTTTTCGACAACAACCCCATCGCCCTGCAGATCCTCGGCATCTGCTCGGCGCTGGCGGTAACTTCCAACCTCAACACGGCGCTGGTGATGGCTATCGCCCTCACGGCGGTGACGGCCTTTTCCAACCTCTTCATCGCCGCGATAAGGAACCAGATTCCCAGCTCGATTCGCATGATCGTGCAGATGGTGATCATCGCCTCGCTGGTGATCGTGGTCGACCAGATATTGCGCGCCTACGCCTTCACGCTCGCCAAACAGTTGTCGGTGTTCGTCGGCCTCATCATCACCAACTGCATTGTCATGGGACGGGCGGAAGCCTACGCCATGCAGAATCCGCCCTGGGCTTCCTTCGTGGATGGCATCGGCAATGGCCTGGGGTATTCCCTGATGCTGGTCGCCCTGGGCGTCGTGCGCGAGCTTTTGGGCGCGGGCAAGCTCATGGGGCACGAAATCCTGCCGCTGGTAAAAGACGGCGGCTGGTATGAACCCAATGGTTTGTTGCTTCTGCCGCCCTCGGCGTTCTTCCTGATCGGACTCTTCATCTGGGCGCTGCGCGCCTGGAAGAAGGAGCAGCAAGAACCGGCGGATTTCACGCTCGCGCCGCAGGTGAGGGAAGAAAAGGCATGAACTCTTGGTTTTGGTTCTTTTTCCCCATCTTGCCTGGCCTTGGCTTTGCTGCCCTCGGATTTATTCTCGATTCCCGCGAGGTGAGCGGAGCCAAACACTTCACCAAATTCTCCCTTGCGCTGGCGGGCATGGTCATAAGCTTGCCGCTGATCCTGAACGACGTAGCCAGTAGTCCCACGCTCGTGGGGATCGTTTTGGGCGTCTGGATCGTCAGGATGCTATGGGTGATTTCCATAGCCATGG
>JAITRP010000040.1 GCA_031288305.1 Zoogloeaceae bacterium
CCATGGCTATGGAAATCACCCATAGCATCCTGACGATCCAGACGCCCAAAACGATCCCCACGAGCGTGGGACTACTGGCTACGTCGTTCAGGATCAGCGGCAAGCTTATGACCATGCCCACCATCGCAATGCCCAATTTGTAGGCGTGTTTGCTCTCGGACTCAAGATCCTCCGCGTCCCGATGCAACGAGGCCTGGCTCCATAAAACGTAGATAAAGCAAAGCAAGGTGAAGAAAATAAGAATCCAAAACCAAACGTCCTCCATGTCTCATTCTCCATTCATCGCGTCAAACCTCCCCCGCAAGCGGGAAAGGGGACGGCAGGGCGGCGGTAAAGGGGTACGCGCATGCCGATCACTCCCCGCCTTTCGGGCCGGAGTTGTAGATACTGTAGACGCCCTCTTCGGAATCGTCCGGGTCGTAGAACAGGGCGGCGGGGATGGTTTCCGCCTTGGGTTTCCTGCCAACGCGCACGAGGACCTCGCGGATGACCGGGGCTTCCGGGCCGCCGCAATCTTCCATGAAGGGAGCATCATAGAGCGTTTTGTCCTCCAAACGAATGACGAGGCGGGCGCTTTCCCGCCGCGCCGCGCCGCAAGCCTTGCCCGTGGGGAGGAACGGATGCAGGGCATAGCGATATTCCGTGCCTTGCGCCAGAAAGCAACTCCCCCCGACCTGGAAGGCGTCGCCGTCGCTGCCGAGCAAATCGTCGACGCGCTGCCCTCTGTCCGCGTCGAAACCGAAACTCAGGCGCAGAAGGCCCCATTTCGGCTGGCAGGAGGCGAAGAACGTCAGTCCCGGAGCTGTATAAGTGTGCGGGATCGGGATGGCGCGCGCGCGTATGCGCTTCCCCGGACGGATCAGCGCGCGGAAGATGAGCGGCTCGTCGGGGCGTTGGCAGGAATTGTCGAAAGGAGCGTCGAACAGCGTCTCGCCGTCCTTTGTCACCTTCGCCCCCGCGCCCATCCAGGCGCCGCACATGCCTTGAACATTGGCGTTGCCCGGATAGGGGTAAATCTCGATCCGGTATTCGCCGTCGCTCAAACGGCAGACGCCCTGTTCCTGGCGCATGTCGCGGATGAAGCCTTCCTCGTCGTAGGTCACCAGCGACCAGGGATTCCACTGCGTCGCGCTCGCCTTTTCCGCCAACTGTTCCTTCCCCGCGCGACCGAAGGCGGTATCGTAGGTCAGGAGCAGACGGTCGCGCCCCGGCTGGCAATCGAAACCGGCGCGCGTCTCGCCCGCGCCCGCCGCCGCCGGAAGCGCGAGGCAGGCGAGAAGGGCAAGGCGCGATAAAAGGGCGCGCATGCCGGTCACGCCTCGTTTTTCGGATCGATGCCGTAATTGTCTAGTCAATTTTCCCTCCTTGAATCGTCCATCGCCTTGCGCAAATCGAACGGCTTTGCATATTTTGCGTTGCGGAATTCATCCAGATGCCCTTTCCTGAAAATGGATACGGCTTTTTCATCAATGTCTTCATCATGGAATCCCGTCAGCCACAACCCCAGTTTCGGGAACGCGACAATCCCGACGCTTTCATAGGGGGAATCATCCTCGTTCATCAAGGCTGCCAATACGTCAAATTCAGGATCCTGGAAAAATTTGATTCCCTTGAATGACAAATATTTCATATCTCGCCGGCCAAAGCCAAAGTGAAAGATTGCGCCATCCTTGTCATAGGAAATCACAAGATCATGATGACCGAAACGAAATTCAACCCGCCGCCCATCATGATCGCGGACATGCGATGGCGCGCCCAGGATATTCGCCGCCTCTTCCGGCGTCATGCCAAAGCGCGGATTGCCGACGCCAATGAAGGGAATGATCTCGAATTCATTGGATGAAGCTTCTTTCATTTCTGCGTTTCCTCCGCGTTTTTGCCCCATCGCGCAACACGGTTCTTGAATGCCGCCTTGATGCGGTCAAGCAGTCTGGCGAGCGCCAGCAGGAGGGTGGCGACAATAATGACATAGGCCGCCATGCCGATCCCCAGGATGCTGTCCGGTATATTTCCCGGCAGAAGCACGAAACCGCCAAGGATCAAGAATCCGAGAATGCAGGACAGGATGGGGCGGACATACTCGAACAGGAGAAGGCATGTCCATTTCAGGACAAACCAAAAACAGCTTTTCAGGCGATTGGACATCGAACATCCCTCAAGGCTGAGCGCGATCCAAAGTGGAGAAAAACCTTTCGAGATGCACGGCGCTTTTTACCAGCAATTCACTCTCGAACATGGACGCGGGGGATATAACAGTCTCATTCAAGGGAATATTGTCGCCGTAGCGCTCTTTCAGTTTCGCCTTGACGATGGCGGAACTCAAATCAAAATCGCCAAGCTGCTGCAATTTCCCGATCTCGATATTGGCGCCCCTCTTGTATATTTTCCATACAAGCTCCGAGCAATAGATTTTTTCATCGCTCCAGCCAAACGTCAAATCGTAGGATTTGCCCGCGAATTTTTTGCTTTCCTTTTTTAATTTTGTCAGCGTTTGCGCGGTCAAAATATCGTTTGCGTTCCTGAGCCTTTTTATCACATATTTTTCGTCCTTGCCTCGTTTTATCCACTCATCGAGCGGCGTCATCCTGACGGTTCTGGCCGCTTCAAATACATGGAATTCACCATTTTCCCTGAAGATGATTCCCATATGCGAATATCGGGATTTTGTCGCAAGCTGGATCGCCCTGCTTTGGCTTGAGAGAGAGGTTTGGAAGATGATGTCTCCCTCCATTATTTCCCGCGAAGGCGTCGATTTTTGCTGCTGCGCGTGCGCGCCCAGGAAAAAGGCGGATGCGGCCAGAAAAGGCAATGCGCGCGCGAGCATTATTTTCTTCCGCAAAGCGAAAGGCTTGTCATGGTTTCCCTCCGGAACTGGAAGACTTCGATCCCTGCTGGTTCGACTTTTGCGCGTTGTCCGTGCGCATCTGCTTGCGCTGGCTGTTGCTGACGCCTGCCGCTTCCACGCTGTCGGAAAGCTCGGCGGTTTCCCGCGCGATGGCGGCGGCGCGCTTGTTGCCATAGGTTTCGCCGAGTTTTTGCACGGAACTGTTCGTTTTGCGCAGGCGTTCGGCGGCGTCTTTTTGCTTGCCTTCGTCGGCAAGGGCGATGGCTTCCTCCTTGGCGGTCACGATGAGGGCTTCCGCGTAGTCGGCCTGCACCTGGTGATTGGCCGACCGGACGACGTCCGCCTTGTTCGCGCTGAAACGGGCGGAAACGGCGGCCTTTTGCGCATGTTTTTCCTGCGTGAGCGCGTCCTCGAAGGTGACGCTGACCGCGGCAAGCTCGCGGCTTTCCTGGTCTTTCTCGGCGGGAACCGCTATTTCGATGAGCGCGAACTTTTCCTGCCCGCCGTAGAGTTGATTTACGCGCAGTTCGGCGCGTTGCCCCGCAATCTTGCCTTCGCGTCCGAGAAAGCGCAGGGGGCGCACGCCGTCCGGGAAGCGGATGATGATGTCGACATTGCGCGCGACCACGTTGAGCACATCGCCAAGTTCCGTGTTGAAGATTTCGGGAAGCATCGCGGCGTTCTGGGCGAAATAGGTGTTGCCGTCGCTTTTGAGCGCCAGGCGCGTCATCAGGTCTTCGTCATAGCCCAGCCCCAGCCCGATGGTGGAAACGGAAATGCCCTTGCGCACGAGATCGACGCCCAGTTGCCCAAGCTCGTCTGCCGAACTGGGGCCGACGTTGGCCTGTCCGTCGGAGAGCAGGATGACGCGATGCGTATAGCCGGGTTTGGCAAGATTCTCGCGGATTTGCGCCGCCCCTTCGACGACCCCGCCATGCAGCGCCGTGCTGCCGCCGATCTGGATGCGCTCGATGATGCGCTCGATGTCGCGGCGGGCGGTCACGCGGGTGGCCGGGACGAGCGTTCGCGCTTCGCTCTCGAAGGCGACGACGGAAACGATGTCCTTGCCGGAAAGCCGCCGGACGGCTTCGATGGCGGCGGCGCGCGCCTGCTCGATTTTTTCGCCGCTCATGGAGCCGGAACGGTCGATCACGAGCGCGACATTGACCGGCGGTCGCGCTTCGGGACGAACGGCGCGCAACCCATCCAGGGAAATTTTGACGACCGCGGTTTCCTTCGCGGCAACCGGCAAAACGCCGCGATCAAGCTCCACCCGCAACTGGACGGATTCCGCGGCCTGGAGCCGGTTCGGCAAAACCGCGAGGCTCGCCAGCGTGAGCGCGGCGAGCGCGATGCGCAGGAAACGAAAAGCAGAGGTTTTCATGGTGAATGCTCCCTCAGAGTTGGATGCTTCAGGTTGGTTTGCAAAAAAGACAAGCGTGGCTCGCCCTTTTTGGGGGAAAGGCAACGAAACCCCGCAGGCGGACTGGTTTTGCGTTGGGTTGACACGGTTTGAAGCCAGGCTTTGCCTGGTTTCAAACCCAAGACAAACCGGCAAAGAATGGGGGGTTATTTTTTGACGCCTCCTTACAACTGGATGCCGGAAAAGGACATGAAGCCCAGCGACATCAGGCCGATGATGATGAAGACGATGCCCAGCCCCCGCAATCCGGCGGGGACGTCCGAGTATTTCAGCTTTTCGCGGATGCCCGCCAGAAGCGCAATCGCCAGCGCCCAGGAAAGGCCGGAGCCGACGCCATAGACCACGGATTCGGAGAAATTGTAGTCGCGCTCCTGCATGAAGAGCGACCCCGCCATGATGACGCAATTGACGGTAATCAGCGGCAGGAAGATGCCAAGCGCGTTGTAGAGCGCGGGCAGGTATTTGTCGAGCGCCATTTCCAGGATCTGCACGATGGCGGCGATGACGCCGATGAAGGTCAAGAAGCTCAGGTAGGACAGATCCACGTCCGGCAACCCCGCCCAGGCCAGCGCCCCATCCTTCAACAGATAGGTGTAGACGAGATTGTTGGCGGGGAGCGTGATGGCCTGCACCACGACCACCGCGATGCCCAGGCCGATGGCGGTTTCCACCTTCCTGGAAATGGCGATGAACGAGCACATGCCGAGAAAAAAGGCGAGCGCCATGTTCTCCATGAACACGGAGCGGACGAAAAGGCTTAGCAGGTGTTCCATGTCAGTTCCCTTGAAATTCAAATGTGATTCGACGCCCTATTGATTGGGCAAGTTCCGCAAGTTTATGCTTTTGCGGCGGGCGCGTCAGGAAAAGAACGTAGCAGTCACCATCGATGTCGACCGTGCCCAGCACGATGCCTTTTTCCGCCAGCAGTTTGGCGATGTCGTGCAAAACAGGCTCAAGGGGCTGGGTTTGGGCGCGGTCGCCTTGCACCGCCAAATCGTTCATGACTACCTTGAAACCGGATTGGTCGGCGACGCGCTGCAAAATGTCCAGTATTTCCTCCGGTTCGCCTTTCCAGTCGATTAGCCAAGCATATTTCCCGCGTTGCAAGGCATCCGCCAGTTCCTGCCAGCATTCTTCTTCCCAGCCCTCCTGCACCGAAAACGAAATTCCTTCTTCATCCGTCCATTCCATTTCACCGTCATCATCGTGATGTTTCAGATAGTAAGCGCGTGGATCGGCGACACACTCTGTGATGTCACGAATGACTTCGGTATCGCCATTGCTGATGATGCGGGCAATTTCCATAAGTGAATATCCGCTCGCGCTGGTTTCCGTGTCCGGCGAAGCGGCGGCGGAAGCGTTTTGGTCGGGGGCGGTTTCGGTATGCGCCTTGTTTTTTAGCGCGAAAAAGGCCGCTCCTGCAATGGCAATGACAAGCGGTATGAAGAGCGCAACAAGGAGTACAACAGAAATCCAATCCCCCTTCATTTTTTCGTTCCCTTCGTTTGCGGCGCGGCGACGACCTCCACCCGATCCCCCCGCGCCATGATGGCCTGATGGTTGCTGATGGGGCGAAGATCGAGGCGGGGCGCGTATTCGGCGACGATCTTTTGCGCGGCTTTCTTGAACGGGACGTTCGTGAAATGCGGCACGACGCAGAAATCGACGACCGCGAGCGCGGAAAAATCCCCGTTCAAACGCGGCGCGGCGGCGGCATCGTCCATCAATTGGGCATATTCGATGGTGGGCGCGAGAATCATCGACCCCGCCGATACGCCGATATAGGGCTTGCCGTTGTCGATCTGGCGGACGATGGCCGCGTCCGCGCCCGTCCGCCGCAATTCCTGCAAGAGAAAAAAAGTATTCCCGCCAGTGACGAAAATGTAATCCGCCGCCTCCAGCCCTTGGGCGATTTCCCCGGCGGACGCGGTGGAAATTTCCAGTTCGCACACCTTGAACCCCAGTTTGACGAGCGCCTTCCGGTCGGCCTCCACATAAAACGTCACCGTTTCGGGCAGGCTCGCCGTCGGGATGAACGCGACCCGCTTGCCCGCGAAATCGCTCCCGGCGAAGTCGGCAAAACGTTTTGCCACGCCAGTGAAATAGGAGGCGAGGAAAAGGTTTTTCTGGCGCATGACAAATTCATTTCTCTTCTCGTTTCTCAAAAAGGAGAGTAAGCGAGTTCTGTAGGACATGTCAATTCCCTTGTTGTTCATGAGCACAATCCAAATGGAGGAAAAACCTTGCCAAGCGAAGCGCGCGCAAACCCTGTGCGCTTACCCTCGTCTTTGCTTGGGCCGACGGCCCGCGGAAATCCAGAGGGCCTTCCCGCTTGATTTGCCGTTCCAGAAACCCTAACCGCCGTATGGATTGCCACGGCGCTGCGCGCCTCGCACTGACGAAGCGGGGGACGAGGCCCACAACCCCAACCCTCGTCATTGCGAGGGCCGCAGGCCCGCGGCAATCCAGACGGCATTCCCGCTTGCTTTGCCGTTCCAGAAAACCGAACCGCCGTCTGGATTGCCACGGCGCTGCGCGCCTCGCTTGTGACGAGGAGGTGGGCGGTGAGCGCAGAAGTTTTGCATTCCCCTGGACATGTCAATCTCCTTTTTCCTGCGCTTTCTCGCAATCCGCTCCCACGCAAAAGTCTTCCAGAATGGCGAATCTGCCGGACGGAAGACCGATGGAACTGTCTTTCGGGCGAATGCGGACGCGCAGACGCAAGCGTCCATTCCGGCGATTTTCCGGCTCCTGATCCAGTTTTTTCCCGACCGGCACGAAGGGGACGTCCAGAAGGCGAAAGGCGCGGCCAGGACAGGCTTGATGCAATCCGTTCAGCGCGACTTCCAGCGACCCATTGTAAAAAGCGTTTCGCACGGCATTGATTTTTCCCTTCTCGCAAGCGCCGCGCGGCGCGTCGGAAGCCAGCGCGAGCACCGGATGACACTCGCCGCCCGGCTTGCACTGTGGATACATCCACGTAAGGAGATACGCCTCCACCCGATAAACCCCCGCCGCGCCCAGCCGGTTGAATTCGCCGAGAGAATAAAGGCGTGTGTCCGCCTCCTCGACCGGAGCGGACGAAGGCGTTTCCGGCGCGGCAAGAACGGCGGAACAAAAGCAGAACAGTATGGCGATGCTGGCAAGCGCCCGCCTCGTCATTGCGAGGGCCGCAGGCCCGCGGCAATCCAGAGGGCGCGAAGCGCCCTCGCGGGCGCGCTGGATTGCCGCGGCGCTACGCGCCTCGCAATGACGAGGAGGCGGGCGGTGGGCGCAGAAGTTTTGCATCCCCCTGGACATGTCAATCTCCTTTTTTCGCAAGAATAAATATCCGCTGTTTCTTCCCTCGTTTGCAAGGGAGGGGAAAGCCGCGCGAGGGCGAAAGATCTTCCGCCCCCGCGTCTGGGCGCGCTTCCCGCCAAAGCGCGCGCCGTTCCGGCGCGGGGCAAATGAATTGTTCCATTGCGCTCTTTCTCATCAACGCCCTTCGACGATTTTCTTCTCTTCCAGGCATCGATTGTAATAACGCTGGATTATGTAGCTCCAGTATGGTGGTTTTGCCTTCCTCTTTGGCGGCGTATTCGCGCATTTGTCCTGGATAACCAAATACGGTTCGCAGGCCGGCCATTCCGACACGCCATCCGACGAAAGAGCGATGCGCCGTGTTCCGCTTCTTCCATGAGTGATAACGCCCCATTGGGCGCCGTGGCCGCGCCGCAGCGTTTCTCCCATGTATCCGCCCGCCGCGTCGCAAAAACTCATACTCGGTTGTCCAGGTTCACGCATCGGTCGCGGCGTTCCGGATCGCGAAGTCCAGCCCATATCCGCAAGACCCGGCAGTTCTCCAGGCGGGCGCGCGGATCGCGCATCGATGCGCCGGACGAATTGTTCGGGCGCGTCAAAGCCGTCCTTCGCGTCAATATCGTTGAGCGCCTGTTCCAGTTTTTCCACGCTCGCGTCCGAATAGTCCAGCTTGACGCCGTAAAGCTCGCGCATCGTCCGGACAAAAACATCCGCGTGATACCTGGCGCGGGCAGTGACCGTAGCGTCTGGCATGAAAGGTCCAGGCAAATCCGGAGGCGTTGCCCGCGCGGGCAGACAAACCGTCAGCGTCACGACGGCAAGGGAAAAACCGCGAAGAAAAACGCGGAGAATTGTCTTTGTCATTATCTCGCCTCCTCTTGTGAAAGAAAGCTTCGGGCGGCAGACCGCCTTCGCAAGACAGATTTTCCAACTTGCGGGAAGCGGAAAAAAGAGAAAGGTTTGGCCCGCCTCGTCATTGCGGGGGCCGCAGGCCCGCAGCAATCCAGAGGGCGCGAAGCGCCCTCGCGGGCGCGCTGGATTGCCATGTCGCCACGCGCCGGAGAATGACGGGGTGGGCGGTGAGCGCACAAGTTTTGCATCCCCCTGGACATGTCAATCTTCTTTTCCCTGCGGTTTCTCGCAATCCGCCTCAACACAAAAGTCTTCCAGAATGGCGAAGGGCGGGAAACCGTCAGCGTCGCCTCGTTGCGCGTGGAGGAGGCGGATGCGTACATGCAATCGTCCATTCCGGCGGTTTTCCGGTTCCTGACGCAGCTTTTTTTCAACCGGCGTGAAGGGAACAATCGCCAGAAGGCGAAACGCATGAGCGGAACAGGCGTT
The DNA here is from genome assembly GCA_031288305.1 of Zoogloeaceae bacterium. GTDB lineage: Bacteria > Pseudomonadota > Gammaproteobacteria > Burkholderiales > Rhodocyclaceae > Azovibrio. The sequence continues at coordinate 8,913 of JAITRP010000040.1, forward strand.
GTTCAATTCGTCCAGCGCGGTTTCCACATGCGCTTGCTCCTTGTCCAGAGCGTCCATCAAGGCATCGATTTTTCCATTCCCGCAAGGCGCGCGCGGCGCGTCGGAAAGCAGCGAGAATTCCTCGTGACAATCGCTACCCCGCTTGCACTTCGGCATCCGCAACGCGACAAGATACGCCGCCACCCAATACCCGCCCAGCGCGTCCATCCGGTTGAATTCGCCGAGAGAATAAAGGCGTTTCTCGCAATCCGCTCCGGCGCAAAAATCTTCCAGAAGGGCGAATTTTCCGGGATCGTCCGGCACGCGGACGCGCAAACGCAGGGGCGCATCCTGGTCATTCAGCAATCCGTGCCAGTTTTCCAGAACGCGAAAGGCGTCGCCGGAATCCGTTTGGCCCGGCGCGGCTTCCCTATACCGCGCGCGATAATAGGCGCTCTTCCCAATGGGAGAGGCGCTTGCCAGAAAGCAAACCTTTTCATCCGCGCAAACACGCGCGCCCGGCGCGTCGGCAATCAGCGCGTGAAATGGAGGAGGACACCGCCCGCCGTCCGCGCAGAACGAAGGGTAATATTGCGCGGCAATATACGCCTCCACCCAATGAACGCCCGCGCCCAGCCGGTTCAACCCGGCCACGGAATAGAGGCGTTCGGCGGGAGCGGAGGGAGGATTTTCCGGCGCGGCGAGGACGGTGGAGCAAAGGCAGAACAGCGCGGCGGCGGCGAGTGTGCGTTTCAGGTTCACCGCCCACCTCGTCATTCTCCGGCGCGTAGCGCCGTGGCAATCCAGCGCGCCCGCAAGGGCGCTTCGCGCCCTCTGGATTGCCGCGGGCCCGCGGCCCTCGCAATGACGAGATTGGCGGTAAGCGCACAGGTTTTCCTCCATTTTCAGTTGCTCCCCGCCGCCTCTTCCGTCCCGCGAAAGAGCAGCAGTTTCGAGGTGAGTTTCTGCACCGGCTCGCCGTTCTGGTTCACGGTCTCGCTTTGCAGGCTGACGAGGCCGCGGTCGGGTTTGCTTTTCGATGGCGCGATGTTGGTAATCACGCTTTCGACGTGGAGCACGTCGCCGGGACGCACCGGGCGCGGCCAGGAAAGTTCGACGCTCGCGCCGATCAAGCCCCCGGCAAAGGGCACGCTTTCCACCATCAGGCGCATGGTGATCGCCGCCGTATGCCAGCCGCTCGCGGCCAGCGCGCCGAAAAAGGACGCCTGGGCGGCGGCCTCGTCGAGATGAAAGGGCTGCGGATCGAACGCGCCCGCGAAATCCTTGATTTGACGCGCGTCGAGCGGATATTCCCGGCTCATATAGCGGTCGCCCGCCGCGACATCTTCCAGATACAGCGCCTTCGTTTCGGTTGTGGTCATTGCTTTTTCCATCGTAAAACCAGCTTGGGGTTGAAATCCCGCCCTTCAGGGCGGCGCGCATCGGCAGCGGCTGTCGCAGGGGCAGCAGGTTGCCGCCCCTGCGGGATGACCGAACCGCCGCGCGGTTTTCCTCCCCCCTGTGAAGGGGGGATTGAGGGGGGTTGCGGCGGGTTGGTCTGCATGGAACCTTGATGCCCGCGCCACTGCCGCAAACCCCTCCCCAACCCTCCCCTTGACAGGGGAGGGAGCATGGCCGCGCTTCGTTTGGGAGCATTTATTGGCATGGCATCCTCCGCTTTGGATTGCGCCCGATGCCTTGCGGACCTCGACGCGAATGTCCAGCCCGGAGGCGTTCCCGGATCGGAAATTCTCGTCAAGGAAGAGGGAAAATGAAATTTCATGCTTTTATCCCGCAAACGGCGATTTACCGCCTTTTCAGTGGAAATCGACCCATTCCCCGTTTTTCTTGACGGACTTTTTGATGACGATCCCGTCCCTGACGTAAAAAGCGTAGAAGGACAGAGCGCCCAGCATCGATTCTCCTTCTT
>JAITRP010000165.1 GCA_031288305.1 Zoogloeaceae bacterium
TGGGCGTGTGCACATACTCGAAGCGTCCCGGACGGCTGGCCAGATAGGCCATGGTTTCCCTGGAGATGTGGGCGCCATGGTTATCCAGCACGATGCGGATGAGGGCCTCTTTGGGATAGTGCTCATCGAGCCGACGCAACCGCGCGAGCAAGAAATTAGCGGCAGCCCTTCAGGTCTGCCAGTCTAACGTCATTGGGAAGGGGTTTGCATCCCCTCCCCAATGGCTACGGTCGAAACCCCGGCCTTCAGGCCGGGGTCTCACCTTCGCACCGCCCTGAAGGGCGGGGTTTCAAACCGGAGTTAGTTTTACGATGAAGAGGCAATGCGCTACCTCAACAATACGATAGCGTTTCAGATCGTCGTGAAGAGGGCAATGGAAGCAACCATCAAGAGGAATTTTCCGAAAATCAAGCGCATTGACTACGAAATCGATGGAAAGATCGTCGAGGACTGGGATGCGTAGACGCCGCCCGGCGTGACTTCCTGTAGTCATTCCTTCCCGCGCCTGCCATAATTCCGTTTTTCTTCGAGGAGCTTTTGTCATGAAGCGCGTTTTCTGGTTGTTGGCCCTGTTGTTTGTCGCGCCTGTTCTTCTGGCGGATGCGGGCTTGCCTGCGGTGACGATGTACAAGAATCCGGCTTGCGGTTGCTGCGGCGCGTGGACGGAGCACATGCGCAACGCCGGATTCGACCGTCTGCAAAGTCACGCGGTCACGGACATGAGCGCCACGCGCCGCGCCCTGGGGATGCCGGAAGCGCACGCTTCCTGTCATACCGCCCAAATCGGCCAGTACCTGCTGGAGGGCCATGTCCCCGCCGACGACATCAAACGCCTGCTGCGCGAGCATCCCGACGCCATCGGCCTTGCCGTTCCGGGAATGCCGATGGGTTCCCCCGGCATGGAAGGCGGCAAGGCGGAGGCTTACGACACCCTGTTGATCCTCAAGGACGGCAGCGCGCGTCTCTTCCAGCGCCATGACAAGCCAATGACCAGCCATACGGAAAAACCGCGAATTTTTCTGATCCCCGATCCCTGATTCCTTTTTGCATCACCCCTTCCGGGCGTGATGCCATATCGCATCGCGTCCGTATAGCCGTCGTTCCATAACATATTGATATATAAGCGTATTCCAGGTTTTCCTGTTGGTGGCACGAATATTGATTTCCGTCCTGCACGAGAGATTTTTGCATCTCTCACAGCGCCCGCTCACGCAGGCTGTCACCCTCACTGATGACAAGGAAATCCACTCATGGCACGCGATCCAAAATACAATATCCTGTTCGCGCCGATCCAGATCGGCCCGAAGGTCTCTCCCAACCGTTTTTTCCAGTCGAGCCACTGCTGCGGGCTGGGTTCCGAACGGCCAGGCGCGCAGGCGCTCTTTCGCGGTACAAAAACCGAAGGCGGCTGGGGTGTGGTGTTTACCGAATACTGCTCGATTCATCCCGAATCCGACGAGTTTCCCTACACTTCCGCCCGTTTGTGGGACGAAGGCGATGTTCGGAATCTGGGCGCGATGTGCGATGAAATCCACAAGCACGGCGGTCTCTCCGGCGTGCAACTGTGGTATGGCGGCGTGCATTCGCCGTCGCTGGAATCGCGCGAGGCGCCGCGCGCGCCCTCCAGTCTGCCTTCCAACCTGATGCCTGCGCGCACCATCTACGCTTCGGAAGCGGACGAGGACGACATCAAGGCGCTGATCGAGATGTACGTGCTCGCCGCCAAACGCGCCCAGGACGCCGGTTTCGATCTGCTGGAAGTGACGGCGGGCGACAGCACCCTGCCGGTGCAGTTCCTGGAGCGGCGCTACAACAAGCGTACCGACAAATACGGCGGCTCGCTGGAAAACCGCGCGCGTTTCTATATCGAGGTGATGACCGCCCTGAAGCGCGCCTGCGGCGACGCGAGCGCCATCACCACGCGCTATGAAATCGACACCCTGCAAGGCCCGCACGGCATCCAGGCGACCGACGAGGGCATCCGCGCGCTGGAACTGCTCAACAGGGAAGGCGTCTGCGATCTCTATTCGGTGAAGATCGGCGACTACGAGGAATGGGGCGAGGACGCGGGGTCATCGCGCTTTCGCAAGTCGGGCTGGATGGCGCCCTTCGTCAAGGAAGCCAAGCGCGTCGTCGGTTCGATTCCCGTGGTGGTCAATGGCCGCTACACCAGCCCGGACGACATGGTGAACCTCCTGGAGAGCGGCATTGCCGACATCATCGGCGCGGCGCGGCCTTCCATCGCCGATCCCTTCCTGCCGAAGAAGATCGACGAAGGACGGCTGGAAGACATCCGCGAGTGCATCGGCTGCAACCAGTGCGTCTCGAAATTCAACCAGTGCGGGCTTCTGAACTGCACGCAGAACCCGACGGCGATGGAGGAATACCGGCGCGGCTGGCACCCGGAACGCTTCGACAAGGTGAAGGACGCCTGCTCGGTGCTGGTGGTCGGCGGCGGCCCCGCCGGGATGGAGTGCGCCCGCGTGCTGGGCGAGCGCGGCTACGACGTGCATCTGCGCGAGGCCGAGGCCGAACTGGGCGGGCACCTGAGGAACGTGGTCAAGTATCCGCGCATGAACGAATGGAGCCGCGCCATCACCTGGCGTCAGTTGCAATTGTCCAAGCTGAAGAACGTCGAAGTGCATCTGGGCGTCGGCAAGATGAGCGCCAACGATGTGCTCGAATACGGCGCGGACAGGGTGGTGATCGCCACCGGCTCGCGCTGGCGCGAGGACGGCCTGGGCGCGGAAGGCCATAGCCCGGTTCCCGGTCTGGACGCGGCGCTGCCGAACTGCATCACCCCCGAACAACTGCTGGCGGGGAAGTCCATCGTCGGCGACAGGGTGGTGGTGCTCGACGGCGACGGCCATTTCACCGGCATCAGCATGGCGGAATGGGCCGCCGATCTCGGCAAGAAGGTATGGCTCGTCACCAACATGTCCGACCCGGCGGAATACAGCCAATTCACCCTGGAAGTGCAGAACAACAAGCGGATGATGCACGAGAAGGGCATTACCGTGTTTCGCAACCACTGGCCGGAATCCTACGCGAACGGCAAGCTCACGCTCTTTCACCTCTACCGTCACGGCTGGGCGCTGCGCGATCCGGTCACCGGCGAATTGCCGCGCCTTGAGAGCAAGGACGTCATCGCGCTGGAAGCCGACACGGTGATCCTGGTGACTTCGCGCGTGCCGAATCACGAGTTGTACCAGGAACTGAAGCGCCGCAAGGGCGAGTGGGAAAAGAACGGGGTGGAAGCGGTGTATCGCGTTGGCGACTGCCAGGCGCCGATGCAGATTTCCGGCGCCACCTTCGCGGGCCACCGTCTGGCGCGGGAATTCGATAGTCCGCATCCGCAATACCCGCTGCCGTGGATACGCGAACGCCAGCTCTGGGGCGCGGAAACCGTGCCGAAGTTGGGCGACGCGCGCCCGAGAGTCGAGGCGGGCTGAGAAGCCTCTTCCGCGCGTCCCTCTTGATGGACGCGTTTCGCGCCGGGCGGGGCAACTGTCCGCCCGGTTTTTTTGTCCAGGAAGCTGCTCGCGATATCCGGGTGCTGTTCCAACGGCTTACCGGAAATCGAGAACAAGCTCCCAACCCAATCGGTCGAGCATGGAAACGAGAGCATTGTTCTGGGGACTGGAATCCTTCGGGATCACGGCCTTCTACCTGATCGGCTTTGCCGCCATTGGCGCTTTCCTCTGGGGCGTGGCGCGCGCGGTCGGCAAATACCGGCGCGGACGGCCTTCGCCGGTCAAGCTGGATTTGCGGACGGGTTTTCTGCGCATGGCGGCGGCAGTGGCGAGCCATCGCGCCCTGCGCCGCCGTGACCAGGTGGCGGGCGCGGCGCACGCGCTGGTGTTCTTCGGATTCGCGGCGCTTTTCCTCGGCACCGCGATCATCACGCTGGAATACGACATCCTGGAGCCGCTGTTCGGCGTCACCTACTGGAAAGGCATGTTCTTCAAGGCGTTCAGCCTGACGGTCGACATCGCCGGACTTCTCGTGCTGGCGGGCGTCCTGCTGCTCATGCTGCGGCGCGGCACCGCCCATTCCCCCGAAAAACTCGATTACCGGCGCGCCTACCTGGGCGAGACGGAATTGCGTCCCGCCGCCCGGCGCTGGCAGGTGGAGGACTGGGTGTTCCTCGTCGCCATCCTGGTCATCATCGTCAGCGGTTTCACGCAGGAAGGCTTGCGTCACGCGATGGAGCGTCCCGCATGGGGCGGCTGGGAGCCGGTCGGCGCTTTCTTCGGCCTGTTGTTCGCCAACTCCAGCGAGGAAACCCTGCGCGCCGTCCGCGCCGTCAACTGGTGGTTCCACGGCCTGGCGGCGCTTGCCTTCATCGTCGCGCTGCCGTGGTACAAGGCCAAGCACATCTTCGCCGCGATGGGCGCGCTGGCGGCGCGCGATCCGCTGGCGCTCTCCCGTCTGCCCGCGCCCGCGCCGGAAGCCGAAACCGCCGGCGCGGGCAGGATGTCCGATTTTTCCTGGAAGGACATGCTCGATTTCGACGCCTGCACCAAGTGCGGACGCTGCCATGAAGCCTGCCCGGCCAGGACGGCGGGCTATCCCTTGAGTCCGCGCGATTTCATCCTGGATCTGCGCCTGGCGAACGATATGGCGCAGGGGCGCGACCTGCCGGACAAGGCGCTGATCGGCGGAGTCATCGACCCGGAGACCCTGTGGTCTTGCCGCGCGTGCGGCGCTTGCCTGGAGATTTGCCCGGTCGGCATCGAGCATCCGGTAAAGATCGTCAAGATGCGCCGGCAACTGGTGGAAAACGATTGTCTCGACCCGCTCCTGCGCAATACGCTCAGCGCCATCGGCGCTTCCGGCAACAGCTTTGGCGAACCGGCAAGGAAACGCGCGGCCTGGACGAAGGATCTCGGCTTCACGGTGAAGGACATTCGCAGGCAGGCCGCCGACCTGCTGTGGTTCGTCGGCGACCAGGCCTCGTTCGACCCGAGGGGCCAGCAGGTCAGCCGCGCCGTGGCGCGCATCTTCAAGGCCGCCAGGGTGGATTTCGCGCTGCTCCACGAGGGCGAGAAAACCGCCGGGAACGACGCGCGCCGCGTTGGCGAAGAAGGGCTGTTCGAGGCGCTGGCCGAACACAACCTGGGCGAGATGGCGCGGGCGAAGTCCTTCCAGCGCATCGTCACCACCGATCCGCATACCTTCAACACGCTCCATAACGAATACCCGGAATTCGGAGCCATTGCGCCGGTGATCCACTACACCGAACTGCTGTGCGATCTGCTGGAATCCGGCGCGCTCAAGGTAAAGAAGCCGCTGCGTCTCAAGGTCACTTTCCACGACCCCTGCCACCTGGGGCGGCTGAACAAACGCTACGACGCCCCCCGCCGGGTGCTGGCGCTGATCGGCTGCGAACTCGTCGAGATGCCCAGGAACCGCGACAACGCCTTCTGCTGCGGCGCGGGCGGCGGGCGCATGTGGATGCCGGACAAACCGGGAACCCAAAAGCCTTCCGAACTGCGCATCCGCGAAGCGGCGGAACTGCTCCCGCTCGATGTTTTCGTCACCTGTTGCCCCAAGGATCTCATCATGTTTGAAGATGCCCGCAAAACCGCCGGTTTTGAAAAGGATTTCGTCGTCGAGGACATTGCCGAACTGGTCGCCAGGGCCATCGAACTCGACGCCATCGCCTTGCAGGATCTGCCCGGCCTGACCGAGCGGATCGCCGCCGCCGTCGCGCAGCGGGTGGCCAGCGTCGTCGTGGAACGGCTGGACAAGGCGCTGGCGGGACATCTGCCCGCGCCGGCCATTGCCGCGCCCGCCGGGACGCCCGCGCCCGCCGCCGTCATCGGCGCGCCCGCCGCCAGCGGCGTGGAATGGCAGGCGCGGCCTGTCACGCCCGCCCGGCTGCCCGCGTTCGACACGCCCGCCAGGAATGGCGCGCGCATCCTGGTGCCGGTCAAGCGCGTTGGCGCGCTCGGGGATGATTTTTCCTTCACGGACGACCGGCGCGGCATTCCGGCGGAATTCTTTGAATACCAGCTGAACGAATGGGACGACACGGCGCTGGAGCAGGCGCTGCGCACGGTCGAGGCACTGGGCGGCGGCGAGGTGGTGGTCGTCAGCGTCGGCCCCGCGGAAGCCGGGGAAATCCTGCGCAAGGCGCTGGCCAAGGGCGCGCATCGCGGCATCCGCGTCTGGGACGCCGGACTGGAAGACGCCGATCCCATCGCCATTGCGCGCCTGCTGGCGGCGGTGGCCTTGCGGGAAAAGCCCGACCTGATCTTCATGGGCGGACAATCCGGCGATCAGGCCAATGCCGCCACCGGCGCGGCGCTTGCCCGGCTGCTCGATTTGCCCCGCGCCACGCTGGCGGTGGCGGCGGACTGGGACGGCGGCGAGTTCATCAGGGTGAAACGGGAACTGGAAGGCGGGTTGCTGCACGAGGTGGAGCTTCCGGTTCCGGCGCTCGTCACCTTGCAGACCGGGGCGAATACGCCGCGCTACGCCACCATGCGCATGATCAAGCAGGCGAGGGAAAAGCCGGTGGTTTTCGTCGATGCCTCCGGCGAGGACGCCATCTGGCGGGCGGCGCGGATCGAGCGTCTGTCCCTGCCGCAAGCCGAACGGGCGGCCATGCTGGAAGGCGGCCCAGACGAAGTCGCCGCCAGGGTCATCGCCATCATCCGGGAAAAAATGGGAGAAACGATATGAGCGGAATTCTGATCGTTGCCGAACACACGCGCGGCGCGCTGGCCGATCTCAGCCTGGAGCTGATTGGCGCGGCGCTCACGCTGAAGGAGAGTCTGGGCGGCCCATTGCGGGCGCTGGTGACGGGCGAGACGGCGGAAGACTTCGTGTCCGCGCTCAACCGTCCGGGCGTGGACGAGATCCTCGTCGCCAAAACGGACAATCCCCACTTCGACGCGGCAGTCAATGAAGAGGCGGTCGTGAGCGCGGCGCTGGCGGTCAGGCCCGCGTTGATCCTGATCGGGCATTCCGCCAGCGGCGGCAGTTTCGCCGCCGCCGTGGCCGTGCGCCTGGGCAGCGGCTTCGCCGCCGACGTGTTCGGGCTGGAAGCCGCGGCATCGGGCGTGAAGGCGACGCGCGGCGCTTATGGCGGCAAGGTCAATGTCGAACTCGATTTCCCGGACAAGCCCGTGGTCGTGCTCACCGTGCGCGGCGCGACCTTCAAGGCGCCGGAAGGCGTCGGCGGCGCGACCGTGACGCCGTTGGCGCTGGCGCTCGACGGCGTCAAGGGACGCTGCCGGCACCGGGGCTTCGAGGAAGCGCCCGCCTCGAACATCGACATCGGCAAGGCGGAATTCATCCTCTCCATCGGACGCGGCATCCAGGACGAAAAGAACGTGCCGCGCTTCGCCGCGCTGGCGGAAAAGCTGGGCGCGACGCTCGGCTGTTCGCGACCGGTCGCCGATTCCGGCTGGTTGCCCAAGCCGCACCAGGTCGGTCTCACCGGCAAGGTGGCGGGCAACTGCAAACTCTACCTCGCGCTCGGCATTTCCGGCGCGGTGCAGCACCAGCACGGCATGAAGCACGTGGAGACGATCATCGCGGTCAACACCGACGCCAACGCGCCCATCTACGCCGTGGCGACGCACGGCTGCGCGATGGACGTCTTCGCCTTCGCCGACGCACTGGAACGGCGCATTGGATGATGCGCGAACACAATGATGGTGCGGCCAGGGAACAGGGGCCTTCCGGCATCCCTCTCCTGTCTCCCGCCGCCTGATGAAGAAAAGAGCAAGCAAAAATGCCGTCCAGACTCTATGAAGAACTGAAACGGGAATACATCAAAAAGACCCCGAAATCCGCCGCGCATTACGAGGCGGCGCGGCGGGTCATCCCCGGCGGGGAAAGCCGCGTCCTGGTCACCTACGCGCCCTACGCCATCACGGTCACGCACGGGGCGGGCAGCAAGGTCTTCGACCTGGACGGCAACGCCTATGTCGATTACATCAACAACTACATGTCCCTGATTCACGGCCATGCCTTCGGACCCGTTTCCGACGCCCTGAAGTCGCAGCTCGACAAGGGCACTGTCTACGCCGCGCCCACGCTTCCCCAATACGACCTGGCGAAATTCCTGACCGATCGCGTCCCGGCGCTCGAGCAGATCAAATTCTGCAATTCCGGCACCGAGGCGGTCATGTACGCCATCCGCGCGGCGCGCGCCTACAACCGGAAAAAATACGTCATCCGCATCGACGGCGGCTACAACGGCGCCAGCGACTTTGCCACGGTCAACATGGGCATCGACATGCAACGCGCGCCCGGCGGTCTGCCCGCGCGCGTCCTGGAGCCGGGCGTGCCCGAGGAACTCGCGCAACTGGTCATCCCGGTGGCCTTCAACGATTCCGCCCAGATGGAGACCATCCTCAAGCAATATCCCGGCGAGGTTTCGGTGATCGTCATGGAACCCATGCTCGGCTCCGCCGGGTTCATCCTGCCCAAGCCGGGCTATCTGCGCGCGGCGCGGAATCTGGCAGACCGGCACGGCGCGCTGCTCATCTTCGATGAAGTCGTCAGCTACCGCCTGAGCGAGGGCGGACTCGCGGCGCAAGAAGGGGTCGAACCCGACCTCATGACGCTGGGGAAAATCATCGGCGGCGGGCTGCCGGTAGGCGCCTACGGCGGCAGGGAGGACATCATGAAATGCTTCCTCCCCGCCCACAGCGCCATGCTCAGCGCCTCCGGCACCTTCAGCGGCAATCCCATGAGCATGACCGCCGGAGCGGTGGCCCTGCATCACTACCCGCAACCCGAAATCGACCGGCTCAACCGCCTGGGAGACCGGCTGCGGCAGGGACTTCGGCAAGCGGCGGAAAAGGCCGGAATCCCCGTGGTCTTCACCGGCGGCGGCTCCTTCATCGGCTACCACTTCACCCGGAAAAAACAGGTGGAAAACGCCACCGACAGCATGCGCACCCTGGCGCGGCACATGTCCCTCTACGATTGCGTGCATATGGCGGCCCTGGTCAAGGGGTATTACCTGATGAAAAAGGGACGTTTCATTCTTTCGACGCCCATGGACGAGGCGCTGGCAGACAAGACCGTGGCGGATTTCGCCGAAATTTTCGCCCTGATAAAACCCCTTTGCGACGATCTGCCGGAGGAAGAAGATTGAATCGGAAAGAAAACGACCGCCCCCTCCCCTGACAAGGGGAGGGCCGGGGAGGGGTTTGGCGGCAGGCGGCAGGAGACAGGAAACAGAGAAAGCATGCGGCGCTACGCGCCGGTAAAAATCTGTCTCCTGTTTCCTGTCACCTGTCTCCTGTCCCCCCTTCCAGCACGCTTCTTGCTAGAGAACACGAGACCTACATCAAGCTCCGGTCGCCGCCGGGTGCGATTGAAAATGGAGGAAAAACCTTGCCAGACGAAGCACGACTGCTTGCCGTTCCCTCGCCCCCGCTTCTGCGGGGGAGAGGGTGCCCCGTCAGGGGCGGGAGAGGGGGCAGCACGGCGGGTAAAGTTACCGGCGCTTTCGCGCCGTGTAGAACAACGCCCTCTCCTGGCCCTGCCGGGCCATCCTCTCCCCCCAAAGGGGCGAGGAAACGGCAAACGCCGCGCTTCGTCTGGAAAGGTTTTGTGCGGCAAAACCGGCCTTCGGCCTTGTTCCTCCACTTTCAATCGCATCCTCGCCGCCCCTCATGAAAGAACGCCCCATGCAACCTGAATCCCTCCTTGCCACCGCGCCGGTGTTCCTTCTGGCCGTCGATGACGATCTGCGCGTCATCTGCCGCAGCGACGCAGCCCGGAGCATCGTTCCCGACAATGGCTGCCTCCTGAGCGAGGTGGTGGACGCCGCGTCACTGAAAACCTTCGCGGCGTTCCAGCGTTCGCTCTCGCCGGGCGACGCGCCCGCGCATCTCCTGGCGACCTTCGTCGACGCGAGCGGTCATCCCCGGAAAATCGCGGGGCTTCTCGACCGCGCCGCCAGCCCGGACGGCGCGTCCCTGCTGCGCTTTACCGCCAGCCATGCCGGGAATTGCAACACCGGCGACAGGCGGCTGGAAAGCCTGACGCTTGCCGAGGAAATGCTGCGCGGTTTTGCCCAGACCTCCTCGGAAGCCATGTGGTGCATCGAATTTTCCGAACCTGTGGACATCAGCCAGCGCAACAGCGAGATCGTGCGCCAGGTGTTCGAGAACGATTGCCACTGGCTGTTCTGCAACGAGGCGCTCACCCGGCTTTACGGGCTGCCGGAAGGACTGGACATCGAACGCCAGCCGGTATCGCTCTATTTTCCGCGCATTCCCGAGAACGAAGCCTTCATTCTCCAGATCATCCAATCCGGCTTCGCCGTAGACAACGCGCCAAGCACCGATTACCGCCATGACGGCAGCGTGCGCCACATGGAAAACAACGTGCGCTGCGGCATCGCCGACGGCTTTCTCTTTCGCATTTTCGGCACCCTGCGCGACGTGACCAGCATCCGGCAGACGCACACGCGCCTGAAAAACGAGGTGGAAAAGATGCGCGACATCTTCGCCGCGCTGCCCGACGCCATCATGGTCATCGACCGCGACCGGCGGCTGGTGGCGGTCAATGACGCCTTCGAGACGCTCCTGGGCTGGAACAGCGAGGATTTTCTCGGACGCGACGCGCAGAGCATCATCAACCTAGAGCAGTCCCTGCCCGGCAGCCGATGCTGGCGCGGCTGCCGCCGGCAGTGCTGGCGCGCCCTGGTCAGGATGGAATCCAACGCGCTCCTGCCGTGCGAGGCGCGGATCGCGCCGCTCGAAGGGGATGCGTCTGGCCATTTCGTCCTTTCGCTTCGTCCCGCCGGCCTTTCCGAAGATGCCGACGCCATCGGGAGGAATGGATCATGAAGTTCATGAGCATAGCGGACAATCTCACGCCCAGTTCAAGGGCGAGCGATTTCGAGGCGCTGTACATCGACGACCGCTGGCGGGCGCTGGGCGACCTGATTCCCGATGGTCTCGTCATGGTCGATCCCGCCGGACTGGTGCGCTACATGAATTCCGCCGCTGAAAGCATCAACGAGGTCTATCGCCAGATGGTCGTCGGCCATCCGCTGGAGGATTTCGTCCAGCAGGCGCGGCTTGATTATTCGGTGATCCCCGAAGCGTTCCATCATGGCTACGCGCGTGTAAACAAGGTCGTGCGCGACGCCGACAACCGCGACTATCTCGTTTCCACCCGCAGCTATCGTTCCTGGAGCGGCGAGAGCAGCGCCTTCATGATCCTGACGCGCAATCTCGACGCGCTGGACAAGATCGCCGGGCGCACGCAGCAGGCGCAACAGCAGGCCAGCCCCGTTTTCATGCCGGCGCCTCTCCGTTCCGCGGCGAGCGCCGAAAACGAGCCTATCGTCAGCGGCCAGGCCACCACGCAGGCGGTAACGCGCGGCCTGCGCGCCATCGACATGAGCGCGCGCCTGTTGATCCTTGGCGAATCGGGCGTCGGCAAGACCGAACTCGCGCGCCAGTTGCACCGCAAATCCAGCTTCGCCGCCTGTCCGTTCGTGCATGTCAATTGCGGTTCCATCCCGGATTCGCTTTTTGAGTCGGAAATGTTCGGCTACGAGCGCGGCGCTTTCACGGGCGCTTCCTCCCGCGGCAAGAAGGGGCTGATCGAGGCGGCGGAAGGCGGCATCCTGTTCCTCGACGAAGTGGGGGAAATCCCGCTCCACTGCCAGGCCAAGATCCTGCAAGCGATCGAGGAAGGCCTGGTGCAGCGCGTCGGCGCGACCGCGCCGCGCAAACTGCAAATGCAGATCATCGCCGCCACCAACCGCGACCTGCGCGCGCAGGTCGAGGAAGGCAGCTTCCGCCGCGACCTCTACTATCGCCTGAGCGCCGTCCCCATCGTGCTGCCGCCGCTCAGGGAGAGACGCGAACTGATCGCGCCGCTGACGGAGCGCTTCCTGGCAAGGGTAAACTTGCGCCGCAAGACGCCGCTCATGCTCGACGCGGGCTGCCTGCGCCGTTTGCAGGCTTATGCCTATCCCGGCAACGTGCGCGAATTGCAGAACATCATCGAATACCTGGGCGTCGCCTGTGACCATGCCGCCAGCGAGATGGATTTGCCCTTTTTCGAGCAGGAGACGTTCTCCCGCGCCACACGAACGCTCGCCGCGCAAGACGCGCCCAACGCGGGAAGCATGGAACTTTCCGCGGGTGTAAATCTGCGCGACGCGGTCAGGAACTACGAATCCACCCTGATCGACGCCGCCATCCAGAAAACCGGCAGCAAACGCAAGGCCGCCGAACTGCTCGGCGTCGACATCGCCACCGTGGTGAGAAAGAGCAAGGGCAAGACGTGAAAGCGGCAAAAAATAAAAACCCGCTTTTTGCCGGTTTGTCTTGGACTTGCACCCTCAAAGGGCTTGCGGCGGTTCCGCTTGCATCGAACCCTGGTTCCTGTTCCGCGGCTGCAACCCCCCCCTCCCCAGCCCTCCCCAGCCCTCCCCTTGCGTGCAGCTTCGCAGCCTGCAAAGGCTTTGCTGCATCTGGCTTCGCCAGACCAGCCCGCGGCTGTCCTTTCGCCTTCGGCTCCAGCAGGGGAGAGCTGGCGCTCTGCAAAGGGAGCGCGGCGGCGCTTCGTCCTGGGCGATTTTTCCTCCACTTTGGATCGCGCCCGCGAGCGCTCCGTCTCCTGTCTCGAACCCCTGTATAATTCGTCGTTGCCGTCCTCTTCGCGCGTGGCGCGGGCGTGGCGCGGCATTCTGAATTTCCCCGCGCCGCGGGCGCGATTGCCGTTCGCAGGGACTGCGACGACCGGAGAACAAGACGATGGAAATAACCCTGTGGGGCGTGCGCGGCAGCATGGCGTCGCCCGCGTTGGACACTACCTTCTATGGCGGCAATACCGCCTGTATCGAACTGTGCAGCAGCGCGGGAACGCTGGTTTTCTTCGACGCGGGAACGGGGTTGCGCGAGGCGGGCGCCGGCTTGCCGGATAGCGGCGAATGTCATCTGTTCATTACCCACGCCCATGCCGACCACATCGTCGGCCTGTGGTTTTTCAAGCCGCTGCACTTGCCGGATTGGACCGTGCATCTGCATCTGCCCAACTGGCTCGGCTATCTGCCGGATTATTTTTTCGCGGGCGGCATTTTTCCCGTGCCTTTCAATAGTCTCAAGGGCAACGTCATCCAGCATTCCATCCGCGCCCATGAGGAAGTCTGCATCGGCAGGGACAAAATGCGCGTCACCGCCTTGCCGACCTGTCATCCCGATGATTGTCTGGGGTATCGCGTCGATGTCGACGCGGCGCGCTTCTTCTACAGCGGCGACCACGAAATCAGGACGGACGACGCGGCGTCGATCGCCGCCGCCCGCGAAATGCTGAAGGGCGCGGACATCGCCGTGGTAGACGCCACCTACGGGCGCGGCGACTACAAGAGGGGCTGGGGGCATTCGACCTGGGAAGACTGGATCGACGCCGCCCAGGGCGCCGGGGCGCGCAACCTTGTCCTCTCGCATCACGAAGTCGGCAGGAGCGATCAGGAACTCGACCGCGTGGCGCGGAAGGCGCGCGCCTACGAAAATCCCAATGGGCCGGAGGTTTTTCTCGCCCGCGAAAACCTGCACGTCACGCCCGATGGCCCCGTTCCCGACATCCGGCTGGAAAGCGACTGGATGCTGCGCTTTCTGGACGAACTGTCGCGGTACAAGGACGAAAACGTCAGCCTGGATCGCATTCTCGCCATGGCGCGCACGGTCACCTGCGCCGACGCGGGCACGATTTTCCTGGTCGATGGCGACGAACTGGCCTTCGCCTACACGCACAATGACAGCCTGTTCGCTGTCCGCGAAGCCTACAAACACGCCTACGCCACCAGCCGTCTGCCCATTTCCAGGGATTCCATCGCCGGTTACGTCGCCTGCACCGGCGAGGCGCTGAATCTGGAGGATGTCCGCCAACTGCCGCCGGACGCGCCCTATCGCTTCAACGACAGGTTCGACAAAAGTTCCGGCTATCGCACCTGCTCCATGCTGACCGTGCCGTTCCTTGATTTCGATGGCCGGATTTGCGGCGTGATGCAGCTCATCAACCGCCTCGTCCGCAAGACCCGCTCGCCCGCGCCCTTCACGCTCGACATGGCCTACACCGCGCGTCTCATGGCGCGCGAGGCCGGCAGCATCGTCGCGCACAACGCCCTCTACCGGCGAAACGTCTACAACGTCCTGAGAATGGCGCAAGTGCACGATCCTTCCGAAACCGGACCGCACGCGGAACGGGTCGGCGCGGTCGCTTCCGAACTGTACCAGCGCTGGGCGGAAAAAAACGAGCGGCCTCCGGAAGAAATCCGCTACGAAAAAAGCCGTATCCGCCTGGCCGCCATGCTGCACGACATCGGCAAGGTCGGCATCAGCGATCTGATCTTGAAAAAACGGGGAAACCTGAACGAAAAAGAATATCGCGTCATGCGCAGCCACACCGAACTGGGCGCTTCCATCCTCGCGGAGGAGACGGACGCAATCAGCATGCTGGCGCGCGACATCGCCCTCCATCACCACCAGAAATGGAACGGCAAGGGCTACGCGGGCAGCGGCAACGAAGGACGGCTTGCCGGCAAGAACATTCCGCTGGCGGCGCGCATCACCAGCATCGCCGACGTCTTCGACGCCCTGATTTCTCCCCGCTGCTACAAGGACGCCTGGACGTTCGAGGACGCGCTCGCCCTGCTCGCGAAGGAAGCGGGACAGCATTTCGATCCCGAACTCATCGCCTGCATGGAAGAAATCTCCTACATACTGCCCATGATCTATCGACGCTTTCCGGATACGGCGGAGCCGTCGCCGTGACGCTCTTCCCGGCAGCAAGAAATTAGCGGCAGCCCTTCAGGACTGCCGGTCCAACGTCATTGGGAAGGGGGGGTCTCTCCCCTCCCCAATGGCTACGGATTGATCCCCCGGCCTTCAGGCCGGGGGATCAACCTTCGCGCCGCCCTGAAGGGCGGGGTCTCAAACCGGAGTTGGTTTTACGATGAACCCGAAGCGGATTTCCCGGCGCGCGCGTGAACTCACAAACCGCCTTTCCCGGCGCGCGCACGGACTCTTGATGCTGGTTATCAGCCTGGGCGTCGTCTGCGGCATGCTGTTGCTCTACATTGCCCAGCCCGCGCCCATCGCCCGCCTGGACCTGAAAATCTACGACGCGCTGCTGTCCTTGCGCGCCGCCTCCGCGCCGCGCTCCGCCGCCCGGGATCTCGTGGTCATCATCGACATCGACGAACCCTCGCTTGCCGAATACGGTCAATGGCCCTGGCCGCGCTATCGCATCGCCGATCTCGTCGACGCGCTCACGCGCGGCCAGGTTGCCGCCATCGGCATCGACATCCTGTTTTCCGAAGCGGATCGCACTTCGCCCGCCGAAATGCAATCCGTCCTGAAACGCGACCGGGGACTGAATCTCCGCTTTGCCGGCCTGCCCGCTTCCCTCGCCGATCACGACCGCATCCTTGCCGGATCCCTGGCGCGAGCGCCCGCCGTGCTGGGCATATACGGACGTTTCGACAGCCCGCTGCCGGAAGAGGAGGAAGCGCCGCCCGATTCCGGCATTCGCGTCGTCTCCCGCGCGTCCCCCGGCGACCTGCCGTACGAGACGCGGCTGCCCGTCCTCTCGGGAATCCGCCAGCCCCATGCCCCCTTGCGCGGCGCGGCGGCCCTGGGATTCGTCAACATCGCGCCCGACTGGGACGGCATCGTGCGGCAAGCGCCGCTCCTGATGCGCATCGGGGAAAACATCTATCCCTCGCTTGCCCTGCGCACCCTGGCGCGCGCGCTGGAAACCGAGAACGTCATCGTGGAATCCGGCGTGGACGGACTTGCCGCGGTGCGCGTTGGCGGCTATCAGGTTCCGGTCTCCGCCGGCGGCATGCTGCACATTCCCTTCGTTGGCGCGCGCAACGCCTACCCGTATATCAGCGCCCGCGACGTCCTGACCGGCAAGGTCCCGCCAGAGGCGCTGGAAGGACGCATCGCCTTCGTCGGCACCGCCGCCCCCGGCCTGCTGGATATTCGCGCCACGCCGTTCGACCCGGTATATCCCGGCGTGGAGATCCATGCCGCCGAGGCGGACGCCATCCTGTCGCAAAACGCCATCCGCGTTCCCTCCTGGACGCCTTTCGCGCAATGCCTGGGCATTTTCTGCGTCGGCCTCATTGCCGCCGCCGCTTTTGGCATGGCGCGTCCCCGCATCTACCTGCCCCTTGCCCTGTGCCTTGCGGCCGCCGTCATCTGGGGCGCGCGCGCCCTGTTCCTGCAGGGCGTTTTTCTCTCGCCGCTGTACATCGCGCTCACCATCGCCGTCCAGGGCGCAAGCCTGCTGTTCCTGCGCTTCTGGCAGGAAGAAAAACAAAAACTCATCCTGAAGAACGCCTTTTCCCACTACGTTTCGCCCGAAATCGTCAAACGCATCACCAAGGCGCGCGGCGACCTGCTGGCAGGCGAAGAACGCGAGCTTTCCATCCTGTTTACCGACATCCGCGGCTTTACCTCCATCTCGGAACGGCTTTCGCCACAACAGACCGTCGCGCTCCTGAATCGCTACTTCACTCCCATGACCGCGCTGGTGCGCGAAAGCAGCGGCACCGTAGACAAATTCATCGGCGACGCCCTCATGGCCTTCTGGAACGCGCCGCTGGACGTGCCCAACCACGCCATCCGCGCCGTATCCGCCGCGCTCGCCATGCAGGAGACGCTATCTCGCCTGAACAGCGAACTCCAAGCCGAATTCGGCGTGACCATCGTCATGGGCGCGGGCATCCACACCGGCGCCGCCTACGTCGGCAACATGGGTTCGGCGGATACCGTCAACTACACCCTGATCGGCGACAACGTAAACATCGCCTCCCGCCTGGAAGGACTCTGCGCCCAATACGGCGTTCCCGTAATCGTCAGCGAAGCCACCAGGATACAATGCGGCGAACGCTTCACCTTCCGCTTCCTGGACACCCTGCGCGTCAAAGGCAAACAACGCCCCGTCAGCATCTACCAAGCCCTGGCGGGCAGCAGTCCAGGGAATGACGGACAGGAGACGAAAGACTAAGGCAGAGCGCCCCGCAGATGACGGCACTGACCGTAGATAACGTTCCCCAATCCGGTCTTCCTCCATTTCGGGATGGACGAAATGAGCGGAATTTGTTGGCGACGATGAGGGAAAACAATCTCACAAGACAAACCGTGAGCGGGCACAAATACACAATGGAAACGTGTGCTTTCCGTGCGTCTTCTTCAACCAGAAAGGAATGAAATTGACCAAGAAATAAGCACGACCTAAAAAAATTTACGAATTTATGTATTGTGGATACACAAATCCGGGATAAAACACAGAAAAACCCCCGCCAGATTATTCATCGTAAAACCAACTCTGGTTTGAAACCCCGCCCTTCAGGGCGGCGCGAAGGTGAGACCCCGCCCTGAAGGCCGGGGGATCAATCCGTAGCCATTGGGGAGGGGAGAGAAACCCCTTCCCAATGACGTTGGACCGGCAGCCCTGAAGGGCTGCCGCTAATTTCTTGCTCGCCATCCAGGGTTCCTGGGCCAGGGGCGGACGGGATCGGACGATCCCCATCACGACGCCGGAACAACGCGCCGTGCTTGATGAAGCCCGCCAGTTGGTCGGTTCCGGGTCGTTGATCCCGGCGAACAAGACCTACATCCAGCAGCGGCAGGTCTATGACGGACAGTGCAAGCGGGCCGGACTTTCCAGCATGCACGGGCTGCGACATCGGTATGCGCAAATTCGGTACGAAACGCTGACGGGATGGAAAGCGCCCAAGGCCGGTGGCCCCCAAACGGCCCAGCTCGATTTGGCACAACGCCAGAGTGATCGACTCGCCCGGCAACAAATCAGCCGTGAACTCGGGCATGAGCGGATCGCGGTCACGGCGGTTTACTTAGGCAGTTAGTCCAGGCAAGACAAAACATCTGCCAGGAATTCGGACATGGACGACTACAGATCGTGCACATGTATTGCGAGAAGTAGCATTGCCTACGATTTGGCAATGTTCGCGCGATGAAAGCGCAAATATTCAATATGCCCAGGGAGAATGAAACGTAAGCGCGCAGAGTCATCCAGGCGCAGGATTTTCCGCGCCTCCTGCGATAATGAAGACGAGATCGTGATATGCCCGTCATCATCGAATGTGACCAAGCCTTGATCAAACAGCGCATCGTAGTGGACGGCCAAGAGCAAACCATTGAACGGATCGAGCTTTTCTCGCTCGTCGGACAACGTCCAAGGCTTGGCGTGGCTGGCGCGCAACAGCGAAGGCGGCAAAGCGATTCCGGATAGCGCGCAGCGTCCTTCCCAGAGTTCCAACAGCGCTTCCCGAAAAACGTCTTGTCCGATACGCTGACGTACTTCGCGGGTACGCTCCGTGGCCGGAATCGCCGCCAGCCGCGCTTCCATCCTGGCCGACAGAGTGGCAACCGGATGGGTTTGCAGTGAATGCAGCAGGCGCAAGGCTTCGTACAATTGCGCGGGGCCGGCCACGATACCCGCGCCGGTCATTCCCAGCGGCAAGGGATACGCTGCCGGCGGCAAACCGATACGCGCCATCACGCCGGATTCGGGCGCGGCCAGTAGTGTACCCGTATCCATCGCCCGCACTGCGACCTTTGTCGTGGCGCCGCTGATGGCAGCGGTGAACCAGCCTTCAGTAGCGGGGGAAAGCAGGTCATAACCGCTGTCGATCAGCGCTTTGACAACCAGAGTAGGCAAAGTGTCCACGCGCAGCCTTCAGACAATGCTTGCGGTCACGCGAGGAACAAATCGTTTTTTGAACAAAAAGCCGTTATCACGACTTGGGTCAAGTTCCAGCCGGAGATAGGGTGGTCGTTGCAGATGTTCTGGCGGTGGGGTCGTTGTGGTGACGATGTACTGAAACGGCGTGTTCCCTCCATAGGCTTCGCGCTCGATGCGTTCGATCAACAAAAGGAAATCGTGATAGGGGCGTCTCCCCATGTCCGCTTCTCGTGGGCAATCGTGGATCAACATCGATGGGAAAGCGCTGGCCGGATTGACGGCATCAAGCAAGCACACCAGATCGCCCACGAGGATTTCGAGCACGCGATACGCTTCCCCGCCATGCGGCGACAAACAAAACGGGCTGTCTTCGTTATAGCTGTCCAGCCTTCCAAAGACCTGATCTGACAATAACTCCTGCGTCACCTTGTTGGTCAAGACGCTTAAAAACCGTGTTCGTTCGGACTGGTCGTGCTGCAGAATTTCCAGCCGCATGCGCGCCCGATCGATTTCCGTTTGGATACCAGATCGTCGTTCAGCAGCCTTTTGCAATTCATTGGCGGCTTCCGGGAAACCGAATTGCTCCCAACGTTTCAGTTCTTCCAACAAATTTTGTCCGCGATCTTTGTCCAGTTGGACGGTTCGGCGTCGTATGCGGACTTTGTTCAATTCCGCTTTCTTGTTGGCAACACGCTGTGTCACCTCATCCAGCTTCATTTTGACTTGTTCTCTGTCCGCCAGTTTTTGCGTAGCCAATTCCGCCAATTTGGCATTGCTTTTGTCAAGCGCAGTTTTCTCCTGGCGATCTTCCAGGCTGATTGTCTGGAGTCGCTTCTGGCGATACGAGCAATCCTTGAAGGCAACCTGGCCATACTCGCACATACCGGTCAAGGCCAGAAGCTCCCGCTGTTGCTCAACCAACTTGCGTACCTCGTCTTCGCTGCCACGCCGCCGCGCGTCTGCGATTTTGTACAAGTTATCAACGATCTCATACTCCCGCCGCGCATTGTCTTGTGTGGCAAGCAAGCCGACCAGTTCCTCATTCAGTCTACTTTCCTGTTCATCCAGTTGTTCCAGTTCGGCTTGGGAACGTTGTTTTGCATCTTCCACCCTTTTTTCGATGGAATCCTCGAACAAATCGCCGCTTTGCATGGGCAAGTCGGCTGGTGTCGACAACCAAGCGCGCACATCGGATTCGATGCGTTTCCGGATCAACTCGGGTTCTTGGCGTGACTGTTCCATTTTATCTTCCGATGTTTTCAGCCTGGCCGCAAGCGTCCTCAGGACGCGCTGTAGCTCGGATTCCTCCGTTTTCAGCAGGCCGAGCACAATGCGCAGGATTGCTGGCGGGTCTTGCCGGGGGCGTTGCAGGCCAATGCCTTCCCCTTTGCGCCAATTGAAAAATCCCTCAAACCTTGCGCCCTGATCGCGAGTGATCCACGCCAGCAAATGCTTCCAAATGATGGTCTGCCCGGTTTCCGGGATGATGCGCGGGGAAATGCGAGTGAGCATCAGGTCGGAAAAACGTCGCTCGAATTCCTTGTAATACCTGGAATGACCTGTAACGAAACAGCTTTCCAAATCGGCTCTTTCCACGAAAACGTCATCGCGTCGCGCATTGAAATGGCGAAAGACCGAAAAAACACGCTCCCCGACATGGATGACCGCGCCCACACCGCCTTGCGGAAACTCGGAAATGATCTCCTGACGCAGGTCGCCGACGATCTTGGCATCGTCGCCCAGACAATGGCGCATCAACAGACACAGCGAGGATTTCCCTACCCCATGACCAGCGGCGCGAATGCCTGAATAAGCGCTGTCATCTGGTTCGTGCGCCCAGATGATGTTCAGGCCGCGTTTGAAAATGACATTACGCAAACAGTGGGACACATCCGGTTCAGTGTAGATCGCCAGACGTTCGACCCATAGACCGGAACTTCCGGATTGGGCTTGCAGGGTTTGAATCAAGTCACTCATGGCGGAGTCAGGCGCGTTTAGTTAAGTCATCGGCTTGCGTGTCTTTTCCCAACGGTTCCGAGGAAGCCAGATATTCCTTCATCGACCGCAGGAACCTTGCCGCTTTTTCCTCTGTGTCGTCGGCAAGCACGATGCCATCGGGTAGCGGCGCATCCGCTATCGCCTCGATGGTATTGTGCCCATCCCTGAAACAGATGGCTCCACCATGCGCGAAATATTGCAACGCCTGTGACAAACCGACTTCGGGGGCGGTAGTTTCGTGTTGCATGAGAGCGAAAAGAAGGTCGATCTCCATGCGCGGCAACGAGACTGCCTGTTGCAAAGCGACAAGCAGGACTCCGAGCCAGCGGGCCTCTTCGAAGGAATGAGGAATACCGAAACACGAATAGACAGCTTCCGACTGTTGCCCCGGCGGCGGAACCAACTGGCTCTCATAGGGTTGCCCCTCGGCCTCGGCCAGCGTCATGCGGTCGAATTCGTGCAATACCAGCCGCCGCGTGCGGTATTCGCCGAAGTCACGCAACTCGTTGTTCTTCAAAACGCGGAAGGTTTCGCTGGGATAGTCTTTGCCCATGACATCGGCGGGGTCGAGGATGTAGCGTAGTTCTTCCTCATCGAGGTCGTAGAGTTTGGCGTACCAAGCATCGAGTTCGGCACGCAGGATGGCGCGGCGGTCGGGGTCGAAGGCGAAGGGTGGGCCGTCGTAACCCAGTTCATTGGCCCAGGGTTTGAGGTCGTGGGCGGTGTAGGTCAATTCCAGCACGCGCGGGACGATGAAAGCGAGGTCGGCTTCGGTATAGCGGTCTGGGGGCAAAACAGGGAACTGTTTGATGTAGAAGTAGTTCAGTGTTGTGCCGCCGATCTTCTGTCGGGCAGCAAAATCCAAAGAAAAACTGGATAGGTTGGCAAGGAATGCCGCAGCCTGTGGCGCTTTCACGTGGTAACCAAACAGAAACAACGGAATTTTGTTACCCACTCCCGCCAACGGAACCACCGACGCAATTACCGTCCGTTCATTGGTGACATTCGTAATATCCCGCCATCCCATCAGCCAGCGCGGGCTGCGGCGATCCATCCAGGCGTCGAGTTCGGCGAGCAGGGCGTGGTCGCGGGACTCCGAGGCAGGTTGCGCGGCGAAGCGTTGCAGGATGGCAAGTTCGTCGTCGGACAGAGGGACTTCGTTGCCCTGCCGCGCCCATTTGGCGAATTCGGTGAAGGTCTTCTTGCCGCGAATTCCGGCATCGCGCAGAGCAAAAACGCAGGCGGGGTAATCGCTGGCGAGGATCGCCTCCACGCGTGGAGCAGCTTGCAGTTTCTGGCTGTCGCTATAGTCGCCGTCGGCCAAAAGGCTTCCAGCTTCGCGGCGGAAAAGTTCGCCAGCGATCCACTGGGCCAGCGCCAGCCACAGGGCATCCACAGTCTGTTTCTGTTGACTCGCGTCGCTCACCTGATGTCGGGCCAGCCAGGCTTTGGCAACCGCCGGGAGCACGCGGGCGATGCGGGCCAGCACTTCGCGCGCTTCCACCCAGTAGCGCGGGCGCAATGTGAAGTCAGGGTCGGCCTTTTGCCCTTCCGTGACATCCGCCGTTGTCACGCCATCCCTGTTGCCTGGGGCATCCACATAGCTGCCCCAGCGATGATCGAACTGGTGGATCATCTTGGCCTCGTAAAGCGGCAGGCAATCCGGGCCATCGCTGTCACGGAACAGATGGCTGTCGTTGGACATATGGAACATGGTCTGGAAACGGATGCCCCACGGATTGCGTTCCGGTTCGAGGACGTTGCCGTCTCTGTCCGCT
Source organism: Zoogloeaceae bacterium (assembly GCA_031288305.1). Taxonomy (GTDB): domain Bacteria; phylum Pseudomonadota; class Gammaproteobacteria; order Burkholderiales; family Rhodocyclaceae; genus Azovibrio. The sequence continues at coordinate 22,494 of JAITRP010000165.1, forward strand.
TGCGCTTCGCGGATCAGCACTGGCGCAGCGCGGTAGAGTTTCTTGGTCAGTTCGGCGTCGCGCTGGCTGCGGAACACCGGGCAAGTGCGGGTATTGGGGTTGATGAGCGCAAAGTCCTGCGGGGTCAGGGTGAACTGGCGGCGGGGATCGGCGAGTTGATCGGCCTGGGTGGCGAAACAGACAAAATGCGCAGTCTTCGCTTGGCCCAAGGCGAGCAGACAGAACTTTTGGCGACTATCCACCGCAGGGAAGATCCCTTCGCGGTTCTCGAAGTCGAACAGACTCACCAACTTGCCGGATTGGCTGATGTTGGAGAAAAAAGCCTTGGTCGAGTCATCGGTGGCAATGCCGGTGGGAACGATCATTCCTGCCCGTCCTTGCGGCTGTACCAGTTGCGAAAAAGTTTCGGCGAACAACGCATAGGTGTTCACATCGCCCACGCCGGTGAGTGGGTAACGCCCGCCCTCGCAGCCCTTGACGTGCGCAAAGGCGCTGGCGGCTTCGGCGGTACGGCGGGCGGTAACGAATTCCCGATACAGGCGGCGTTCGTTTTCACAAACGCCTTCGGAGTGAGGCGCATCCGGGTCCAAATGACGGGCCAGCGCGCCTTCGCTCAGCCACTGGATGCGTTGGGCGCGCTCGGCCTTGTTTCTGGCGTTCGCAATGTCGCTGTCGCGGCTGGCGAAGAATTCCTCCTCCTGGAGCTTGATGCGCTCCCACGGCGGATTGCCCAGCACCACGTCAAAGCCGCCCTGTTCCGCGATATGAGGGAAGGTTATCCACCAGTGCAGCACGCGGGCCTGGGCGCAGGCTTCGCGGGCAGCGATTTCCGCTTCGGCCAGGGTGGATTCGGTCTCGTCGCTGGCGACGGCCCAGAGATGGCGAGAACTGGGAATCGGTTGTTTACCGGTCTTGGGCAGCAGGAAAGCGCCTGTGTAAAGATCGAGCAGGAAGGCTCCCGCATAGAGGTCGGCCAACCTCGCCAAGCGGCTTTGTCGAACGGCGCTTTGCGCTTCCTGCCATTCGGATTTCTTGGCGGCCACCTGTTGCAGGTCGTCGTCGGTGAGCCGCTCCACCGCGCTACTACGGTCGGCGAGCCGTTCCTGACGGAACAGATCGTCGCCGGCAAGCGAACGCCGCCAGCTTTCACGCTCCAGTTTGTTCCGTTTCTTGAGTTCACCGGCCAGAGTCTTGTCGTCGCCGCTCAAGGGCGCGAAGGCGGCGTCCGGCACGCCTTGGTTGACAATGGCGGGATCGAGCACGCCCAAGAGCGCATTGCCGCATTGCAGGTGGTGATCGAGAAAGCCCAGGGGTTTGTCGGGCGTCATGGCTTCCAGCCACAGGGACATGCGCGCCAGTTCCAGCGCCAGTGGGTTCAAATCCACGCCGTAGATGCAGTGGCCGATGACGTCGCGCAGGGCGTGGCGGTGGTCGCTGTCGCTGGGCGCGCCCTCGGCGCGCAGTTGCGCCAAGCGCTTGGCCAGCCGCCACGCGGCGGCGAGCAGGAAATGGCCGCTGCCGCAGGCCGGGTCGCAGATGGTGATGGACAAGAGCGCGGCTTCGCGGTCGGCAGCGGCGAGGCGTTGGCAAATGACCGGTTCCAGCGTGGAATCCAGCAGTTCCTGCACCAACGAGCCGGGCGTGTAGTAGCTGCCGCTGGTTTTGCGGGCATTGCCCTGGCTCTGTTCGGCATTGGCGAAACGGAAGGCGCGGCCATCCTGTGTGACCAGCGGCGCCAGCTCCAGCAGGCTTTCATAGACGCTGCCCAGTTCTTCCGTCTCCATGTCGCGCCAGTTGATGCGGGTGAGGCTTTGCCCGTCGCGCCGCCAGGCCAGCCGGTAAATGGCGTCCAGCAGTGGGTCGTTGTTCAGATCCGCGCCATCCAGATCGGGACATTGGCTGGCGGCGAACAGGCCGCCCAGCGCCGGCAGCGCCAATAGCGGCTGTCCATTTGCCAGTCCGGCGAATACCGGCTTCAAACCCTGCCAGAGATCGACATGGCGATCCCAGCCGCGGCGGCGAGCGCGCTCACGCAGACGGGTGAGGCTGTAGCCGTCCTGGTACAGGCGAATGGCTTCGGGGTCGGCTTGCTCTGGATGCAGCAGGCCGCGTTCTTCGATGGTCAGGAGGAAGATGAGGCGGTAAACCAGGCGCAGCAGTTGCTGGAAATAACCAGCGGGCGTGAGCGCGCCACTCGCCAAGCGCTGGCGCAAGGGGGCGTTGGCGGCTTCGGAGAGAAAGCCTTGCCCCAGGGTTTTGAGCGCCTTTTCCACACCGACGCGCAGTTGTTCGCGGGCGCGGGCGCCTTGTTCCTGACTGGCGGCGTACCAGGCTTCCAGCGCGCTTTCCCGTGGCGCTTGCCGGCCGTGTCCGAAACGGCTGGCATGAACCAGCAGCCACAACAGCGAGAAGTCGGCGAACCGCTGTTCGGTGAAGATACGCTCCAGGTCGGCCTCGATCCAGGCCGGGCGGGTCAGGCTGGCATTGTCGCGCGCCAGCCGCAACAGCAGGCCATTGCTGGCGATGCCCCACAAGGCGGTATCGGCGGCATTGAGATAATCTTGCAGCAGACCAAAAGCGCTGCGTTGACGTCCACCCTCGCCAAAGCGCCGGTCGCGGTCTTCAAGGCGCTGGCTGTGCGCGGCGACAACCAGCGGCAGCCGTCCATCGCAAGCCAGCGCCGTGAGTGGATAACCGCGTCCGTCCAGAGTTTGCGGCTCGGCGCTCGCGGCGATGGCGACGCCGAACACTTCGCGCAGCAGCGCGGCGACAAAGCGTTGCGTCAAGGCATGGACATCGCCCGCGTCGGTGCGGGCGGCGCCCTGTGCTTGCCTCTTCGAGGCTGGGCGCTCACCGCCTTGAAGCAGCCTGGCGGCGGTGAAGTCGTTCCAATGCGCTTCGGCGATACGCCAGTAGCGCCCCAGTTCGTCGCGCAGATTGAGTCCCTTGGGGAGCCAATAGTCCACAGGGGTCTGTTGCGGCGCTTGCAGAGCGGCTACCTTGGCCAGCCATTCCGCGGGCAGCAGACCACCTTCGATGACGATCGCGTCGAATTGCAGCACGGCATCCTTGCGGCGGCTCATGCGACACCTCCGGGCAGCAGGACATAGGCGGCGATGACATCCACTGGTTTCAAGGCGCGCACCTCGTAACGGCCACGCGCACCGGCGGCTTTGCGCACGCGCCGGTGATCCGCCAGCAGCCTTTCGGCCTGGGTGTCGGCAAGGCGCTCGAGTTGCTTCTCACGCGCTTCCAATATTTCCAACAAGTTGCGCATTTCGCGTTGGCGAACCACATCCGGCAGGTTGCCTTGGGCCGGTGTTTCCAGCCAGGCGAGCAACTGCTCACCCTGGAGTTCGACGGGATCGTTGCGGCCCTGCCAAGCCACGGGCAGCGCTTCTTCGACCAGCAGGGGCTGGCTGTGGCTTTCGTTCCTGACGCTGATCTGGTGACGCAGGCGCAAAAGCAGCACCATGGTGATGCTCTGCACGGCGGGACTTCTCCAGACGCCGATCCGCCCCAGTGTGGCAAGTTGCTGGCTGTCGTGGTTCTTCGCCGTCAGGGATCGTTCCAGTAATTCATCGGCCAGGGTGGCGATCAGTGGATGGCTGCGATGGATGAAACGGCAATGCAATGCCGGGGGCTGGCTGAAGTCGATGCGCAGATCACCCTCGATGCCCTCGGCCGCCAGGCGTTCACGCAGTGTTGCGGGCAAGATATTGATGGGCGCGGCGGCACCGCGCGCGGATAGCGACAATCCCGCACCCAGGCGCGCCATGGCTTGGGTGGCGAAGCGCTTGACATCCTCGCCACTGCCGAGCACGGCGCGCATGCGTTCCCATTCCGGCAACACGTCGGCGGGCCGCAGGCGGCGCTGGGCAAATACGGTACGGTTTTTCTTGACCTTTTCGGCCAGGTCGGTCCAGCGGACGTCGAGCGCACGGCTTTCCCGATCATCGCCAAAATCGAACAAATCGCCCGTTTGCGCGCCATGTCCGCCACGCAGCATGACGGCCTTCATCAGCGCTTGTGTGAGCGTGTGGTCGTCATCCGGTAACGGTACCGGTACGCCGAGTTCCTGGCGGATTTTTTCCGCTTTGCGCAGGATGACTTCCAGCACCGCGCCATCGACCGGATTGTTGGCGCCGTAAATCAGGGTGGCGCGCACATTGGGGCTGGACTGCCCGAAGCGGTCGACCCGGCCTTCGCGCTGTTCGTGGCGGGTAGGGTTCCAGGACAGATCGTAGTGGACGACCGCATCGAGGTGATCCTGCAGATTGATGCCTTCGGACAGGCAATCGGTGGCGATCAGCAGACGTTGCCCGGCTTCGCCCAGGGCATCGACCCGGCGCTCGCGTTCCTCGACGGGAAATTCGCCGGTGGCGATTTCGACCATGACATTTCGAAAATGGTCGTGCAGGTGGTCATGCAGATAATGCGCCGTGGCGATGTAGCGGCAGAATACGACCGGGTTGAAACCGTCGTCGAGGAGTTGCTTCAAGTGATCGGTCAGCAGGCGCAGCTTTGGGTCGTTTTTCGCGCCAGCCAAGGCTTCGCCTTCCTTGAGCAGCGCGCGTAGCGCGGGGTCGCCTGTATCGGCGGGAGGAACCACATCGTCGACATCGAGCGCGTCCTCGACACCGTCAAACAATGATTCCACGATGTCTTCCGGCACTTGCTGGTTTTGTTCCAACCGGGTGCGCAGAGCCTGCACGGCGGCGGCCGGGCTGCTGGCGATACAGCGCATCAACGCAAGCGTGCCCCAGAAATTCAAGCGCTGCCGGTGTTCATCGTCCCCTGCGCGCTGCACGATTTCGCGGCAATAGTTGAGCGCGCTCCGAAAGAAGTCGTCCCATTTTCCGCTGAGGCGATAGGTAATTTCGGTGGTTTTACGCTGAGGGAAAAGGCGGCCGTCCCGCCATTCGTCGATGTCGGGTCGACGGCGTTGCACGAAATGAAGCGCGAGCTGTTCACGCAGTTTGTCCTTGTCGCCGCCAACAGCAGTCGACAGTGCGGCAAATTCTTTCTTGAGCAGCGACAACAAGCCATAAAAGGCATCCTGGTCGCCGCTGTGCGGCGTCGCGGTCAGCAGCACCAGATGGCGCAAGTCGTTCGCCGCCAGCGCCCGCAACAGTTCGAAGCGTAATTGCCTGCCCCGTCCGGCGCTGACGCAGGTATGCGCTTCGTCAACAATGACGAATTCCGGGCAAGCGCGGATGAAGTCGTGGCGATGGCGTTCGGACTTGATGTAGTCGAGGCTGACCACAGTGGCTGGATGTACCTGGAACAGCGACTCGCCGACCGGGATGCCCTGTTCCAGCCGCGCCGCGCTGGCGGCAGTGACGGCAACCGCATGCAAGTGGAAACGTTCGTTCAGTTCGCGTACCCATTGCTCGACGAGGTGCGGCGGACACAGGACGGCCAGACGCTGGATTTCGCCGCGATCCTGCAATTCGCGCGCGATCAGGGCGGCTTCGATGGTCTTGCCAATGCCTACGTCGTCGGCGATCAACAGGCGCACGGGATCAAGGCGCAATGCCATCAGCAGTGGCGCCAGTTGATAGGTACGCGGCTCAACCGCGATGTTGCCGAAGCTGCGGAAAGGACCGGCGCCGCGCCGCAGCGCCATGCGCAGGGCGTCGGCAAGCAGAACGGCTTCACCCTGGCTGCCTTCCTGCGCGGGATCGGGCAGTGGAAAATGGGCGGATGCGATGTTTGGTTCAAGCCCGATGTGGATCAGCGCGCCGTTTTCTTCGCCGCCCGACAGGGGACGCAGGCGCAGGAGCGGGGGAACGCTGCCAGGCTGCACGATCCATTCGCGCCCGCGTGCGTGGATCAGGGAACCAGGAGTGTATTGGATGTCGGTCATTTTTTGCAGGACTCACAATCCAAGCAGACGGCCCAACCGCTGGAACAGCGCAGGCCACGCTTCGGTATCGGCTGGGAAGCGAATGAAAGTAAAACCCCGGTCTTCCCACAGGGCTTGCAGTTCGCGTGGAGTATCGGGCAAGGCGATGGCAACGTAATGATCAGGCCAATGCAACAAAACGAGTCCTTCGGTTTCCACGACCGCCGGGAAAGGGCCATCCGGCAGATGTGTCGCAAGGGACTGGCGCCATTGGCCCAACCAACCGGATGGCGTTTCCGGTTCAGGTGGCAATGGCGATTCGGCTTCCGGCTGCTGCGGCATGGATTCGACTTGCGCCAGACGCCAGAGAATGCGAACCGCCTCGGCATCGCGACGATCAATCAGTTCATGGTCGGGCTGATTGTAATAGGATAGCAGGCAACGATAGCAACCCGCGACGCAACGGGTGTCCGGTTGTTCTTGGCGATTGTTGAAGGACGGCCATTCGCCGCCACCGTCCGGCACGTCATAGTGCATGATACGCAGCGAATGACGCGCCGCCTGTCGCAAGGCCAAGGGATCATTGACCAGCCGAATCAGCACGCCCGCGCCGCCTTCGGTCGCTTCGTAGAACAGTATGCCTTTGCGGTGACGCGGATCGGGCAATGCCTCGGCCAGGAGTTCCGCCTCTTCGAGTTGGAAGGCTGCCTCAATGCCTCGCTTGAGGGCGTGCTGCAAGGTCACGAAGGTCTTTTCTTCCCAGACGCCGCAAGGTTGCAGCAGCAAGGCATTCTTGTGATCCTGGACGTAGGGCACGACGGGCTGCGACGGCAGGCGTTCCCCATCGTTGGCGACAGATGGGCGTTCTTCCCCTTCCCACCAACCCGTGCGCGGATTGATGAAGAAACCGAATTCATTCGGTTGCCGGCGTCGGCGCAATCCCTTGTTGATGCGGGTGATGGCGGCGCCGGCGCCGTAGCGCAGGGTACAGATGTCTCCCTCGCCATCTTGAGCCAGCACGGTATGGACATCAATGCGGCGGTTGCGGATCGCCCAGCGAAAGGTGGTCTGCAATTCGAATGCCTGACGCTGGCGTTCCTCGTCGTTGGCCGTAATACGTTCGGTAGGCTCGGTATCGACGTTGTCGATGCGGTACAGGTTGTTGATGTTCAACGCATCGAGCAGCGGCTGGCCACAGGCGTGGCAGGCGTTCCAATGGGATTCGAAGTGCGCGGCGCCGCAGTTCGAGCAGATGCGCACGGCCTGGGTACTGAGCATGCCGCCGGAGGTTTCCGGATCATCGGACGACAGGGCAATGCGGGCGCGAACCACCCGGTAGGCGCGGCCTTCGTGATAAACCAGGCTGCGCGGCCCGAATTCGGACAGCGCCAGAAAACGCGGGCGTTGCAGGAAAGTATTGCCGCCCCGCACATCGACACGGCCTGGAATGTAAGCCATCAGCGGCAAACGCGGGAAGTTGTAGCCTGGCAGAAAGCCTTCGGTAGCCAGATAACGGTAAGTGTAAAAATCGCTGGAGAAGGAGTCGCGCCCGTGCAGGAGCAGGTCGATCTGATCGGACGCCTGCCGCCAGCGGCGTTTGGCATTGTCGCGCTCGCGTTTGTCGGTAATGGCATAATTGTTCAAGGTCTCGTCGGCCAGCCGCTTTTGCCGTTCCGCCGAGGTAAACAAATCCCGCCAGCGGTTGAAGGCGCGCTGGAAGGCTTCCGGCGCCGCAGCAATGGCAGACTGGGCATGGGTCTGGCAGTCGGCAAACCACGGCGCGCGTTCGGGTGTCAGGTGTTCTTCCACCATGCGCAGAACATCGGCTGCTTGTCTGACCGCCTCGGTCATGACATCATCCTGCCCCAAGGCTCCGACGATGGGCGCGCGCACGGGCAGTTGCGGCAAGGTGGGATCGACGATATTGGCGATCGAACTGTCGAGTTCCTTGCGGCTGGCAGCCAGCCAGATGGCCTGGAGATGGCTCTGGATCAAGTCCTGATTGGCCAAATCCAGCAAGGGCGCCTTGACCACGCCATGCACCATGGCGGCGGGTTCGCGGAAAAAATATTGGTCATGCGGACTGCGCGCGGCGCAATAGGTCACCACCAGCGCCGCTTGGCCGCTACGCCCGGCGCGCCCGGCGCGTTGTACATAATTGGCCGGCGTGGGCGGCACATTGCGCAGATACACGGCATTGAGCGCCGAAATGTCCACGCCCAGTTCCATGGTCGGCGAGCAAAACATCAAAGGCAGGAAGCGGGCTGGCTCGCCCTGTCTGTGGGCGATGCCGCGCAGTTCCCCATCCCGCAACGCCTCTTGCTCGCTGTCGCCGAAGCGGAAACGGCTTTCGCGCAGCGCGCGCAGTTCGCCATCGACCTGGGCTGTATGCTCACGAGCTTCCAGCCCGAACAGAAAACGGCGCTGCTGCCCGAGCATCGCGGCGACAGCCTGATACTGCTGCGCAAAGAACGCATTTGGTCTGGCGCCGGGCGTATCGCCGCAATGGAATCGCACCCGCCCGGCGTTGAGCCGAAAGCCCGGCGCGTTGAACAGGGTATGTTCATCCCCGCGAATGAAACCGCCTTTTTGTGCAACGCAGATCATGGCGCCCAGCAAGGTCTGATAGTCAGCGCGGCGCAAGCTGGCTGCCGCTGGTTGCTCCCATAACGTCGAGTTGCGCAGGCTCTTGCCCAGGGCCGTTTGCAGTCCGCCGCGCAAAATCAGTTCCTCATCCTTGCCGCGCAAAACGTTCGTACTGGGAGCTTGCAGGAACAGCCAGCGCCAGCCGAGCAGACGTTCTTCCCGTCCGATGCTCCACGGATTGCGCAGCAACCGCAGGGCTTCATCCTTGCGCTGCTGAAGCAGGTTGGGGTTCAGGGCTGCGGCATCCACCGCCAATCCTTTGCGCATGTAGTCGAAGAGGCAGCGGAAGGCTCGTTCCCGGACCTGTGGCGTCGCGTTGCGCAACAAATCGGGGGCGTTCTCGAAGCGCGCGGATTCATCGCAGAATGCCCGCAGGCCGGAATAGTCCACCCTCAGCAAGCCCAGTTCTTCCAGATTCGGATTGGTGTAGCGCCAACCGCGACGCTGATCGAACCAGGCTCGGTAGGCCAGTACGCAACGCAAGGCTTCTTCAGCATCGGCCAGGTTGCGGCCAACGGATTGCGGCTCCTGCATCCACTCGCCGCGATGGCTTTCTTCCGGCGTTTCCGTCGCGCTCAATGGCTGATCGAAGCCCAAGGCCGCGCGTACCGCCGCTCCGAGTTCGCTGTCGCCCCGCCCCGCTGTACCTGCTTGCGCCAACGCTCGGTAGATGGCGCCGCGCAACAGGCTGACAAAGGTGAAATCGTTGAAGTGGCCAGCCTGCAATGCCGCATCCTGGCGGTTATCCGTGAAACCCAGCAGTTTGCGTTTGTCCGCGCTGATGACGGGTTGACCGTGCATCCAGCGCAACGCGCTGGTGGTCAAGAGTGTAGTCGCTGAGCTTCGCCCTTCGGCGGACAGCGCCGAAAGGCGGTTGCTATCCTTGCCTTGCGCGCCATGCACCGCGCGGCAGCGCAAGCAGTAACGGAACTTGCCTGGGAGGAACCAGACTTCCTGACCGCGCCCGGTTTTGCCATTGTCTTGAACCGACATCCGTTCCACCGCCAGATGCCGATGGGTGCGTTTGAGTCGAAGCTCGCCCTGGCGTGTGATTTCAATCCATGCCTCAGGATAATCTTCCACCTTGCCTGCAAATTCGATGGGATCGGTAGGATCGATGGGCAGCAGGAAACCCAGGCGCTCACCGATGGCGTCTTCTTCCGTGTCGGCATCCGTATCGTCATCCCGCGCCTTCGGCATGTCATCGATGTCACGGGGCAGCACTTCCCAGCCTGAATCGTTGCGGCGCATCCTGACCGGGTGATATTCCTGCCCGCAATCCCGGCAAAAATGGGTGGAATACAACCGTTTTTGCCCATCTCCGGGTAGAAATTGTTGCCCCTCCAGCTCGACTGGACGGGTTCCCGGTGTGTCCAGGGTCGTGAATACCACACCGGCGCCACTGATGAACTGATGAAGGCGAAATGCAAAAAAGGCTTTTTCACTCCCCTGTCCGTCGGCGCGGCGATTCTTTTCGAGTTGGGCAGCCAGTAACAGCATGGCGCGCAACGCGGCCTCCACTGCCACTTTGCTCCTTCCCGATTCTTCAGCCAGGCGGTCGGCGGCCCTGGCAAAGGTCAATGGATTGGCTCGACGCCATTTCCCACCCTGTTCACGCGTGATGCCAAGGCGGGTTTCCACCCAGATTGCCAATGGATGTTGGCGCAGCGTCGCATCGCCAGCATGCGTGGGAACCCCCGCATCGATGGCGGCGCCCAGTCGGGACTTGACCGAATCGGCAGTTTCGGAGGGTTCGGTAGCCCGTTCCAGATCTTCGGTGACGATGTTGAAAGGCGAGATCGGAGTTGCGAACAGCGTGGAGGCAACGGAAGCGACTTTCTGATTGCGATCTTCCTGGCTGCCGTCCGAGGCCATCGTGGCGGACGTGCCGATACACCTCAAATGCCTCGGCGCCAGCCTTTCCCGCACCCGCCGCACCAGCATGGCAACGTCCGCGCCTTGCCGACCGCGATAGGTGTGCAACTCGTCCAATACCAGAAACTGCAAGCCGGAGCAGTTGGCGATCACCCGGCTGTCGGTTTCGTTTTGCCGGATCATGAGCATTTCCAGCATCATGAAGTTGGTCAGCAGGATGTCCGGCGGGTTATCCCTGATCCGGTCGCGTTCTTCCCTGCTTTCCTGACCGGTATAGCGCGCAAACGTTACTGGGCCGTCATTGCCGACGAACTTGATCAGTTCTTCCCGCTGGCTGTTGGCCAGAGCATTCATCGGATAGATCACGATGGCGCGCGTTCTGGGCGTACCGTCCGTGGCCTTGGCGCGCAGCACCGCATCCACGATCGGGATGAAAAAGCACAGCGACTTGCCTGAACCGGTTCCCGTGGTTACCACATAGCTTTCTCCTCGGGCGGAAAAGGCGATCGCCTGTTCCTGATGGGTGTAAAGGTCGATGGGAAACAGCTTGGCCGTTGCCGCCAGCAGTTCGTTCGCGGCGGCAAGCTGTTGCGTCGAACGCCCTTGGCGGTAGCGCGGATTGATCTGTATCAGGGGTTCCGGCCAGTAACGACCGTCGGCATAAGCCGCGTGAACGCCCTTCTGGATGTCCTCCGCCCGGATGGAGGTGAAGGAACGCGCAAACTGGCTATAGTCTGTGATCAATTGGTTTCTGAGCGAGAAAACGTCCATTGGCGTCGTTCCGTGATCGTTGCGGGAGTGTCAAAGTATTTCCATCGACCAGCTATCGACCAATTCATGATTCAATAAACCATTGATTTATATGAGATCACGTGCCGTATCATCTGGTTTCTATCGACCATCTCATGTCGATAAGCGCGTTTTTGTCCGATAGGATCATGGCGCAGCCCAGTAGCGACGCCAGCGGTTGTCCCCTTTGAAATGAATTTCGTTCCTGGCGATCAAGGCATCCAATGCGCGTTTGATCTGCCTGGGATGGATTTCGCTGCCGATGCGTTGATGAACTTCACTGGTCGATGAACGCGGATAGCGGCGCAGGTCTTCCAGAATCAGCGCCGCCAAGCGATGGGGTTCGATCCGTTTCAAGGTGGTGCCTACCGGAAAACTCAGGCTACGCAGCAATTCGGGAGCGACAAAGTAGCGCGTGGCCTGGGTGCGCCCGGCGCTGTGGACGATATTCCAGTCGAGCAGACGGGTCAGCCAGGGTTGCAGGACCTCGATGCCCGGCAATTCCAGCGCGGTTGCCAGTTCCCGGGCGGTCAGCGCGTCATGCTGCGCCAGCAAGCCCAGGACGATGCGTTCACGCTGGGTCAACCGGTACGTCTGGTCGGCCTTGGCAATGAAATCGATGACTTCGGGCTTGATGATCCGGCGACGCACCGTCACTTGCACGCAATCATGCAGTTCGGCCAATTCGGGCACTGGCCTGCCTTGCGACAACAGCACTTCGAACATCTTGTCGAAGCCGCTGCCTTCACGCTCCATCAGCTTGAGATCGTGAAACAGCCGGGCAAGGTGCTCGTTGCGGCGTACCGTCGTGTGCAGGACGTTCCACGGGGTAACGCCCAAGGGAAGCAGACCGGGATTGACGACTTCAAGCCGGTCGGGGTGCAGATTCAAGAAAATGTCACCCCGCTGGGTATAGGGACGATGCACGAGGGCATTGACCAGCAGTTCGCGCACCACGATCTCATCGAATGCGGGCACGTTCTGGCGGTACAAGCCGTCGGGCAACTCGTACCGTTCCCGGAAATCGGGTACATCCTGCCAGACAGCCTCGATCAGTTCCACCGGATTCAGCGCATGGTCATCCCAGACCAGTTTGTTGACCTTTTGGATATGTTCGTCGTACTTGATGAACTGGATGACCGGAGCAGTCGTCAGTTGCGCCCGATGTTGCCGCTTGCCAATGCAAAGGATGCCAAGATGGGTCAGGTACTCATCCTGGGCAAGCTGGTAGTGATCGAGCAGTTCCTCGTCGCCTTTCTCCTTGACGGACGCTTTGACACGATCGGATGCGCGCAGGGCCTCCAGCAATCGGCGGAACTTGCCGGAATCGCGCTCTGTACGCGGGACGTGCAAAGTTGTCTGTGTCTCCCAGGGCAACGCGCTGCGCTCGGTTGCCAAGCGCATCACTTCGTCGCCGGTAACTGGTTTGCTCTGGTCTGCAACGCGCAGGAAATAACGACCATCGGTGGTCGAAGCGACTGCGATGGCACGCGGGATGGTCAGGTCGATGTATTGACCGCCATTGGCGGCAGTCCGAATGTCGGGAAGCGCCACCACATTGACCGTACGCCCGGCGAGCTTGCGCCGCAGCGTGTCCGGCAACTCGATGGGAACCTGCTGGCCCGCGGGCGGAATGCTCTGGTTATTTTCGATGCCGATCAGCAGATGGCCGCCTGTCGCATTGGCGAAGGCTACGCAATCCCTGGCCAGTTCTCCCCAATCGGCTGTCTTGCCCAGTACCGCACGCAGCGATTTCTTGTCGAGCAATTGTCCTTCCTGGCTCATCGGCAAGCGATCCTCATATCCATGTCCCATCAATCCAGTACCACCAGGAATTTGGTCGCCAGCGCGGTCGGTTGGACGTCCCGGACATTGCGTTGCAGCGAAACCAGTCCGTAGTCCGCCATCAAGCGCAGCGTGCGCGACAGGTTCGGCACCCTGCGTCCACTGAGTTCAGCCAGTTCCGTCAGTGACTTTGGTTGCCTTTCATGGATCAACCGCAGCAGGCGGCGATTATCGTCCGAGAGTACGGCGGTCAGCGACGCCAAGGATGGAAACCAAATACTTGGGGACTCGCTTCCTTGCGGAGGCGAGCCGCCTGGCTGCCGGACACCGACAATGCAGCGCTTCATGTTCGCGAATCCAATGACACGTTGAACTGTAATTATATCAGTATCTGATAATCATCGTCGATCAAGAACACACGGCAAATCAAAGGGTGCTTTCGACAAGCCTCAGAAAGGTCGATCTGTCTATGCCTTTACCCTGTACAAAAAGGGTTTGAGAAAAAAGGAAAAGGCTGGAAAGGAAGGGGCTTCAAGGGAAAGGGGCTTACCTGTAAAAGGCGCTTTCCTCCTGAACGCCGGATTTTCCGAAAAGTTCAAAAAACCGGCGCGATTCGCGCCGGTTGCTGTTGGTGGGTTCGTCCCTCAAGCCGCGTGAGCGAACGGTCGTGCGCACTCCGGCATGGCGGGTCTTTCCAGGATGTTCAGATGAACGACCAAATGCCGACACGCTTCTTCAACCCGGCCTTCTTCACACAGGTCCAGCCGATCCGCCCAGTCCTGCATCATCTTCCTGCGTTGTTCGACGTATTCGGCATGGTTGTAGGCCGCGCGAATCGCGTTCGGGTCGGAGTGGGACAACTGCGCCTCGATCCACGCTTGGGGATAGCCGATTTCATTGAACGCCGTCGAAAAGGTGGCGCGGATGCCATGCACCGTCATCTTGTTTCGATAGCCCATGCGTTTCAAGGCCGCGTTCAGGGTGCTTTCGCAGATGCCTCTTTCTGGATATTCCCGGTTGCGCGGCAGATAGCGCTGCGACGGCACGAACAGTCTGAGCATTTTGCGGACGATGTCCATCGCCTGGGTGGAAAGCGGGACGATGTAGGGCGGGATGCCGGTTTCCCCCTGGCGCATTTTGCGCATCCTGCTTTGCAACTGTTTTACGTTGCCGGGCGGAATGATCCACAGCCCGCGTTCGAGATCGAACTGATCCGGCATCGCCAGGCGCAGTTCGCAGGTGCGCGCGCAGGTGAGCAGCAACAGGCGCAGTCCGAGCCGGGTTTGATGCGCGCCGTTATATTCCTGTAGCGCGTGCAGGAACCCTGGCAATGCATGCAGGTGCAGGTAGGGGTGATGGCGCACGGGAGGACGGGGAACCGCCACGACATCGAGATCGGAGGCGTAGTTGGTTTCCAGTCCCGGCACGGTCACCAGCGCGTAGCGGTAAATCTGGTTGAGGTGACCGCGCACTTGTTCCGAAATGGAGAGCGCGCCCCTGCGCTCGATTCGCCGAAGCACGTCCAGAAGATCGGGACGCCGAAGCTCGTGGATCGAACGTTTTCCCAAGAAGGGCAGAACATCCTTGCCGAAGATGCGCAACATGGCCGCATGCGCGCTTCGCTTGCCGGTCTTCATTTCCAGCCTGCGGTGTTCGCTCCATTGATGAAACACCGCCTCGAACGTATGTTCGCTGGCGATGCGGACGGCTTGTCGTTTCTGTTTGCGGTGCGTATGCGGGTTGGCGCCCTTGGCGAGCAGGGCGCGCGCTTCGTCGCGGGCCTGACGCGCTTCCCGCAAAGAGACTTCCGGGTAGGCGCCCAGCGACATGCGTTTTTGCCGATCGCCCCAGTAGTAACGAAAATGCCAGGATTTGCCGCCCTTGGGGGAAACCGCGAGGGACAGTCCATCGAGGTCGCCGAGGGTGTAAGCCTTGCCGGTCGCCTTCGCTTGCCGGACGGTGGTGTTTGTGAGTGCCATGCTAAACTCCTTCAGGTTGTCGAGTCATGGCCTGGATTGTTGTACCGTTCATCCCGTCCCGCCAGCAAGAAACCGGAATCCAGGTCACCCCTGAAGATGGACAGGAAAATGGACTGAAAAACTCCGGCCAGCAGTGGATTTCAGTCATCTTCGGTAGAAGATGAAAAACCGAAAATCCAATATCTTCAACAGCTTGCGGATATCTGCGGAAACCGTTGGAACATACTCCAGGTTTCCACGGCGCTTCGCGCCTCGCAATGACGAAGATGAACTGGATTGCGGTTTATCAGAGATCATGAACAGGTTCTAAGACTCGATCCCGCAGGTACTGTGAATAAGTTTGCGTTTTCCTTCTCCTTCTCTCAACATGAGAAAAGAATAACACAAAATGTAAAGCGTTAAATCAAAAACGCTCTAAGTACTTATCCGTAAATAGCACTATCCAGGTCATGGTCTGTATTTTTCCAGATAAACAAAGATTATTCCGGAAGACAATGTGACTTCTTTAATGTGACTTCTTTATAGCGGGTGTAGCCGCATTTTTCATACAGGCGCAAATTCTTTTCGCTTTTCAGGCTGGTAAAAAGCTCGAATCGCGGCTGGGAAAATTCGTTTTCCATTGCCCGCAACAGGCGCTTGCCAAGTCCCTGATTCTGGTATGCCGGGTCTACCATGAGCCTGCCAATGAAAACGGTTTCATTTTCGGCGTATGCGCGCGCAAATCCGACGATCCTGTCTTTTGCAACCGCTTTCAGGATGACGCTTTTGCCATGTCCACGCACCAGTTCATCTAGGTTTTGGGTCAGCGGCTGAATGGAAAAATCGTTGTGGATCAAGGCTTCGCTTTGATAGGCGAGATATTGCAGTTCCAGTATTTCTTTCAGGTCTTCGTATTCCGCTCTTGTGATTTGAATGGAATCCATGACATTCTCCGTGTATAAGCAACCGTTGGATCAACGCGGCGCAAACCTATCCAGCCTGCGGCGCGGATTTACCCTCGCTTTTGATGTCCTTCGCAAGCCGCTTTCACGAAAACGATTCCATTTCCCCGGCCTCGAACAGCAGGGGTTTGAATTCTTCCTGTTCCCGATCTTCCTGGCGATTCATTTCCGCAGTCTGGTTTTTTTGCCAGTCGTCGCGGTGATAGCGGATTTTTTCGCGCTCCCGGTTTGCCAAAAGCCAGTCGTTGCGGGCGGCTTGGGCTTCCTTGCGCGCTTCTTCCACCGCGCGGTCGGCTTCTATCCGGCGTTCTTCCCTTGCCAATTCCTCGTCGGCCAGGGCGGAAAGTCCGGCCTTGAAGGCGTCGAGTTCGTCCTGGGTCATGGTCTGGCCCAGGATGGACTGATAGCGGCGCTCGACTTCTTCCTTGCGCCAGACTTTGTAGTCTTGCCACTCTCCTTCCCTGGCGTCCCGCTGCGCCTGCGCGGCGCGCAATCGGGTTTCCGCCGCGCGCATCGCTTTTGCGCGGGCATCCACCCGGAAATCACGGACTTTTATCAGGTCGATCAGGGGATAGCGCATGGTTATCCTCCCATCACGCCACGACGCGCAGCAGGGCGGTCAGCGTGTCGTCGAAGCTGGAGAACTCGTCCAGTTCCTGGCGCAGGAAGGCATTGACCGCGCCGATTTTTTCCAGCGCCCGGTCGGCTTCGGCGTCGTTGCCCTTCTGGTATTCGCCGATCCGCACCAGAAGCTCGATTTCGGCGTATTTGGCGAGAATGGCGCGCAACTTCTGCGCGGCCTCGCGGTGCGCCTGCGTGGTGATCGCGCCCATGACCCGGCTGACGCTTGCCAGCGCGTCGATGGCCGGATAATGATTGGCGGCGGCGAGCTTTCTTGAAAGGACGATGTGACCATCCAGGATGGAGCGCGTTTCATCGGCGATGGGTTCGGTCATGTCGTCGCCTTCGACGAGCACGGTATAGAGCGCCGTGATCGACCCCTTGTCGGAATTGCCCGCCCGTTCCATGAGGCGCGGCAGAGTGGAAAAGACGGAAGGCGGAAAGCCGCGCCGGGTTGGCGGTTCCCCGGCGGCGAGGCCAATCTCCCGCTGCGCCCGCCCGAAGCGGGTGACGGAATCCATGAGGAGCAGCACCTTCTTTCCCTGGTCGCGGAAATATTCGGCGATGGCCGTCGCGGTATAGGCGGCCTTCAGGCGCTCCATCGAGGCGCGGTCGGAAGTGGAGACGACCAGCACGGCCTTCTTGCGGCCCTCCGGCCCCAGGTCGTGTTCGATGAATTCGCGCACCTCGCGCCCGCGCTCGCCGATCAAGGCCAGGACGCAAACATCCGCCGCCGCGCCCTTGATGATGGAAGAAAGCAACGTGCTCTTTCCCCCGCCCGCCGCCGCGAAAATGCCCATGCGCTGCCCCTCGCCGCAGGAGAGGATGCCGTCCAGCGCGCGCAGGCCGAGCGGCAAGGGCCTGTCGATCAACTTCCGGGTCATGGGATTGGGCGGGTCGGCATAGACGGGATAGAACTTCATGGCCGCCAGCGGCGGCCCGCCGTCGATGGGGTTGCCCAGGCCATCCAGGATGCGCCCCAGGAGCGCGTCGCACACCGCGATGGCGTGGATGTCCCCGGTCGGAATCACTTCCGTTTCCGGCGCGATGCCCTGCAGGTTGCCCAGCGGCGTCAAAATCGCCTCCTTGCGCGCGAAACCCACTACTTCGGCCTTCAATTCCCAGGCGCTGTGCGGATTTTTCAACAGGCAGATTTCCCCCACGCGCACCCCCGGCACGACCGCCCGGATGATCGTCCCCACCACCTGCACCACCCGCCCCCGGACATCCAGAGGAGACGCGCTGGCGACGGCTTCTTCCAGCAAGGCGCTGATGTATTCAAGGCTCATCGCTGTTCAGGGGACAGAGGACGGAAGACAGCGCGGTAGGCATGACGGGTTCCTTTTCGATTCAGGAAATGCCAGCGAATGATAGCAGAATGTCCGGTGCACGGCATGGCTTTATTCAGTCCGGCGGGGAAATTTTCCGATTTTCTCTCCTCCAAATTGCGCATTCTGTCGCAATACCGTACCATGCCTGTTATGTCAAAGTCGCCTTCTCTCCTACGTGTTTATCCTGCTGCATGGGTATCCCTCGCGCCGGAGACGAATGCCTGCGACCACGTGGACAAGGAGATATAAGAGATGCCTCTCCTAGCAGATATTGTTCTTGGATCGAATGCGGAAAATAGACATGCCCCAACCAATATACGAGAAGAGAACGGGCAAGTTAATGGTTTGGCTGGGCATATTGCCGACGCTTTTCTTTCCGCGCTGAGAGAACATGGATTTTCTGCGGGGAAAATCCGGAAAATAATAATTGAACTAAGGAGGAAATTTCCAGTAATCGAGAGTTTTGAACTTGCCGCAAAACGCCGCCGTTAGTAGGGAAACGACAGATGACAGTATCCCGATACCAGCAGATCGAAGACTGCCTGCCGCGTCAGCGCGGCAATGTCGGCTTGCCGAATCGAATCTTCTGGTTCTGAACGCCATCCTGCACGTTGCCGAACAGGGGTCAAATGGCGCGGCCTGCCCAGGCAATTTGGGCGCTGGCACACGGTCTACACCCGAATGAACCGCTGGGCGAAAGCGGGAGTGCTGGAGCGGGTTTTCGAGAAGCTGCAACGCGCCCAGA
>JAITRP010000169.1 GCA_031288305.1 Zoogloeaceae bacterium
TCTGGGCGCGTTGCAGCTTCTCGAAAACCCGCTCCAGCACTCCCCGCTTTCGCCCAGCGGTTCATTCGGGGTAGACCGTGTGCCAGCGCCCAAATTGCCTGGGCAGGCCGCGCCATTTGATCCCTGTTCGGCAACATGCAGGATGGCGTTCAGAACCAGGAGATTCGGCAAGCTGACATTGCCGCGCTGACGCGGCAGGCAGTCTTCGATCTGCTGGTATCGGGATACTGTGATTCCCATTGTCAGGCTCCAGTGATTTTTATAACTGAAGCATGACATCTTTTGGGGGTAGTGTGAACACGACCTAATCAAACCCGGCAAAAAGTGAGGTTTCACTTTTTGCCGCACACCCTATACGTCGATATTGCGCGCATACAGCGCGTTGGATTCGATGAAATTCCGGCGCGGCTCCACCAGTTCGCCCATGAGCGTATTGAAAATCGCGTCGGCGCCGATGGCGTCCTCGATATTTACGCGCAATAGTCTGCGGACTTGTGGGTCCATGGTGGTTTCCCATAGCTGTTCGGGGTTCATTTCCCCCAAGCCTTTGTAGCGCTGCTTGGCGATGCCGCGTTCGACTTCGTTCATCAGCCAGCGCATGGCTTCGGCGAAGCGTCCGACGGCGCATTTCTTTTCGCCGCGCATGATGATCGCGCCGCTGTTGGCGTGATCGAAGAGACCGGAGAGCAATTCAGCGGTTTTCCTGAGCTGGGCGTAATCGCCGGAATGCAGAAACTCTTCGTCAATCAGGCCGATCTTGACGTTGCCATGATGCATCCGCTCGGAGCGCAGCAGCCAGCTTTCCCGCACATCGTCATAAGCGGCGAAAATGCGAATATCCAGGCTGACGCCACTGCGTTCGAGGCACTGCGCAATCTTTTCGGCGCTGGCTTCCGCTTCCTGCTGGCTGGCAAGATTCAAGCGGATGTCATGTTCGACGATGGCGTACAGCACTTCCGAATTGATGTGGTGCGTCAGGCGCTCGATGATGGCCTGCGAGGCGAGCCAGGAGCGGGAAATGGATTCCAGCGCGTCGCCGCGGATGGGCGCGGCGTCGGGCTGCGGAATCAGCACGGCGTCCTGCATGGCCATTTTGAGGATGAATTGGTGGTATTCGTGGTCGTCCTTCAGGTACAGCTCGGTCTTGCCGTGCTTGACCTTGTAGAGCGGCGGCTGGGCGATGTAGATGTGGCCGCTTTCCACAAGCTCCGGCATCTGCCGGTAGAAGAAGGTGAGGAGCAGGGTGCGGATGTGCGCGCCGTCTACGTCGGCATCGGTCATGATGATGATGCGGTGATAGCGCAGTTTTTCCGGCTTGTATTCGTCCTTGCCAATGCCGGTGCCCAGGGCGGTAATCAGGGTGACGACTTCCTGGGAAGAAAGCATCTTGTCGAAACGCGCCTTTTCCACGTTCAGGATTTTTCCCTTCAAGGGCAGGATGGCCTGGAACTTGCGATCACGTCCCTGCTTGGCCGATCCGCCGGCGGAATCGCCCTCGACCAGGTAGAGTTCGCACAGCGCCGGGTCCTTTTCCTGGCAATCGGCGAGTTTGCCGGGCAAGCCGATGCCGTCCAGCACGCCTTTTCTCCTTGTCATTTCGCGGGCGCGGCGCGCGGCGTCGCGGGCGCGGGCGGCGTCGACGATCTTGCCGCAGATCGTTTTCGCGTCGATTGGCTTTTCCTGCAGGAATTCGGAAAGCTTCGCCGCCACCACCTCTTCCACTGCCGGGCGCGCTTCGGAAGACACCAGCTTCGTCTTGGTCTGCGAGGCGAACTTGGGGTCGGGCATCTTGACCGAAAGCACACAGGCCAACCCTTCGCGCATGTCATCGCCGGTGATGTCGACCTTGGCCTTCTTGGCGATTTCGTTTTCCTCGATGTACTTGTTGATGACGCGGGTCATCGCCGCCCGCAGGCCGGTCAGGTGTGTGCCGCCGTCGGGCTGGGGAATGTTGTTGGTAAAGCAGAGCGCCTGTTCCTGGTAACTGTCGTTCCACTGCATGGCGACTTCGACCGCGATGACGCCGCCGCCGGGAATGACCGATTCGCCGCTGGAATAAAAGGCATTGGGATGCAGGACGGTCTTGCTGCGGTTGATGTACTCGACAAATCCCAGGACGCCGCCCGCGAAGGCGAAATTCTCTTCCTTGGCCGTCCGCTGGTCGATCAGGCGAATCTTGACGCCGTTATTTAAGAAGGACAATTCGCGCAGGCGCTTGGCGAGAATGTCGTAGTGATATTCAACCGTGCCGAAAATTTCCTCGTCCGCCATGAAATGCACTTCGGTGCCGGTGTGCTGACTCTCGCCGACGATTTTCATCGGCGAGACCTCGACGCCATTTTGCCGTTCGATGATTCGCTCGGTCACATGTCCTTGCCTGAATTCCAGCGCGTATTTCTTGCCGTCGCGGCGAATGATCAGGCGCAGCCAGCTTGACAGCGCATTGACGCAGGAGACGCCCACGCCATGCAGTCCGCCGGAAACCTTGTAGGAATTCTGGTTGAACTTGCCGCCGGCGTGCAGCACGCACATGACGATTTCCGCCGCGCTGCGCCTGGGTTCGTTCTTGTCGTCCATCTTGACGCCGGTGGGAATGCCGCGCCCGTTGTCGGTGACGGAAATGGAGTTGTCGCCGTGGATCGTCACCACGATATCGTCGCAATGCCCGGCCAGCGCCTCGTCGATGGCGTTGTCGACCACCTCGAACACCATGTGATGCAGCCCGGTGCCGTCGGAAGTATCGCCAATGTACATGCCGGGGCGCTTTCGCACCGCTTCCAGACCTTCCAGCTGCTGGATGCTGTCTTCGTCGTATTCGTTGCGCGGGGCGGGATTCTTCGCTTCGTTGCTCATGGTGTTTCCTGTAGAGGTATCGCGGACCGGCGGCAAAACTTGCGCCGCGCGGAAAATGGCGGGAGAAAAAAGCTCCAACGGGCGCGGAATCGCTCCCGCGCCGGAGGGCGGCGCCGCAACCAAATGCGGGCGGGACGGCATCAAATCCGCATCGGCATTACCACATATTTGAACCGGTCATTGCCGGGCACGGTAATCAGGGCGCTGGAGTTGGCGTCGTTGAAGCTCCATTCGATGTCGTCGCCAGAAAGGTTGTTGAACACGTCCAGCAGATAGGTGACGTTGAATCCTATATCCAGCGGCGCGCCCGTATATTGGACTTCGATTTCTTCCTGCGCTTCTTCCTGTTCCGCGTTGGCGGCGATGATTTTCAGCAGATTGGCGTCCAAAAGAATGCGAACGCCGTGGAATTTGTCGTTGGTCAGGATGGCGGCGCGGCTCATGGCGGTGTGCAGCGCCTGGCGATTGACCGTCATGCGGTTTTCCAGATGCGAAGGAATTACCCGTTCGTAATCCGGGAACTTGCCGTCGATGAGCTTGGACACCAGCACGGTCGCGCCGAACGCGAAGCGGATCTGGTTGCCGCCGACGCTGATCCGCAGGGGTTCGTCGTTGTCCGACAGGAGACGGTTCAGTTCCAGCACCGTCTTCTTGGGCAGGATCATTTCCTGATGCTCCAGGCTGGAATCTATCGCCATGCTGTTGTAGGCGAGGCGGTGGCTGTCGGTTGCCACGCAGCGCAGTTCCTGGCCATCGACCATCAGCATCAGGCCGTTCAGGTAATAGCGCACGTCCTGGGAAGCCATTGCGTACTGGGTCTTGCCGATTAGGGCGCGGAATTCCTTTTGCGTGACGGCAAGCGTTTTTTCGTCGCCCTCGGCAATGACCATGCGCGGAAAGTCGTCGGCGGGCAGGGTTTGCAGGGAAAAGCGGCTTTTGCCCGCCTTGAGCAGCAAGCGCTTGTCTTCCTTGTCCAGCGTAATTTCGGCGGATTCCGGCAAAGAGCGCAGAATATCCTGCAACTTTTTCGCCGCCAGCGTCACCGCGCCCTCGCCTTCGCCGCTGATCGGGCTGCTCTCGGTCGTGATCTGGATTTCAATGTCCGTTGCCAGCAAGGTGAGACGTTCGCCCTGTTTTTCCAGCAGGACGTTGGAAAGTATGGGCAGGGTGTGACGCTTCTCCACGATACCGGAAACTGCCTGCAACGGGGAAAGCAGCGTATCGCGAGGGCACTTCAGAATGATCATGACGGCAAAATCCTTACAGGGAGTTTTGAAAAGTAACCGTGATTCTAGCGCAAACAGCCCCCTTTCGTACCTCTTTTCGTACTGAAAAAATCACATCCCCAAGGCTGGAACCCATCGCGCCAGCGTACGAAAAATCATCCTGGACGATGGCAGTCTGGACGCGGCATCGCGTGTACGCATGGCCGCTTGTTTTTTCCCTCCGTCATTTGCCTTCCATCCCCGGATCATGGAGGAGCGCCAGCACGGTCTGGTTACGCAGGGTGCGCAGGAGGGCAAGTTCCTTGTTGGTGATCTGGATGCCGTTGACCTGGTCGCTGTCGGCGTAGATCAGCCCCAAGGCGTGATGACGAACGCGCAAAGGCAGGAGGAGAAAACTCTTGGACGACAAGTGTTTGCGATACCAAAGGGGAATGCGCGCCGCAAAAGGGGGCGCGTCGACATCGCGGATCAGAATATCGGCGCCCTTCTCGATGGCGACATGAAAGACATTCGGCGCGGAATTCAACTTGAAGCGCAGGCGCTTGGCAAGGGTTTCGGCCTGTGCGCCAAACCCGTAACGTCCCTGCAGCGTGTTGCATCCGAGATCGCACATGCACAGGATGACATGGGAAAATTCGAGGGCGCGGTACATGCTCTCCAGCGTAATCCACAGGATGTCGTTGGCCTGGCTCTTTCCCGTGAGCAGGGCGTTGCTGATATCCTGTATGCCCGCCAGCAGCACTGCCTGGCGGTCGCTTGCGTGTTTCTCGTCGCCTGTTCCTGTCGCGGTATTCGGCAAGGTCACCACGGTGGGCGGCAAGGCTTCCGCCAGGAGGGTGCGATCCGCGAGGTCTGTGTCGATGTCGTCCGCTTTCGCCGTCTGCCAGACTTCGTTGATGAAGCGTCCCAGGGTGCTGTATTGCAGGTTGATGTGGATGGAGTGGGCAAGTTCGTTTGCCTCCCTGGCGGTGGCGAGCAAAACGGCGCGCAGGGACTCTTCGGTGAGCGGCAGCGCCTGGGAAAAACGCGAAAGCGCGCGCCCGATGTCGGCCTCTTCCTTGCACTCGCAAAGCGCGTTGCTGAACATGGCAAGCGCCTGCAGCCTTGCTTCGGGCGTATCTTCTTCGGGCGGTTCGCCGTGGCGCATGCTGTCGGTAAGGAGCGCCGGAAAGCCCCAGTGGGTCGCGATGGCAATGCCCAGCGCCTCAAAGCTCACGCCCAGCACGTCTTTCGCGGCGCTTTGTTCCGTCTGCTTTTTCTGCTGCATGAATTTCCGCACCACCTCGCTTTCTTCGGGAAAGTAGTATTGCGACAGCAGGCGTCCCAGATTGTGAAAAATGGCGCAGATGAAATGCTGTTCCTCGTCGGGGAATTCCAGCGCGCGCGCCAGGTTGCGCGCCAACAGTCCGGCGATGTTGGCGTGCAGGAATTCTTCCTTCAGATGCCAGGCGCTTTCCTTGTTCTGCATGTGTTCGAAGAGCAGCCCGGCAACGGCGATATTGCGCACGGCGTTGAGTCCCAGCAGAAGGATGGCGCGCGATACCGTGCTGATTTTTTCGCTGGATGGACGGTAATAGGCGGAATTCACCATCCGCAACAGCTTGTTGGTAAGCGCGAAATCCTTGAGGATGACGGCGGAAAGACGGGAAACGCTGTCCGTATCGCTGGAGACGATGGCGTTGATCGCCCGCACGGATTCCGAAAGCGCCGGAAAATCGCCCTTGTGCAGCAAACGGCGCAGCAGGAAATCGACCGCCGCGGGGGTCTCGCCGTCACCGCTCGCGCGCGTATCCGTGCCGCTCTCCGGCAACAGGTAGGTTTCCAGCGCCTGGCGAAATTCCCGCGCGCTCGGGTAGCGATCCTGCGGATGGCGTTCCGTCGCCCGCAGGATGACGCCCGCCAACTGGTCATCCAGCCGGATATCCGTAACCGGCATCACGAAGCCTTCATCGGCAATCTGCCGCATGATGCGCACGTTATCCTTGCCGCCGATGGCGCGCTGCCCGGTAACGATCTCAAAAAGAATCAGTCCGGCGGCAAAGACATCCTGTTGCTTGCTGATGACGTGCTGGGCGATGTATTCCGGGGACATATAGGCGGGCGTGCCGGTGAAGGCCATCGGATTGCCCCTGCTCTGGTCGATGTGCGCGGCAATGCCGAAATCCATGACCTTGGGGTGGCCATTCTCGTCGATCAGGATATTGCTGGGCTTCAGGTCGCGGTGGATGACGCCGTGTTCATGCGCGTGTCCAATGGCGTCCAGCACTTCCAGCATCAGGCTGGCGGCCTTGGCGGGCGGCAGCGCGCCGTGGCGGCGCAGCGATATGGCCAGGTTTTCGCCGGACACATACTCGAACACCAGAAAAACATCGCCATCTTCTTCGCCCGCCTCGAAAATGGTGACGATGTTGGGATGCGCCAGCTTGCTGACCGCGCGCGCCTCATCCAGGAGGGACGCGTTCTGCTGCGGATCCGGATGTGCGAAATGCAGTGTCTTGATGGCGACTTCGCGGGCAAGGTGCGGGTCGAAGGCCAGATACACCACGCTCTGTGAGCCGCGTCCCAGCTCACGCAAAATATCAAAACGCCCGATGCTCTTGTTCATGTTGTCCTATGAGACAAACGGCAAAAAGTAAACCCCTGCTTTTTTTTGCCGGGTAAGTTAGGGGTTTGAAGGCAAGGCAAGCTTCGCCTTCAAACCGTTAAAACCCAACGCAAAACCAGCGCGGCCCTTGGGGTTGCGTTGCCTGAAGTGAGAATGCGCCAATTCTTGCAGAAAAGAGCGCGCAAGGTAAGGAGGAGGAATCGCCAAAAACAAAACCCAACGCAAAACCCGTCCGATCTGTGCGATTGTCGTAGGGACGCACCGCGTACGCCCGTCGGCCATCACGCGGCGGACGCGGTTTTCGGGCGCGCGCAGTGCGCCTCTACAGTACCGTGCAGATGGGTAGTGGGTTTCCTTGTCTTTACCCCAAAAAAGGGCGAGCTTTGCTTGCCCTTTTTTGCTGACTGAACCGGCAAAAAGTGGGTTCTTGTTTTTTTGACGTTTCTCTATAGCGATTTGCAGATCAGGTAGATGAGGCTGCCGTCGTCCTGGTAGGCGGCGTCGGCGGCGGGATTCGGGTCGGCGGCGGCGTTGGGCGCACCCTGTCTTGCTCCGCGCAGACTGCCGGTGCGCGGATTGCCGTCGTCTTGTTGCGCGTCGATGGCCGCCGCGATTTTGGCGGGCAGGTTGCTCGCGCACAATACATGTCCCGACAAGCCGAAGGCCCCCGCCTGGATGCCGATCAGTCCGCCCGCCGCATTGACGGGGATATTGTCTTCCGCGCCGGTAATCAGTCCCGATAGCCGCAGATGGCGCCAGATCAGGCGCGACTCCATCTCCCCGCCACAGGCGCTGCCGCCCACCGTGCCGCCGTTGTACGCGCCGCAGAGGACGCCATTGCCGTCGCCGCCGGAGGCGCCCGGCCAGCGACCGGAAACGGCAACGTGACGTTCATCCCCCGGCAAGGCGCGATAGCGATCCTGATAGGCGTAAATCGCCGCCGCGATGCCGTTCATGTCATTTACGATATTGCGGATCCTGGCCTGGGTGATAAGTTCCTGTCCTTTCAGGACGCCGCCCAGCAGCAGGCCAATGATGACCAGCACGATGGCGATTTCCACCAGGGTAAAGCCGCTTTCGGGATGCGTTTGCATGATGTGCTCCTTTGGGGTTCAACGCAGGCGTCCGGCCGCCGCCAGACGCGCAAACAACGCCGGACGCGCCAGCCAGACGAGTTGATCATCGAACTCCGGCGTCGGCGGCCCGGACTGGTACCGGGCATTGCTGGCCGCAAACAGCGCGTTGCGGCCATCGGCCCTGCCGTTGGGACCGAGACTATAGATAATAGCTATGGCATATTCCTTGTCCGTGTTGAGGACTTCGTCCTGCAAATTGACCACCTTCAGCCGGGCAGCGGAAAAATCCGTGGACAAGGCTATCGGAGAAAGCGCGTCGGCAAAGGATGCGTCCGCCCGGTAACGCCAGCGCGCCCCCCAGGGGTCGCGCCCATCATTCATTCCCAGCGACTTGAAAGGCAGCAGTCCTTCCTGGGCGGGCGGCGTGGCGCAGGAATCAGCGGTCGCGCCATCGCCGTTCGCATCCGGGCAGGGCAGATGACCATGCAATATGGCGTAGCCCAAAAGCGCCGACTGAATCTCCGCCAGTCCTTCCGCCGCCGCCCGCCATTGTCGCGCCTCGTGCTGGGCGGAAAGCGGCAGGATGAGACTGCCCAGCAAGAGCGCAAGGATCAGCAGCGCCACCGACAGTTCCAACAGGGTAAACCCGCGCGGCGAATAGAAACGGACAGGAAAACGCGGCATGGATGCTTTTGCCCTCATTTCAGGCGGCGCAAGCGCGCAGGTCTGCAAGGGCGTTGCGGCAGACAGGGGCAAAAGCGGCGGCGCTCTGGCATGTTGCCGAAAGCAGCGTATCCGCCGCGCCTTTGCAGGCGCAGCCTTCCAGGGCGGAACGCAAGGCGGCGCAGTCGCTCTTGGCGTTTTCCAGGCAAGCGCGCAGGTTTTCGGCGCGTTGCCGGCAGTCCTGCTGGCCGCAGTTGGCGACGAGGCGAAAGCCGTTCGGATGACTGGCGTCCGGCCCGGCGATGCAGGCGATCTGGTCGTTGCCCGCGATTTCGAGCGTCTGGCCGCCGTCTTGCAGCGTGTGGGCATTTGCCCCTTCCAGGTAATTCGCCGCCAGCATCCGGCTGGCGCGCGTATCGCGCGTTTGTCCGGCAAGCGCTTCGCCCGCGAAAATCACGGCGGCGGCGTAGGCCACGCCATTTACACGCAGACATTTATCCGGTGTTGCCGAGCAGTCGGCGGCGGGGGCATTCATTGGCGCGAAGCCGGGAGAGACCACGTAGAACAGGTGATCCTTCCACTTGTCCCACCAGCCGTCCTTGCTGTTTTTTCGGCTGTCGTCGCCGCCCGCCGCCGGTATGATATCCGCGCATTTTTCGGCAATGAGCAACCGGCAGGCAACGATGGACTGGCTGTTGGCGGCGCATCCCGTCCAGTCGCCGAGGTTGCTGCGCAGCACATTTTGCGAACGCGCCACGGCATAGGGCGCGCGTCCGGCGAGCAGGTTTTCCTTGTCGTAGAACTTTTCATAATGAAAGGTGTCCGGCACGCTGGCGCCCATGTTCAGGGGCGAAGCCCACGGCAGACGCCGATGCGCGTTGCTTTCGCCAAAGCGCATCAGGCAGGCGGCGACACGCTGGGTCAGCGCCAGCGTATCCGCCGTATCTGGAAACTCTTCCGCAAACAGCGCGTCGTTAGATAATCGCGCGCGTACATGTGAAAAAAGTTCGTCGCGGGTAATCCACAGGAGATGGTCGTTGAACTCCGCCCGCGCGTCGGCAACGACAAAGCGGCTTTCGCCTTCCGCCGCGCCATTGGGCGCGCCATTGGCAATGCCCGCGAAGGTGTCGAGAAAGGCGTGGGCGGCGTAGTCCCAGCGGCATTCGCCCTTGATGTGCTGGCGCGCTTGCCCTTCCAGCGGCGCTCCGGGCGCGAACAGCACGGCGACGACTTCATCGGCGAGCAGCGTATGCCCGTCCGCCGCCACGATTTTGATCCATCCCGCCGTATCTGGATTCAACAGGTCGGCCTTCGGGCTGGCCTTGTAATTTCCGGAAACGGCATACCACAGACATTCTCCGCTGCCATCGCGCGGCGGCGGCGTCCCCAGGCTGCGCCAGGGGAAATGGCCGATGACGCTGACGCCCTTGCCGCCACACGCGCCGCTTTCCGCGCCTTCGTTTTCCAGGGTGTTTCCGGTATCCGGACAGGGCAGATGCCCCGGGACGAAACGCTGGCGTTCAGAGCGGCTTTCCGGGTAGGCGACGGCATAGCCCAGAAGCGACTCTTTGGCCAGAAAGAGCGCCTCGGCGCTGCGCGCGTCGCGCTCGTTCTTCAGCGCCTGTGCCGGAGAAGAACGCAAGAACCAGCCCAGCGCGCCCAGGATCAGCAGGAGCAACAGCGCCAGCGCCGCCGCGCCGGATTGCCGGGCGTCACGAGGCGGGATACGGTTTTTTTCCACGCTGCCTATTTTCCCGGATGCGTCACGATGCGTCCGCCGCGCAACAGTTCCTCTTGCGCGCCGCCGACATTGCGCCAGACTTGCGCGCTGTCCGTCCGCGGCGGCAGTTCCTGCGCTTCATCGTAAAACTAACTCTGGTTTGAAACCCCGCCCTTCAGGGCGGTGCGAAGGTGAGACCCCGGCCTGAAGGCCGGGGTTTCGACCGTAGCCATTGGGGAGGGGATGCAAACCCCTCCCCAATGACGTTAGACCGGCAGCCCTGAAGGGCTGCCGCTAATTTCTTGCTC
>JAITRP010000173.1 GCA_031288305.1 Zoogloeaceae bacterium
CATCTGCCCCAAGCCGCGCTCAACAGCAAAACCCCCGTGGACGCCATGAAAATCTGGTACGCTTCTCATCCACAATGCTTCAATCGCAAGCCCGTATCGAATCGTCCGGGATGCGACAACTATGGAAGCACGCTTCTTCGATCATTGATTCCTGGGCGAAGTTTCCCCTTTCCCAAGTCTCTCTACGCCGTCGAAGATGCGCTTCGTTTCTTCGTGAGAGAAAAATCCGAAGCCGTGATTCTCGATTTTTTCTCCGGTTCCGGCACCACCGCCCATGCCGTGATGCGCCTCAACAAGCAGGACGGCGGCAAGCGCCAGTGTATTTCCGTCACCAATAACGAGGTGGCGGCGGACGAACAAAAGGCGCTGCGCGAACAGGGCCTGCGTCCTGGCGATACAGAATGGGAAAAGCACGGCATCTGCGATTACATCACCAAACCGCGTGTGGCCGCCGCGATCACCGGTAAAACACCGGACGGCGCGCCAATCAAGGGCGACTACAAGTTTACCGATGAATTTCCGATGGCCGAAGGCTTTGCGGAAAACGCCGAGTTCTTCACCCTGACCTATGAAACGCCGGTTGCCGTGAACTACAACAAGGCGTTTTCCCGTGTCGCGCCGCTATTGTGGCTGCGCGCGGGCAGTCGCGGGCGGCGTATCGACAGATTGCCCGTTGCGGGTTGGGCGGTGGCGGACGCATACGGGCTGCTCTCCGATACGAATCGCGCCGAACCGTTCATGGAAGCGGCGCGTCAGTCTGCCGGATTGCGTGTTGCCTTCATCGTTACCGACGATGACCAGCGTTTCGAGTCGCTGGCGCAAAATCTGCCCCAAGGCGTGGAGGTAGTGCGGCTGTATGAGTCGTACCTGACCAATTTCGCCTTTGCCAATGGAGACGAAACATGAAGTTCACGTTGAAGGACTACCAGGAAGAAGCCGTCATCGACATGCTGACGAATATACGCAAAGCGCGCAAACGCTGGCGCGAGGATGGCGACCGGCACGCCTTTTCGCTCACCGCCGCCACCGGCGCGGGCAAGACGGTGATGGCTGCGGCGGTGTTCGAGGCGTTGTTTTACGGCAGCGACTACTACGATTTCGATGCCGATCCCGGCGCGGTGGTGATCTGGTTCAGCGACGACCCTTCGCTGAATGAGCAAACGCGCTTTCGCTTCATGGAATGTTCCGACCGGCTGCATCATTCCGATATGGTGGTGGTGGAAAACAATTTCCATCGCGCAAAATTCCAGGCAAGAAAAATCCACTTCCTCAATACGCAGAAACTGGGCAAGAAAAGCCTGCTGGTGCGCGGCTTCGACGAGGCCGACGATGGCGGCCTGTTCCCCGAGACCCGGCCCGACCTGCGTTCATACACGATCTGGGACACGATTCGCAACACCATCGAAGACCCGGCGCTGACGTTGTATCTGGTGCTGGATGAGGCGCATCGCGGCATGGGCAATCCCACGGTTGCCGCGCAGCACGAAAAATCCACTCTGGTCAAGCGCCTGATCAACGGCGAAAAAGGCGTGCCGGGCATTCCCGTGGTGCTGGGCATCTCGGCCACGGTCGAACGCTTCAACCGGGCGATGGAAGGCGCGAAGGGACGCATCACTTTGCCCAACGTGGAGGTAGACGCCACGCGCGTACAGGATTCCGGCCTGCTGAAGGACACCATCGCGCTGGACATTCCCGACGAAACAGGCCAGTTCGACACCGTGTTGGCGCGCCGCGCTGCCAACAAGCTCAGGGAATCCACCGCCGAGTGGGCTGCCTATGCCAAGCAGCAGGACAACTTTGATCCCGTGATTCCGTTGATGGTGTTGCAAGTGCCCAATACCCCCAGCCACAACGACATCGGCTACGTGCTGGAGGCGATTTTCCAACAATGGGGCGAACTGCGCGAGGACTGCATCGCTCACGTCTTCGGCGAGCATACGACGCAGACTTTCGGCAAATATTCTGTGCCGTACATCGCGCCGGAGCGCGTGCAAGACGCTACCTGGGTACGGCTGCTGATCGCCAAGGATGCCATCAGCACCGGCTGGGATTGCCCGCGCGCAGAGGTGATGGTGTCGTTCCGCCGCGCGGTGGATCGTACCCATATCACGCAGTTGCTCGGTCGTATGGTGCGCACGCCGTTGGCGCGGCGCATTCCCGGCAACGACCGGCTCAATTCGGTGGACTGCTTGCTGCCGTTCTTTGACGAAGCTACCGTCAAGGCAGTGGTGGATGCACTGACGCGGGGCGGCGGCGGCGATCCGCCGCTTGGTCGCGTTCTGATCAACCCAAAGGTGATGAAGTCCAATCCAGCGGCATCGGAGGCAATCTGGCAGAAATTTGTGTCGCTGCCCTCGCAGACGCGCCCGCGCCGGGCAGCCCGGCCGCCGTACCGGTTGACCCTGCTGTCGCTGCGGTTGTCGATGGACGGTCTTCTGCCCGACGCCATTGGCAAGGCAGATGCCGTCATGCACGCGGCTCTGGACGAATTTCTCTCGACGCGCGGTGAGGAATTCGCCAGCAAGCGCGAAAACGTGACGACGGTTCAGGGCCAAACGGTGTTTGTCGATCTACGCACGAAGCAAACCGATTCCAAATCCTTTCAGACCGAGGCGGACGATGCCGTCATCAACGATGCCTACCGGCGCGCGGCGCGCATCCTCAATCCCGACATCGCGCGGACGTATACCGAAGTGCTGGCCAAGCGCAGGGTGGAAGACGAAACCGACGAAGACGAATTCATAGACGCGCTGATTGAGGCGCGCGAAGACATCGGCGCGCTGGGCCTGATGGAAAATCTGCCGCAGTTCTACGATGCCGAGGCCAAAAAACTCTCCGATGCGTGGCTGGCCGAGTACCGCGAGCGGATCAAGCAATTGTCCGACGCCCGGCAGGAAACCTATCGGCAGATCAGCGCCATGAGCCGCGAACCGCAGGACATCGATTTGATGCGTCCAGTGTCACGGATGGAAGCCACGGCGGTACGGGAAAAGGACGGCAAGGAAACCAGGTTGTTGGCGTACACACATCATCTGCTCTGTGATGAGCAGGGCATGTATCCGGTTGAATTGAACAGTTGGGAAAAAGCGGTGCTGAAGAAGGAAACGCAGCGCGAAAGCTTCAAGTTCTGGTATCGCAACCCGAATCGATCCGCACAGGATTCGTTGGGTATCGCTTACGTGGATGGTGACGAAACCAGGATCATGCGACCCGACTTTCTGTTTTTCGCGGAATTGTCGGACGGCACGGTCGCGGTGGACATCGTCGATCCGCACAGCATCCACTTGGCCGATGCCTTGCCGAAATTGCAGGGACTGGCCCGCTACGCCGAGGTACACGCGCAGACCTACAGACGCATCGAGGCTGTGGCGGAAATCGGCGACAAGCCACGTGTGCTGGATTTGACCCGTGCGGATGTCCGGCAAGCGGTGATCGAGGCGACAAACGCGAAGGCGCTCTATGAAAGCGTGATGGCGGGTGATTATGCTTGATCGTATCGTCTTGCTGTCCGTGATGTTGGAGCAGGTGTTTGCTGGAGGCGACTGAACAATTATGACAGTCGCCGAATTACCAAATGATTTCTTCACAGACATCCAAGGGGTTTTTCGCAAAACTCCGGTGTTGCTCATTGGTTCTGGCTTCTCCTGCGGCTATGGCTTTCCCGGCATGGGAGCCTTGGCGAAGCACTTGGCAACCGCTGTCCACAATGTACTGACCACCAACGGGGCAAAAAATGCTTGGGTGCAGTCCATCGAAGCGATAAAGATCAATCTGGAGGCGGGTCTGAATGGCATTCCGGTTGGTACACCGGAATGGGAAGAGATCGTATCGGCTATACGCGGAGAAACCGCGAAGCTGATTCTTGATAGAGCCATCGCCGCAGAGGCGAAGATTCTTGGTGAAAAGGTAGCAGGCGGCCATGCGCCGTCACGTCTTCTGAATCGCTTGTTCAATGGCTCACCACAGAACGCGGAAAGCATCCATGTCATCACGACCAACTATGACACGTTGCTGGAGTTGTTTTGCGATCTGGCGGAACTTCCTCTGGACACAGGATTCACGGGGTTTCGTCGGCGAAAGCCACGACACCCTCCGATCTTCCAAACGCAATACAGTCGTGTTCTGGTGACCGAAAAACGCCAGCAGCAGGTCGATTACCGACTCTGCAAAACTGTTCGCCTGTACAAGCCGCATGGCTCAATCAGTTGGCTGACAACAGATGAGGGAACGGTAGAAGTCCTCAACGATGTTTCTGTCGCAGGGCGAGCCATTGTCGTGCCCGGCCCATCAAAGTATCAAGACGCATTGATCGATACGCTGTTCGATGCAGTGCGTACCGAGATGAATGCGATACTTGCTGAGGCTCAAGCCCTGCTGTGCATCGGTTTCGGGTTCAATGACGACCATTTGCAAGGTGTGATCAAACGCCGTTTAACGACAGGAATGCCTGTCATCATTCTCACGCGCGATGCGACACCGAACATCAAGCAACTGCTCCGCGATCACCCCCATGTAATCGCTTTGTTCAAGTCGGGCGAAGGAGCAGTTTGTCACTGGAAAGGAAACACGCTGCAATCCCCATATCCCCTCTGGCAGCTTGATGATTTCCTTAAAAAATTCTTGGAGTGAGGCAACGATGAGCATTTTCAGTTTTACCGAAGAACAATCCTTGGGTGAAGTTCGTAGCGTCGAAACTTCACGAATTACCGTGCGAGTGACCGATGGGCAGCGCTTGCAAAAGGCGCGCGTCGGTCGCTTGGTCGCCATCCAGTCGATGGGAGACGAGTGGTTGATCGGTATCATCGAACGCGTTTGGCGACACCCGGTCGAGTTGCCAACCTTTTCAGAGGGTGATGTGCTCCCCGACCTGTCTGGCGTATCTCAAGAGGAAAACGGCATCTCGATTAGTCTGGTCGGCACCTATCGCGCTCGTGACGGGCAGCGTAAAGACACCTTCACTCGGGCCGTTTTCATCTTGCCCGAAATCAATCGGCCTGTGTTCCCCATTGAGGAGAAGTCCCTCGAAGATTTCATGGGCATCTTGAGCATGTCGTCCAAGACGGATGCGGTCGCCCCGCTCAAAGTCGGAACCTACACGCTGGACGGCAAGGCCAGCGCCTACATCGATGGAGACAAGCTCTTCCAGAGGCACGCGGCGCTGCTGGGTAGCACGGGGTCGGGAAAATCCTTCACCGTAGCCTCCATTCTGGAGCAGTCCGCGTTGTTGCCTTACGCGAACATTGTTGTGCTCGACCTGCATGGCGAATACTCGAGCATGAAATTCGCTTCACATTACCGCATCGCAGGTATCAGCGACATCAAGACCAAAAATGACGGCGCGATTTTCCTGCCCTTCTGGTTGCTGACTTATGACGAGATGCAGTCGGTGTTTGTGGATCGCTCTGGGGACAACGCTCCAAACCAGGCGCTTGCGCTGATGGATTCGGTTATTGAAATGAAGCGAGCCGCCATTTCCGCGCTTGGCAAGCCGGAGCTACTGGAAGGGTTTACGGTCGATACGCCCGTGCCTTATCGGCTTGATGACCTTGTCAAATCTCTGGATGACAAGAACGACGAAGCCATCGACACAGGGGAAATCTATGCGAGCGGCCTTCGCAAGGGACAACCCAAAACCGAGAAAGGCCCGTTGAACGGCAAGCTCTCGCGCTTCCTCATTCGCTTGAAGACCAAGATGAACGACCGTCGATATGCGTTTATGTATCAAGCACCAGAGGAATACGAGGCTTACGAAGCATTGCACGTGTTGGCAAACAAGCTGCTTGGCACGGGCAACGCCAAGGACGATATCAATCCTGGCATAAAGATCATCGACTTCTCCGAGGTGCCTTCCGACATTCTTCCAGTAGTGGTGGGTTTGGTCGGGCGGTTAATCTACCAGATTCAGTTCTGGAGCAGCCCTGGTAAAGACGGCGATGCGCGGCATCCCATCGTGATCGTTTGTGACGAGGCACACCTGTACCTGCCCAGCAGCGCGGCATCTACCGGCCCGCTAGAAAAGCGTGCCTTGGAGAATTACGAGCGTATCGCCAAAGAAGGACGCAAATACGGCGTTGGCCTGATGGTGGTCAGCCAACGACCCTCGGATGTCAGCACGACCATTCTCAGCCAGTGCAGCAACATCATCAGCTTGCGTCTTGCCAACAAGACCGACCAGTCGGTCGTGAAACAGCTCTTGCCGGAAAGCCTGGAAGGTCTGATGGAGGTGCTGCCAACCCTGGATGTGGGCGAAGCTGTTGTGGTGGGTGATGCCACTTTGTTGCCAACCCGAATCAAGATGTCGAAACCCAAGTACGAGCCACGCAGCGCTACGATCCCGTTCTGGACGCGCTGGGCCAAACCCAAGGCGGAGGTCGATCTGGCCACCGCAGTAGAGAACATGCGCCGCCAATCACGCGACCGCGAAAAATAGTACCCCCATAACGCGTTCGCAAACAACGGTAATTGGCGATGACGATCACGAACAGCAAACTCCCCATCAACCTCGACGATCTGCTGCGCCAGCGCACGGTTGAGCGTGATCGCATTGAATACAAGGCTGGGTGGAATCCGGATGCGATCATCCGCACCTATGTGCCTTTGCCAACGACTTCGAGAACCTGGGCGGCGGCTATGTGGCGATTGGGCAGGACTGCGATGCCGACGGTCGGCCCGTGTTTCCGCCGGTCGGTCTGCCCGCCAATCAACTCGACAAAATCCAGCGCGAACTACTGGCGCATTGCCAGTTGATTCAGCCGCCGTATTTCCCGGTATTGAGCCTGGAGGTTGTCGAGGGGCGCAACCTGATCGTGCGGTGGGCGCCGGGGGGACAGTCCCGGCCTTACAAAGCGCCGGAAGCGGTCACGGCGAAGCACAAGGTCTGGAAGTATTTCATTCGCCGCTTCAGCAGCACGAGCGAAGCCAAAGGCGATACCGAGCGGGAATTGCTGGGTCTGACCGCCAAGGTGCCGTTCGACGACCGCTTCAACCAGTCGGCGCGTGTCGATGAACTCTCCAAGCCCTTGATGCAAGGCTTCCTGGAGGAAGTTGGCAGCGCGCTGGCGGCGGATGCGCCGGGGTTTTCTGTCGAGGCGTTGGGGCGGCAGATGAACGTGGCGGGCGGCTCCAGCGAATCGCCGTGGCCCAAGAACGTGGGTTTGCTGTTCTTCAACGAAATATCGGAACGCTTCTTTCCCGGCGTGCAGATCGATGTGGTCTGGTTCCCCAAGGGCGCGGGCGGCGACCGTTTCGACGAGAAAATCTTCAAGGGGCCGCTGGCGCGGATGACACGTGAAGCCTTGAGCTACATCCAGCGCAACTATCTGCATGAAACGGTCATCAAGCATCCCGACCAGGCCGAGGCGACGCGAGTCTGGAACTTTCCCTACGCTGCCATCGAAGAGGCTGTGGTCAACGCGGTCTATCACCGTTCTTACGAGGAGCGCGAACCCATCGAGGTGCGGATCAGCCACGACGAACTGGTGGTCGTCAGCTACCCCGGCCCGGATCGGTCGATCCGGATGGAAGACCTGAAAGCGGGTCGCGCCGTCAGCTGCCGCTACCGCAACCGGCGCATTGACGAGTTCCTGAAAGAATTGGAGATGACCGAAGGCCGTTCCACCGGCATTCCGAAAATCCTGAAAGAGATGGCGGCCAACGGCTCGCCCATGCCGTTGTTCGAGACGGACGACGACCGGCTGGCGTTTGTGATCCGGCTGCCGCGACACCCATTGGTACTCATTCCCACGGCGGATACCGCGCAAGTCACAGGGCAAGTCGCAGGGCAAGTCGCAGGGCAAGTTGCAGGGGAAGTCGCAGGGGAAGTCGAACGCCTGCGGCGAGTCGTGGTGGGTGAAATGTCCCGGCAACAGATACAGTCCGCGCTTGTCATCAAGAGCAAGGAACACTTCCGGAAAGCGTATCTGAAACCGGCGCTGGCCGCGCAGGTGATCGCGATGACCCTGCCGGATGCGCCCAACAGCCGTTTGCAACGTTACCGCCTGACGGTAGGCGCGGGGGAAGTTACAGGGGAAGTTACCGCGCAAGTTGGAGCGCTGCTTGCCCGGCTCGATGGCGAGATGTCCCGGCAGGCCATGCAGGATGCACTGGGTCTGGCACACCGGGAACACTTCCGCAAAATCTATCTGACCCCTGCGCTGGAACTTGGCGTGATCGAAATGACCCAGCCCGACAAGCCCAACAGCCGCAGCCAACGCTACCGCCTGACAACTATCGGACAGCAATGGCTGAAGGCGCATCCCGGCGGCGATTCAGCCTGAAATCGAGGGGCGTCACCCGCGCCTACCAACCACCTGCCAACCACGCCCAATTTGCCCCTCCTCCGCCCTCCGGGTAGAATTGTGGCATTTTGTGTCCTTTTTAAAAGCTTCTTCATGCCCAAACGTACCGACATTCACAGCATTCTGGTCATTGGCGCCGGCCCCATTGTCATTGGGCAGGCGTGCGAGTTCGATTATTCCGGGGCGCAGGCCTGCAAGGCTCTGCGGGCCGAAGGGTACCGGGTCGTTCTCGTCAATTCCAATCCCGCCACCATCATGACCGACCCGGAAACGGCCGATGTCACCTACATCGAGCCGATTACCTGGCAGGTAGTGGCGAAGATCATCGAAAAGGAGCGTCCCGACGCGCTCTTGCCGACCATGGGCGGGCAGACGGCCTTGAATTGCGCCCTTGATCTCGACCGCGAGGGGGTGCTTGCCGAGTTTGGCGTGGAATTGATCGGCGCTTCCAGGGACGCCATCGACAAGGCCGAGGATCGGCAGAAATTCAAGGCGGCGATGGAAAGAATCGGCCTGGGTTCGGCGCGTTCCGGCATCGCCTATACGCTCGAAGAAGCGCGGGAGGTGCAGGCGGAAATCGGCTTTCCGGTCATCATCCGGCCTTCCTTTACCCTGGGCGGCACGGGCGGCGGCATCGCCTACAACATGGAGGAGTTCGAGGAAATCTGCAAGCGCGGCCTGGAAGCCTCGCCCACGCATGAGCTTTTGATCGAGGAATCCCTGATCGGCTGGAAAGAGTTCGAGATGGAGGTGGTGCGCGACAAGGCGGATAACTGCATCATCGTCTGCTCGATCGAGAACCTGGACCCGATGGGCGTGCACACCGGCGATTCCATCACCGTCGCCCCGGCGCAGACCCTGACCGACAAGGAATACCAGTTGATGCGCAACGCTTCCATCGCGGTCTTGCGCGAAATCGGCGTCGATACCGGCGGCTCCAACGTGCAGTTCGCCATCGACCCCGCCGACGGGCGCATGATCGTGATCGAGATGAATCCGCGCGTCTCGCGTTCCTCGGCGCTCGCTTCCAAGGCGACCGGCTTTCCCATCGCCAAGGTCGCCGCCCGGCTCGCCGTCGGCTACACCCTGGACGAACTGGCAAACGACATCACCGGCGGCAGGACGCCCGCCTCGTTCGAGCCTTCCATCGACTATGTCGTCACCAAGGTGCCGCGCTTCGCGTTCGAAAAATTCCGCGAGGCCGATTCCACCCTCACCACGCAGATGAAATCCGTGGGCGAGGTGATGGCCATTGGCCGCACCTTCCAGGAATCCCTGCAAAAAGCCCTGCGCGGCCTGGAAGTGGGCGTGGATGGATTCAACCTGAAATCCGTGGATGCCGACGCCATCGACGAACAATTGGCGCGCCCCTCGCCGGAGCGGCTCTGGTATGTGGCCGACGCCTTCGGCATTGGCATGCCGATCGAAAAGGTGCACGAATTGACCCGCATCGACCCCTGGTTCCTGGCGCAGATCCGGGAGATCGTCGATCTCGAACTCGAACTGGAAAAGCGCGATTTCGCAAGTCTTTCCGCCGAGGAATTGCGCTTCTTGAAACAAAAGGGTTTTTCCGACCGGCGTCTGGCGTATCTCGCCAAAACCACGGAAAGCGAGGCGCGCGCGCGCCGTCATGCCCTGGGCGTGCGTCCGGTCTACAAGCGGGTGGATACCTGCGCCGCCGAATTCGCCAGCGACACCGCCTATCTGTATTCCACCTACGAGGAAGAATGCGAGGCCGCGCCTTCCGGGCGGAAAAAGATCATGGTGCTGGGCGGCGGGCCGAACCGCATCGGGCAGGGCATCGAATTCGATTACTGCTGCGTGCACGC
>JAITRP010000055.1 GCA_031288305.1 Zoogloeaceae bacterium
GCGTCAATTCGAAGCGCACGCCATCTTTTTCGTTGAAGGCGCGGATCGTGCCGCCCATTTTTGCCATGTAGGTCTTCGCCACGAACAGTCCCTGTCCGCGATTGCCGGCTGCGGCCTTGGGAGAGCTTCGCGTCTTCCCCGCTCCCAATCTCGACCTTGCCCTCGCTCTCCACGCGCGTGTTCCGCCAGCTCGTCGCGTCTCCGTTGGCGAACCCCTTGCCGGCATTGCCGCCCGCCGTGATTCCGAAACTCCAGCCGTCTCCCCCCCAGGGCCAGCGCCACCCCGGCATTCCGCCGCTGCTCCTGTTCTTCTCCCGCTCGCCCCAGGGTTTGTTGCGCCTTGACGCCAACGTTCCCCTCCGCCGCGCTTGCCACGCTCCCCGTCTGCCGGTACCACGTCCCCGCTTCGATGGCAACGTCCCCTGCCCGGCTGCCCGCCAGGCTCGCCACGTTGCAGGTCGTCTCCTCACTCGTCTTCGCGTCCGTCTTCCGGCTGCCTATCGTCAAGGCTGCCGCCGCTCGCAAAACCGCCGGATGTCCGCGTTTGCTTGCCCTGGGTTTGCGTCCGCGTGTCCGTGGCGTTTTCCAGCGCCAGATCGCCGCCCGCCACCAGACTGACATTCCCCCCGCGCCGACAATTTGACTGCCCGTGACGCGCAGAACATCGCGCGCCCGGAGGGAGACACGCTCGCCACTGATCTCCGTACCCTGATGGCTCGTAGCGCCAAGGGTATCCTGGCTATCCGCCTGCGTACTGACAAACAATCCTCCGCCTTCGTAACGATGCGCCAAATCCACGGCATGCGTACGTTCCGCCGCGGCAAGGACTATCTCCTCCGCATCCAGGCTGATCCGTCCTCGCTCACTGACAAGATAAGCGCCTTGCGTGGCGATTGTGCCCGCTTCAAGATCAAGATCGCCTTGCGTCTGGATTTCGCTGCCCGCCTGCTGGACGACGTGTTCATCCCGGCGGTTGTTTCCATCCCAACGCACATGCTCCTCATGGCCGCCTCCACCGTCCCCGGCGCCAGGTCATTCCCCGCCACAAGCCGCGTCGCCCCCTGGCCTTGGTTCTGGACGCGCGTGGCGGAAACAACCAGATCATTTCCCGCCTGAATCTCCAGATTCTCCCGCGCGGCAATCTGCGCCACACCGTTGCCGCTCAACCCCGCATCCCGCCCTGAAGCAAGGTAAATATCCGGAACCAGCGCCATCGTGCTCTCGCCTGTCGGCAATTTCGCCTGTCCCGTCACCAGCGTCGTCCGGCTGGCATTGATGAACGACGCGCCATTCACATCCAGCCCCGACGGATTCGCAATCACCAGCTCCGCCCTGCTCCCCGCAATCTCCACCTGCCCGCCCAGGCAGGACGGATCGACCGAATTCACCTGATTGACGATTACCCGCGCATCTCCTCCCGCCAGGAACGGATTGCCCGCCACGACCCCCCCCACAATCCGGGTCGCCGCCTGTACCCGGCTGTTGTTCAGTATCGCCCATCCCCCTGTATGTCGAACCGCCGGTATCGATTCACCGACACCCCGCCCGCCGTCGGCGTCACAATATTCACCAG
Organism: Zoogloeaceae bacterium; assembly: GCA_031288305.1. Lineage (GTDB taxonomy): Bacteria > Pseudomonadota > Gammaproteobacteria > Burkholderiales > Rhodocyclaceae > Azovibrio. Next base: position 1,574 of record JAITRP010000055.1, read on the forward strand.
CGGAATCCTGTCTCCTTCCCCCGCCCCCAGCGCCACCGGACGACTCCTCCCTGAAACAGCCAGATCCGCAATGATCCGGGCTTGCGCGCTGCCGCTTGCGCAGAAAAACGAGAACAAAACAAATTGAAAAAAATCTTGCACATAAACAACATGATGAGGGTGACAGGGGCAAATAACGCGGAAAATTATGGCGTAGAACAAAAAAAGAAACAATGGATAACAGGATGTGACAAAACCCGCCCTCCCGAAATTTCCCGCGTCTCCCGCAAGCCCCTGAATCATGCGCCGCATACTCCGAAAAATCCCACATCGCAGACTTTTCCTTTTCCATCTCGCCATATGCGCCGTCGCGCTTCCAGCGCGCGCCGACTTTGCCGCCGAGGAATTCCTCCGGGATCTTGGCAACGTCTCCGGACCGGATTGCCGGGTACTGTCTCGAAGGCTACGGTTTCGGCCTGCGCGGCCAGATGAAGACCAACGAAACCCTCCACCGATCTTTCTTTACCGCCAGACCCACAACAAAATACCCCGACGCCTTCCTCGTCTCCCGGAGTCTTTTGCAGGGCATTGCGTTGGATGGACATTCCCCGGTAATTTTCAGTGCCGGGATATCCCCTGGATGAATGGGCGGACCGAGCGCCTGCTCGAAACGCCCAAGAAAATGCTGAATGCCTTCAAACCCAAACTTACCCGTCAAAAAGCAGGTTTTTACTTTTTGACGGGCGCCCCCGCGCCCATGTAAAGTTTTCTTCCGGTTTGCCGTTACCTTGCCAAGAGAGCGATATTCGGAAGCGGCATCATGACTATTTTCTTGAACGGGCTGCAAAACTGGTACGCGGCGGGGGCGGGGCGGTCCGCGTCGGCGCTTGCGCCGGTCCGGCAGATCACGGCGCAAGCCGCGCCAAGCCCGGCGTCAACGACGGCTTCCACCCAAGTCAATATCGGTCTTTACGGACGAACCATGGTGCTCACCCGGTTGTTGGGCGCGGCGGATGCTCCCAATGATGAGCGCGCCGCCGATGTGAAGGAAGCATCCTCCAGCGAACCAGAAAAGACGCCGGAAGCGCGGGAGGCTTTTGACGCCGCTATCCTGCGCGCCAGCGCCACCATCCATCTCATGCAATTGCAACAGCAAGGACAGAATGGCGTGTCGCCGGAAGCGCTCGCCCAGCGGCAGGAAGCCATTGCCCGGGGCGAAGACCCGGATGGCGGGCGTTTCGGGAAATTCCAGGCGCGCCTCGACCCGTACATGGTGACGTTCTTCAGTATCAATGACAAAAAAATCATTGGCGAAGCCTACGAGATGGCGACCAAAGAGGAAGACCTGGCGCGTATCGACAAGTTGGTGATGGAACTGGGCGCGTTGCGTATCCAGCAACGCCTGAACGGCGAACTCATCCGCAGCGTTCGCATGGAAAATGTCAATCCCGACGACGTGCCCTATGAACCGGATGTCGCTCATTTGCCGCTTCTGGACGAGATGAAACATCTGGCGGCAAAATCATAGAAAAGGGCAGCGAAAAATAAAAATCCGCCACCACCCATCCGCACAGTCGCAGGGGCACTGCGCGCGCCCGTCAGCCGTCATGCGCGGCAGATGATTTGCGGGCAGAAAGTGAAAAAATTTCGTCATTGCGATGGCCGCATGGCCGTGGCAATCCAGGGGCATTCCCCTTTTTTGTCGTTCCAGAGAGCTGATCTGCCGCCTGGATTGCCGCGTCGTTTCGCGCCTCGCAATGACGAGGCTGGCGGCGGGCGCGCGAGATTTCCTTCCCTCCTGATCATATCTTGTGTGTTGCGCCTTCCCGAAATCCGCTACCATATGCGCCCTGTGTAACCCCATCATCTGGAACTTTTCATGAGCGAACCACAAGCCGCGTTTCACAATGTTTCCATCGTCAAGGTCGCCAACGTCTATTTCGACGGCAAGTGCGTCAGTCATACCGTGTTGTTTCCCGACGGATCGAAAAAGACGCTGGGCGTCATTTTTCCGTCCGTGCTCCTCTTTCGTACCGGCAGGCCGGAAGTGATGGAGACCCTTGCCGGTTCCTGCCGGGTGCGCTTGCAGGGGGAAACCGAGTGGAGAGCCTACGGCGCGGGCACATCCTTCGACGCGCCGGGGAATTCCAGCTTCGAGATTGAAGTGACGGGAGAACCCTATCATTACGTTTGCTATTACAGTTAAGCGGCAAAAAGCAAATTCCTGCTTTTTGCCGGTCCAAACAGCAAAAAAGGACAGGCAAAGCCTGTCCTTTTTTGGAGCAAAGGCAACGAAACCCCAAGGCCGCGCTGGTCTTGCTTTGGGGATACGCGGCTTGAGTCCAGGCCTTGCCTGGCCTCAAGCCCAAGACAAACCGGCAAAAGCGGGTTTTCACTTTTTGCCGCACATTCAAGGAGAGACCTGACATGCCTTCTTTCGATTTCACTTCCGAGGCCGACATGGCGGCGTTGAAAAATGCCGTGGATATCGCCGCGCGACAAATCGACAATCGTTACGATTTCAAGGGAACGGCGGCAAAGGTCGAACTGGACGAAAAAAACAGGACCATCGCCCTGACCGGCGATTCGGAATTCCAGATCAATCAGATCAAGGACATCCTTTTCCCGGCGATGGAGAAGAAGGAAAAGGAAAGCGTCAAACGCCTGGATGGCCTGCCGACACAGAAAATTTCCGGAAACAAGGTAAAGCAGGAACTGAAAATCAGAAGCGGCATCGAGACGGATCTGGCGAAAAAAATCGTCAAACTCATCAAGGACGCCAGACTCAAGGTGCAGGCCGCCATCCAGGGCGAGGCCGTGCGCGTATCGGGCGCCAAACGGGACGATCTGCAAGCGGTGATTGCGCTGGTAGGCAAGAGCATTACCGACTTTCCCATCCGTTCCGGCAATTTCCGGGATTAACCGTCTGTCGCAGCAATCCGGCATCCTGTCACGTCTTGAAGGGGAAATGCGGTTTACAATCCGTGGCGGCCTTCTGCATGCCAGAGGGCGCGGAAATTTCCCACACGAGACAACACATTTTTTTCATGCGCCGCCTTTTTCGTTTGCTCCTCTGGTTCCTGTTCGCGCTTTATCTGGGCTTTACGGCGCTGACGCTGGCGTTGCGCTTTTGGGTATTGCCGGAATTGCCGCGCCATCAGCCGGAAATCGAGGCGCTGGCCAGCCGCGCCCTGGGCCGCGAGGTGCGCATGGGAAGTCTGGAGGCGCGCTGGTCGGGTCTGAATCCCGGCGCAGTCTTGCGGAATGTGGAAATTCTCGATGCCGAAGGCAAGGCGGCCTTGCGGCTGGCGCGGGTTGACGGGGTGCTGTCCTGGCGTTCGCTATGGTCATTATGGCAAGGGAAACCCGTCTTCGCGCTATTGTCTTTGGAAAAGCCGGAACTGCTGATTCGGCGCGATACGGAAGGCAGGATTTTCGTGGCGGACCTGCCGCTTCCCGCCAAGGATACGGAAGATGAGGGCGACAGCGCAATGCTGAAGTGGTTGCTGGCGCAGCGGCGCATTCGCATCCATGACGCCAGGCTCATCTGGCAGGATGATCTCCGCGCCGCTCCGCCCCTGGCGTTGCAGTCGGCGCATCTGGAATGGCGCAATCGCGGGCAACGGCATCGTTTTGGACTGGTGGTGCGGCCGCCCGCGCACCTGGCGGTCGCGTTGGATGTGCGCGGGGAACTGTCGGGTGACGCGACGGACTGGCAGACATGGCGTGGACGGATATACAGCCGCCTGGAAGCGGCGAATCTGCCGGAAATTCATCAACTCATGCAACAGAATGGACTGGTCGCAGAGGACTTGCGAATGGAGCGCGGAATCGGCACGGTGCGGCTATGGGCGCAGCGCGGCGAACGCGGCTGGCAAGGCGCGGGCGATGTGGCGCTGGCGAATGCCCGTCTGCGTCTTGGCGCGGATTTGCCCACGCTGGATGTAACGCGCTTGCAGGGACGGCTACAGGCGGCGCGCGGCTTATCCTCCGGTCTCGTCTCCTGGCGTGTCGCCAGCCGCGACCTGACGCTGGAAGCGCGATTGCCCCAGAGCGAGGCCATCCGCATACCCGGCCTGGACATGCAGATCGAATGGCGCGCGCGCGTAACAGACGAGGATGCCAACGACATCGCCAATCCCGCGCCCTCTCCCTCCTTGAATAAATTGCTGCCCGCCAGGGCTTCGATCAACGCGCTGGATTTGACGCAGCTCGCGCGTTTGGCAAAAGCCTTGCCGCTCTCAAACGAAGCGCATGATTTCATCGAACGTTATCAGCCGCAGGGCGTGTTGCGGCAGGTGAATGCGCGCTGGAATCCAGACAGGGTGGAAGGCGGCGTCGTTCGCGGGGATTACAAGGTGGATGCGGCTTTTACCCAGTTGGGTTTTCAGGCGGCGGGCAAGATGCCGGGCGCTTCCGGACTTTCCGGCAAGCTTTCCGCCGATGCGGCGGGCGGCAAGCTTACTTTGGAGAGCCGGCAGATGACGCTGGCGCTGCCTGTCCTGTTCATCGAGCCGCAGTTTCCGCTGGAGCGCCTGAACGCGCAGGTCGAATGGCGGCATAACGCCAAAGGCATAAAGACGGAAATTCGTTTTCTGGATTTTGTTTCGCCGCATGTGCGGGGACGAGTGCGCGGCAGTCATCAGACTCTGGCGGAAGGGCCGGGGGAAATCGATATTCAGGGCGAATTCACAAGGGCGCAGGCGGCGGAAGTCTGGCGTTACATGCCGCGCGTCGTGCATGCGAATGTCGCCCAATGGCTGCGCGACGCGCTGTTGGCGGGGACGGGCGCGGGCAGCATGCGGCTGCGCGGCAATTTGCGGGGTTTTCCTTTTACGCCGGGCAAGGATGAAACGGGCGAGTTCAATGTGCGCGTCCAGGCGGAGGGGGTGCGTCTTCATTATGGCCCGGGTTGGCCGGAGATGGAAGACATGCGCGGAACGCTGGAATTTGGCGAAGGCATGAAAGTTCTGGTTGCGGAGGCGCATTCGCTGGGGGCGCGCCTGCAGAACGCGCAGGTCGAGATTCCCCATTTCAAGACGCCGCATCTTTTGGTGAGCGGGGAAGCCAACGGTTCGACGGCGGAATTCCTGCGCTTCATCGAGCAAAGTCCGATTGCGGGATTCATCGGAAACGCCACCAGCGGCATGCGCGCCGAGGGCGCGGGGCGGCTGGAACTCAAGCTGGATTTGCCGCTGACGGACGTGGCGGCGACAACGGTCGAGGGGCGCTATCATTTCCTCGACAATCAGGTGCGCTTCCTGCAAGGATTGCCGCCCGCGCGGGATGTGCGGGGCGTTCTGGAATTCACCGAACGGACGGTGCGCGCCGACGAACTCAAGGGCATGTTGCTGGGCGCGCCTTTTCATCTGGCGATAATGCCGGAAGATCGCGCGGGCGAGACGCGAAAGACGATCCACATCGAGGCCAGGGGTGGCGCGCAGGCGCAGGAATTGGCGCGCTACGTCAAAAAACCGGTGCGCCCGGCGCTTTCCGGCAGTGTGCTCTGGCAGGCGGATATTCGCGTCGCGCCCAAGGCATCGGAATTTCTCGTGACCTCCACGCTGGAAGGACTGACTTCCACCTTGCCCTTCCCCCTCGCCAAAAGCGCCGGAGATGCTTGGCCATTGCGGGTGCAGGGCAACCGGGAGGCGGGAAAACGCGAACAGATCCGCGTCTTGCTGGGCGATGGCGCTCGCCCGCGCGCCGAGGCGCTCCTGCTGCGGCGCGCCTCCGGCGAGCTGGAGCGCGGCGCGGTCGGCATCGGGCAAGCGCCGCGTCTTCCCGAAAAGGGTTTGAATCTGCATGTGCGGCAAGCGCGTCTGAATCTGGACGCCTGGCGGCGCTTGTTGAGTGCTGGGGCCAACGGCGAGGCGGCGGAGGCACGGGAAGCGGAGACGCTCGACTTGCCCGCGCTCAATCTGGTGGCGCTCGAAGCGCAAACCATTGCCGCCTTTGGCGCTACGCTGCACAACGCCAGTCTGCGCTTGCGTAACGAAGGCGCGCAAACGCGCATCATGGTGGCGGCGGATGAATTGGCGGGCGATATTTTCTGGGATAGCGATCGGAATACGGATCGCGGCGGCAAAATTACGGCGGATTTACGCCGGTTGCGCCTGGATGACGCGGATACCGCCGCGGAGGGCAGCGAAGCCTTTGCGGACAGCATGCACGCGGGACTTCTTGAGAGCCTGCCGGGCATGGACATTCGCATTGGCGATTTCGCGTATGGCAAACGTCATTTCGGGCGTCTGGAATTGCAGGCGGAAAATGCGGGCGGGCAGTGGCGATTGAAGCAGATTGTCATCGAAAATCCGGAAGGGCGTCTGACCGGCAATGGCCTGTGGCGGCCTCGCCAGTCCGCGGGCGGGCAGTCCGGCACGAGCAATCTGGTTTTCCAGTTGGAGAGCGGCGACAGCGGCAAATTGCTGGCGCGGCTGGGCTATCCCGGCGCGGTTCGGGGCGGCGCGGCGCGACTGGAAGGCAATTTGAACTGGGCGGGTTCGCCTCTGGACCTCGACCCGACGACCCTGGATGGCGACCTGGTTCTTTCCGCCCAGCGCGGGCAGTTTTCCCGCATCGAGCCGGGCATGGGCAAACTGTTGGGTCTGCTCTCCCTGCAATCCCTCACCCGCAGGCTTTCCTTCGATTTCCGCGACATTTTCAGCGGAGGCTTTGCCTATGACGATATCAGCGCCAGGATGCACATCAACGAGGGCATCCTGTCCACGGATGGCGATCTGAGCATCGTCGGACCTTCCGGCAGGGTTCTGATGAATGGGCGGGTCAATATGAAGGACGAGACCCAGGATCTGCATTTGACCATGCAGCCCGAACTGGGCGGCGTGGCGGCGGTGGGCGCGGCGGTCGCCATCAATCCGCTGGCGGGCGCCGCCGCGCTGCTGGCGCAACGTTTTCTGCAAAACCCGCTGAACAAGGTTTTCGGCCTGCAATACGCGGTCACGGGTTCCTGGTCCGACCCCAAGGTCGAACGCCTCTCGCTGTTGCCCGACATGACGCCAAACCGGGAACCGGAAGCTCCCGCCGCGGGACACGTCGGCGCCCGCACGCCGCCGGAGACGCCGGACGCGCCGGAGGGCGAGACGCCGTAGCGTTTCAGGAACAGAAGTCGCGCAGCGGCCTTCATGATATGATTTCCCGCGATTGGGCGTGTTCCGGAAGGCGACAAGATTCCGGTCGCGCTACCCGTTACCGCCAGCAGCCAGTCATGCTGAATGAACCCCATGAAATTCAAAATGCCTGAAGACAGGGCAAACGCTCCCATCCCCCTCCCTCCCTGCGGAGGAGGGGGCAGTTTCGTTCCCCTCCCCCCTTGCGGGGGAGGTGTCAGGGGAAGCCACAGGTTCAACAGCTTTGCTCTTTTGAGCCCGCCCCCTTGCAGGGCGCAAGCCCTCTCCCGGCGCTTCCCCCGCGAGGGGAGAGGGACAGGGGGCAGGGCAGGGGCTTCCGGCGGGCAGTCACGCCAAAATTGCGGCGATTCAATGTGACTGGCTACTAGCGGCAACATCAAGCTGCCCCGCGAATGAGCCACCATCATGTCCTCAACCCCAAAAAGCATTAGCCGCCGCCGTCTCCTGGGCAAAATGGCGGCGTTATCGCTTCTTTCCACGCCGATGGCCTTTGCGTTCGGCAAAAAGAACATTCGGAATTTCGGCGAGATCCATGACTATCTCAAGGATGGTTATTTGCGCGTCGAGAAGGCAGGAGAACAGCGTATTACCATCAAGAACGCTGATTTCCGTAGTTAGGAAAGGAAGCATGGTCGTGCCCAGGACAGATTACCCGCACGGCATTTTTATTTTTTTGCATTTGTAGCGATCTGTATGCTTGCGTACTTCATGAACGAGTGCTACACTCGTCCCCCGTTTTCGTTACAAACGGATCACGCAGCCCTGACTTGCATGGTTTCTCACACGTTGTCGAAGGCAACGGGCGATCATGTACTGATAGTCTCGCGGCTGTGTGGCAGTCACAAGTACTATTTTTCATTTGGAGTGAATGATGGCTAGCACTACGATTTCATACTCGGTTGGCGCGGGTGGCAGGAACCTGCATACGGATGTCAAAAAAGTTCAGGAATTGCTGATGAAAAATGGTATTCCCTTGGAAAAGGGTGCCGATAGTGATTGTGGGCCTTTTACTATCCAGGCTATCAAGGTGTTTCAGTCCAAGTTCATGAGAAAGCCGGATGGTCTGGTGGAACCCGGTAAAAATACCTGGAAAAGACTGACCAACTCGAATCTGGTTACTCCAGATGTAGGTGCTCCTGCTGATGCAGCAGTATTAACCTCTGTTGGAGCTGTAAACATCAATCCAAATGCTGGTGAAGCGCCTTTCTTCCCGTTTGCAGTAGCACCAACTGCCAGTTGGCATGGAATACCTCGCAGATTTGGGGGTCTTCGTTCACTTACGCGTAAGGGAAAATCGTCGTTACCAAACGGAAGTGCCCATGCTGGTTGTGATTTGTATCAGGTTTTGGGAACCCAAGTTTATGCGGTAATGGAGGGAAAAGTATTAGAAATAACTCAGTTCGTTGGCAATTTTGTTTCGATAGCCATAGACCATGGAGCTTTTGTTGCACGGTATACTGAGGTGCTTTCAAATAGCGTTGAAGTTCGTGCTGGAGACAACGTTCGAGCAGCGCAGAAACTGGCAAAGATAGGACTAGTACTCCGTTCCATTAAAATATTTACGTATATATGGGATAATATTCCTCTGTTATGGGAACGTGAGGAATTTGTATGGCAAGGCGGACTGAACGGGCGGCGTTGGTCGTTACCGA
>JAITRP010000146.1 GCA_031288305.1 Zoogloeaceae bacterium
CATCTGACGCTTGCGTCCGCTTGACCAGTTTTGAATGATAAGGTTCCTATTTATTTATTGGCCCGTCTATCTGCACAGTCAGATGGCGGCTGGTGACACGACTGCTTGTTCTACCCCAACTTGGAGCGTAGCGGCGCGACAATCCAGACGGCGGTTCAGTTTTCTGGAACGGTGTGCGGCAAGCGAAAAGCTGTCTGAATTGCCACGATCACCTGTGGCGCTCTCGCAATGACGAGTTTGACGGCAGGCGCATGGACTTTGCGTTCGCGCCTCGCTTGGGAAGGCTTTTTTCTCCACTTTTGATCACCCCTTCTCCTGTATCATTTTCCTCTCGCCCTTTCCTTTGCGCGCATCATGACTTCTCCTGCCCATATCGAACTTGTCCCGCGCTGGTTGCGCGATCTGGAACGCCTGTTGCCGATTCGCCCGCAATTCGTGGTCTCCGGCAATATCCGCGACCATTTTTTGACGCCGCTCAACGGCGCCCAGGCGGACAGCGTCCTGACGCCCGCGCCGCTGGTGCGCTCGTTATGGACGACCCTGCAACGCCAGGAGTACCGTTTCCTGCTGATTTACGATCCGGTGGAAGGCCTGCGTCCCTATCCCAATGAGCCGGAAACCGTGGCGCTGGCCACCCGGCTTTTTGAACTGAAACTGCAAGACGGCTTCATGCCCATGAGCCTGGACAGACTGACGGGCGTCATGAAGCGTCTGACGCGGATGCGCGAGGCGCGTTGCGCCTTGCTGATCGATTTCGCTTCTCGCCTGATCCGTCACCCCGACCAGTTGTGCGCGGAAGAGCACGCCTTTTTTCTCGCCGCCGAACGCCTGGCGGTGCATGCCGTGCCGATTGTCAGCCCTCCCGCCGCCATGCCGTCCCGCAGACAGGAGAAGAGACAGGAAGCGGGTTCCGCCACGCAGGGCGAAATCGCGGAGGCGCTGGATTTTCAGCAGGCGGATCCCGCGCCAAAGAGCGAAGCAGCGCACAAGCCGCGCTTCAATCCTGTGCTCTGGCTTTTGAATCGTCCCCAGGATTTGCCTTCGTGGTTTGCGCTGGACAATGTGCGGGTGGAAAGTCTGCATGTGGCGTTGCCGGATTTCGAAAGTCGCGTCATGGCGGCGAACAGTTATTTCACGCTGTTTACGGAAACGGAAAACGCCAGCGCCGAAGAACGGGAAACCTTCGCCCGCGCCTTCGCGCTCGCCGCCGAAGGATTGCCGCTCACCGCGCTTTCCGACGCCGCCCAGCTTGCTGATCGGCAGAACATCGCCCATCATGACGTGGAAGACGCCGTGCAATGTTACAAGGTAGGGGCGCTGGAAAATCCCTGGAAAAAAACCTATATGCGCGAACGCATCCGCGACGCGGCGGCGTTCATCGACAAACGGGTCAAGGGGCAGGAACAGGCCGTGATCAAGAGCGTGGATATTCTCATGCGTTCCGTCATGGGCTTGACCGGCGCGCACGCCAAAAGCGGCGGCAACCGTCCGCGCGGCGTGCTGTTTCTTGCCGGCCCCACCGGCGTTGGCAAGACCGAGCTGGCAAAAACCTTGACGCAACTGGTGTTTGGCGACGAGCGCGCCTATATTCGCTTCGACATGAGCGAATTTTCCGAAGAGCATACGGGCGCGCGCCTTCTGGGCGCGCCGCCGGGTTATGTCGGCTTCGAGGCGGGCGGCGAACTGACCAATGCCGTGCGCGAAAAACCCTTTTCCCTCGTGTTGTTCGACGAAGTGGAGAAAGCGCATCCGCGCATTCTGGATAAATTCCTGCAAATCCTCGAAGACGGCAGGCTGACGGACGGACGCGGCGATGTCGCCTATTTTTCCGAAACCATCCTGGTTTTTACCTCCAATCTCGGCATCCATAGCGAAGACGCGACCGGGCGGCGGGTGCAGAACGTCATGCCCGACGATCCCTACGAGCGCGTGGAAGCGCGGATAAAAGGCGCGATCATCGATTATTTCAAATATCGCCTGTCGCGTCCGGAGTTGTTGAACCGCATCGGCGACAACATCGTCGTGTTCAATTTCATCACCGCGCCGGTAGCGGAACGCATTTTTGCCAGCATGCTGGAAAACGTGACGGCGCGGGTGCGGGAAGAACATAAGCTGCAACTCGAGTTCGCCCCTGCCGTCCTCGAACGGCTGAAAGCCTGGTGCGTCAGCGACCTTACCAATGGCGGGCGCGGCATCGGAAACCAGTTGGAATCCTGCCTGATCAATCCCCTGGCGCGGGCGTTGTTCGCGCTCGATCTGCAGGGCGGCAGCGGCATCAAGGTAACGGAAATCGACAAGGACGAGAAAAACATCGTCTCCTTGCAGGCGGAAATCACCTCCGGGGACACGAAGGCGTGATCGGTGTGGCACAAAGTGAAAACCTGCTTTGCGTCAGTCCATTTTGCCAAAAAGACTAGGGCATGTTCACGCTATCGCAGAGCATCGATGATCAGGACGAAATGGATAAAAGCACAGAACATCCGATCGAGTTTTTCGAAGCGGGAGAAGATTCGGCGAAAGCCTTTGAGCCGACGGAACAGACGCTCGACTTCGTTACGGCG
>JAITRP010000151.1 GCA_031288305.1 Zoogloeaceae bacterium
CATCTGACGCTTGCGTCCGCTTGACCAGTTTTGAATGATAAGGTTCCTATTTATTTATTGGCCCGTCTATCTGCACAGTCAGATGGCGGCTGGTGACACGACTGCTTGTTCTACCCCAAAAAGCAGGGCTTTATTTTTTCCGCTTCCTTCATTCCCTTTTCTTGCGATGATCGATTACCCGCACCGCCTTGCCCATCGAGCGTTCGACCGATCCGGTGGGATGCACCCTGATCTCGCAGGTGAGGCCGATGAAATCCTTGATGTCTTTTTGCACCTTGGCGGCGACGTGATCCATGTATTCCTGTCCCCTGGCGTAAAGCGGCGGGCTGGCCTCGACATTGATGCGCAACGAATCCATGAAGCCTTCGCGGAAGACCTCGATCTGGTAAAACGGCGAAAGCGTTTCCGTCCGCATCAGGATGGCCTCTACTTGCGTGGGAAAGACATTGACGCCGCGAATAATCAGCATGTCATCCGAGCGTCCAGTAATGCGGCGCATCCGCAAATGGGTGCGTCCGCATTTGCAGGGCGCGGTGTCCAGCACGGAAATGTCGCGGGTGCGAAAACGCAGCATGGGGAAGGCTTCGCGGGTCAGCGAGGTAATGACGATCTCGCCCCGCTCGCCCGGCGGCAGCGGCTCGCCGGTGTCAATATCCACGCACTCGACCAGGAAATGATCCTCCCAGACATGCAGTCCTTTCTTGCCCTCCAGACATTCAATGCCCACACCCGGCCCCATGAGTTCGGTCAGGCCATAGATATCCAGCGCGTCGATGCCCATGCGCGATTCCAGTTCGTAGCGCATCTCCTCGCTCCACGGCTCCGCGCCAAAAAGCCCTACGCGCAATGGCAGCTTGCGAATGTCGACATCCAGCTTTTCCGCCTCTTCCGCGATGTTCAGGGCATAGGACGGCGTACAGCTCAAGGCGGTGGGCGCCAGGTCATTCAACAGCATCACCTGTTTCTGGGTTTGCCCGCCCGACATGGGCACCACCGTCACGCCCAGCGTTTCCGCCGCGCCATGCAGACCCATGCCGCCAGTAAACAGACCATATCCATAGGCGTTATGCAGCCGGTCGCCAGGCGCCAGTCCTGCCGCGCCCAGGCAACGCGCTCCCAACGCCCCCCAGTTGGCGACATCGCGCTGCGTATAGCCCACCACGACAGGCTTTCCCGAAGTTCCAGACGAAGCCTGCACCCGCGCCACCTGCTCGGCAGGCACCGCGAACATGCCAAAAGGATAATTGTCGCGCAATTGTTCTTTCTTGGTAAAAGGCAGGAGTTTGACATCGGCAAGACTCTGGATGTGATGCGGCCTGACTTCCAGTTCATCCATCGCCTCGCGGTAGAATTTCACGGTTTCATAACAGCGCGCCGCCGTCGCCTGCAAGCGGCGCAATTGCAGAATTTCCAGTTCTTCACGCGGAAGCGTCTCATTGTCAATATCAAAAATCATGATCTCTCCGATGTCCTCGCGGACAGCAATATCTCTATAGACGGGACATGCCCGGTACGGGATTTTACCCTGTTGTCGCAAGGTCATGGCGCGAAAAACATGCCGTCCTTCGCAATCTTTCCCGCTTCAATGGCCTGAAGCGCCGCCACCCGGCTTTTCATCGTAAAACTAACTCCGGTTTGAAACCCCGCCCGGAGGAATCGGCGCGAAGGTTGAGACCCCGGCCTGAAGGCCGGGGTCTCAACCGTAGCCATTGGGGAGGGGAGAGAAACCCCTTCCCAATGACGTTAGACCGGCAGCCCTGAAGGTCTGCCGCTAATTTCTTGCTCCGCCAGTGCCGCCCTGACTGCGGCTTCGTCCAGAAAGTAATGACAAAGTTCCGTTTTCCCCAACAGCAGCACTGGCACCCGTTCGTCGTAACGCGCCAGCGCCGGATCGGCGTCGGCATCCAGCACTTCCAGCGCGACGCCATATTCCGCCAGCAAGGGTTGAAGCGCCGCCTCCATCTCGTGACAGAGGCGGCAATAAGCGCGGCTGATCAGGGTCAACCGCGCCTCAGTCATTGATGCCCTTGACGGTAATGAACACCTGTTGGTCGCCGCGCCGCACCAGCAGGGTGATGTTGGCGCTCTTGCCGAAAGGAACGAGAAGTTTGTTGAATTGCTCGATGCCGCGAATTTCGTGGCGCACTCCCTTGTCGATCAGGGCAAGGAGAATGTCGCCTACGCGCAGATCCGCGCGGACGGCATTGCTGCGGATTTCCTCGATGCGGAGGCCGCCGCTCACTTCCAGTTTTTGCCGCTGTTCGGCGGAAAGTTCGCTCACCGCCAGCCCCAGCCGGGTGGCTTCGCGTTCCGCCTTGGGCGTGCGGTTGACCCGCGCTCTTGGTTCGGCCTGTTCTTCCTGGATTTCTCCCACGGTCATGAGCAATTCGCGGGCCGCGCCCTTGCGCCACACCCGTACCCTGGCCTTGCTGCCGGGTTTGCTGGCCGCCACGATGCGCGGCAGGTCAGCGGAGCGCGTGATCTCCTTGCCGTCGAAGCGCAAAATCACATCCCCCGCCTCAATCCCCGCCTGCCCGGCGGGACCTCCTTTTTCCACGGAATTGACAATCGCGCCCGCCGCCTTTTCCAGTCCGAAGGAATCGGCCAGTTCGCGCGTCACTTCCTGGATCACCACGCCCATGCGTCCCCGGCTCACCTTGCCCGTGGCGCGCAACTGCGCCTGCACTTCCATCGCCACGTCGATGGGAATGGCAAACGACAATCCCATGTAGCCGCCGCTGCGACTGTAAATCTGCGAATTGACGCCCACGACCTCGCCCTGCATGTTGAACAGCGGTCCGCCGGAATTGCCGGGATTGACCGCCACGTCCGTCTGGATGAAAGGCACGTAATTTTCCTGCGGCAATGAGCGTCCCTTGGCGGAAACGATGCCCGCCGTTACCGAATTCTCAAACCCGAAGGGCGAGCCAATCGCCACCACCCACTCGCCCACGCGCAGTTTTTCCGGATTGCCCAGGCGCGCCACCGGCAGCCCCGTCGCATCAATCTTGATCAGCGCCACATCGGTGCGCCGGTCCGTGCCGACGATGCGCGCGGAAAATTCGCGCCGATCATTCAGGCGTACCGACACCTCGTCGGCGGAATCCACCACATGCGCGTTGGTCAGGATGTAGCCGTCCGGCGTGATGATGAAGCCGGAACCCAGCGAATGCCGTTCCGATTCGCGCGGCGCGTTGGGCAGGCCGCGCGGCGTGAAACGCCGGAAAAAATCGAACATGGGATCCTCTTCATCGAACGGAAAACCCGGAAAAGCCTGCGCGCCAGAGCGTCCGCGCACAATCTGCGTGGTGCTGATATTGACCACCACCTGCCCCTGCCGCTCGGACAGGTCGGCAAAATCAGGGAGAGAACGCGCCGCCGCGTTCGTCTGCGCCTGAACGCCGCCATTCAGCAGCAAAAGCGCGGCCAGAAACCATACTGAACGCATGAATCGTTGTTGCATCATGTTTTTTCCTCCTGAAATTCGATACTGGCAATATAGGGTTCGCCAGACAATTTTCCAGACGCCGCGCGCCGCGCCATCCGCCACCAAGCAAGCGCCAGACCGGAAACCGCGCCCGCCGCCGCGCCCGCGTCGCCCGCCGCCGCATCGCCCAGCAACGCGCCGCCGATCAGCGCCAGCAGCGGCAAAACATATACCAGACAGACATGACGGCGCAAGACCCCGGCAGGCAAGGCAATCGTCACCCGCGCGCCCGGCGGCGCGTCAATCTGGTTTTGCACCCGGTAACGGCGCGGGCGCAGGCAGAACATCCGCGTCAAATGCGCGCTGCCGCAGCCGCCCGCCTCGTGACAACGTCCACAACCGCCGCCAATGACTTCCACCAGCGCATAACCCGCATCCACGCGCAGCACCCGCGCCGCCTGCGTAATCGGCGGCGCGGAAAAAGCGGAATCGGCAAAAGCGGACATGGCAAGACAGGAATCACCCACAAGGGCGCATAGTGTACGTAAGCGCGGCAAAAAGTAAAACCCCGCTTCTTGCCGATTCAAACAGCAAAAAAGGGCAAGCAAAGCTCGCCCTTTTTTGGAATAAAGGCAACGAAACCCCCAGGCCGAACTGGTTCTGCGTTGGGTTTACACAGTTTGAAGCCAGGCTTTTCCTGGCTTCAAACCCCAAGACAACCCGGCAAAAAGAAGCGAATTTTTACTTTTTGCCGTACACCGTTACAGGCGCTCGTAGATGGTGGTAATGCCCTGTCCGCCGCCAATGCACATGGTGGCCAGGCCGTAACGGCCATTGACGCGTTGCAGTTCGTGCAGGAGCTTGGTGACAATCACGCTGCCCGTGGCGCTGACCGGGTGCCCCAGGGCAATGGCGCCGCCGTTGGGGTTGGTCTTGGCGGGATCGAGATCAAGTCCTCTGGCGACCGTCAGGGATTGCGCGGCGAAGGCTTCGTTGGCTTCGATGACGTCGATCTGATCCAGCGTCAGGCCGGCTTTTTTCAGCGCCAGCTTGGTCGATGGGATCGGGCCTTCGCCCATGACGTCATTGGGAACGCCGGCAATGCCATACGCCACCAGACGCGCCAGCGGCTTGTAACCGGCGGCGGCGGCGCGGGCGGCGTCCGCCAGCACCAGGAAAGCGGCGGCATCGTTGATGCCGGAGGCATTGCCCGCCGTCACCGTGCCGTCCTTCTTGAAGGCGGGACGCATCCTTGCCAGCGTTTCCAGCGTGGTATCAGGCTTCAGGTGTTCATCGGCATCGAACACAATGTCGCCCTTCCTGCTCTTTAATGTGATGGGGACAATCTGACCCTTGAAATGCCCGGCGGCGCGAGCGGCGGCGGCGCGTTTTTGCGATTCCAGCGCAAAGGCGTCCTGATCTTCGCGGGTAATGCCCCATTTGACCGCCAGATTTTCGGCGGTGATGCCCATGTGACCAACGCCGAAGGGGTCGGTAATCACCGAAACCATTGCGTCGATGGCGGTGGCGTCGCCCATGCGCGCGCCGGAACGCAGCGCGGGCAGCAGGTACGCGCCGCGCGACATGACTTCCACGCCGCCCGCCAGCGCGTAATCCGCGTCTTCGAGCATGATCGCCTGGGCGCAGGAGACGATGGCCTGCATGGCGGAACCGCACAGCCGATTGACCGCGAAGACGACGGAATCCATGGACAGGCCGCCCTGAATGGTGGCTACGCGCGAGACGTAGGGATAGCGGCTTTCCGTGGGAATGATGTTTCCCATGGCGGCAAAACTGATTTGTTTGGGGTCGACGCCGGAGCGCGCGATGGTTTCCTTGATCACCAGTCCGCCCAGTTCAGCGGGTTCCAAGTCCTTCAGCGAACCGTTGAACGCGCCAATGGCGGAACGGGCGGCACTGAGTACAACAATATCCTTAAGCATTTTTGAACAACTCCTCTTTCAAGATGGATAGGCCGCCAGTCTGGCAAACCCTAGCAACAACAACAACAACAACCACAAAACAATGGCGCGCCAGACCAGGCCCACGGCGCTCTGCATGAATTCCACATTTGCCGCTTCGCCAATGCCCGAATCGCCACTGTCGCTATCCTTGCGATTCGCGTCAGGCCAGATCGCGCTTTCCGGAACGCCAAGGCCAAGACGCACGCCCAGAGCGCCCGCGCCACTGGCAATGACAATGCCGAGTCCGGGATCATACCAGCGCGTCGCATACCTGCGCCAGCAATAAAACGCATCCACGAAATTGCCCATGCTCGCAAAAACCACTGCGGTCACGCGCGCGGGCAGCCAATCCAGCGCCCAGAAAAGCTGACGGGAAAAGCGCCCGAATTCTCCGCGCGCGTGCCAGTTTTCACACAATAGATGCGACAAACGATACAAAACCGCGCCCAATGGCCCCGGCAACAGCACGAACCACAACAGCACGGCAAAGACATGCCGATGCGCCGAGGCCAGCGCCGTCTCAATCGCCATCCGCGCCGCGCCGCCCGCGTCATTGGCGGTGACATTCTCGCCTCGCCATTCGGACAAAAGCGCGCGCGCGCGCGCCACGTCGTCCAGACGCAGCGCCAGTTGAATATCCGTATAAAAATGGCTGAACTGACGAAATCCCAGTGTCAGGTAAAGCGCCAGCACATCGAGCAAAAACGCCAGCGCCACACTGACGCGATACAACACCCCATACGCCACACCCAGCAGCAGCAGCGGCATGAACACCGTCAACACCGCGCCCAACACACCCTGCTGATACTTCCCCGCATCCATGCGCCGCGCCCAGAACGCCGTCCACGCCCGCATGGGCCGCGCTATCCAGCGCGGATAATCCAGAGGCTGCAACTGCTCCAGCAAAAAGACGACAATGAGCGCAAAAAAACTCATCCGGCGACCAACCCGTCAAGGATGGAAAAGCCGCCATTATATCAGAGGATAGAGGACAGGGAACAGGGGACAGAGCGGCGCTGCGCGCCTTTGCAGTCTGTCTTCTGCCCCCTGTCCTCAGATCGTCATCCGCCGTCTGCAAGTCTCGAACAGGCACACTCCGGCGGCGACGGAGACGTTGAGGCTTTCCGCGCTGCCGCGCATGGGGATGGAAACAAGCTGATCACAGGTTTCCAGGGTCAGGCGGCGCAGCCCCTTGCCCTCCGCGCCCAGCGCCCAGGCAACGGCGGCGGGCCATTGGGCGGCGTAGAGACCTTGCGGCGCTTCGCTTGCCGCGCCGATAACGTGGATGCCGCGGTCTTTCAGTTCGCGCAGGGTGCGCGCCAGATTGGTGACGGTAATGTAGGGCACGCTTTCCGCCGCGCCGCAGGCGGCCTTGATGGCGGTATCGGTCAATCCCGCAGCCCGATCCCTGGGCGCGATGACCGCGTGGACGCCCGCGCCATCCGCGACACGCAGGCAAGCGCCGAGATTGCGCGGGTCGGTGACGCCATCGAGCAGCAAAAGAAAGGGCGGCGCTTCCAGCGTATCGAGCACATCGTCGATGAAAATCGCCTTGCGCCCGCCTTCCAGCCGCGCCATGACGCCTTGGTGACGCGCGTCCGGCAGCATGGCGTCGAGGCGTTTGCCGTCGATGAGCGTAAGGCGGACACGCTGGCGCTCGACATGCCCAAGCAGCTCCTGCACCCGCTTGTCGCCCTTCGCGTGACGATTTGCATCGAGCAGGATTTCCCGAACCGCTTCCGGGTCATGACGGAGTTTGGCGGTAACGGCATGAAAGCCGAAAATCAGACGCGCGGACATGGAGTGTTTGTGCGTCAGAAAGCAAGAATCCACTTTTTGTGGCAAGGGAGGAATACTTCGCAGGGTAAACCCAAACCTATGTGGATTTTACTTTTCAACGTCTCCTTTCCGGGACAAAAGTGAGGATTGAACCACGAATGCGCGCGCATGAACATGACTCTGTCCAGGTCATGCAATCCAAAGTGGAGCAACCCGTCCAGCCTGTACGGTTTTGTAAGGGGCGTACTGCATACGTCCGCAAACCATCCCGCCGCATGACGGCTGACGATGCCAAATGCAACCCTTGACACCTGTCCAAATGAGACCGCGTATGGAAACTCCGTTTATCGAGATCATCAAGGAAGCGTTTTGCAAAAGGATCAGGAGAGTACTTTTTGCCGTACGCCGAACTGCGCCCATCGCGCAAAAATCGCTTGCCAAACATCCGCCCATGTCGATAGAATGCTCCCTCCAAGGTCAGGTCTTTCCAGCTTGATCGGATATGTCTTGACAGATGGATTTTTTCAGGAGGCAAAACATGTCTCGCGCCACACTGTATGGCAAGCGCCAGATTCTGGTGGGCGACGCCACGACGCATGGCGGCGTGGT
>JAITRP010000012.1 GCA_031288305.1 Zoogloeaceae bacterium
GATTGCGTCCCGTGCGCGCGGCGCGGTCGCCCACCCAGAAAGAACCAAAGCCGATCAAGGAGAGACGATCACCCTTCTTCAGCGCGCCCGTCACCGCCTTGATGGTCGCATCCAGCGCGTCGCCGGCGGCGGCCTTAGAAAGTTTGGCTTCGGCAGCAATGGCGTCAATCAATTCCGATTTATTCATTTCACAAACCCCCTTGTAGTTCGATGGAAAAAAACACTCGGCAAGGTCTTGAAGTCCCAAAAAAACATGAAGCAAAACCCCCAAAACCCAACCAGCGGCAATACTACCCCAAACTGTGCGGTTTTCGTAGGGGAGAAGCGCGTTCGCCCACAAATAATCCATCCGTAACGACGGCGGACGTACGCAGCGCGCCCCTACAACGAGAAATTAGCGGCAGACCTTCAGGTCTGCCGGTCTAGCGCCATGGGAAGTTTGCATCCCCTCTCCAAAACGGCGAAGGTCGAAACCCCAGCCTTCCGGGCGGGTTTTGTTGTTTTTTTACCGACTGAACCGGCAAAAAGCAGGGTTTTGCTTTTTGCCGCCTAAACTAATGCTTGATCAGAAGCGTGTCGTTTGCCTTGTTTTCCAGCACGCTTTCAGCGGTCAGCACAACCGGATGCGGCGTTTCCAGCAGCAGCGCTTCGGGACGCCGTTCCAGCGCGCGTTCAAGCACGTCGTCTATCCACTTGACCGGCACAATCTCGATGCGGTTCTTGATGTTGTCCGGCATCTCCATCAAATCCTTGATGTTTTCCTGCGGAATCAGGGCGGTTTTCAGTCCGCCGCGCACGGCGGCCAGCAGTTTTTCCTTCAGGCCGCCAATCGCCAGCACCTCGCCGCGCAGGGTGATCTCGCCAGTCATGGCGACCTCGCAGCGCACGGGAATGCCCGTCAGCGCGGAAACCAGCGCCGTGGTCATGGCGACGCCGGCGGAAGGGCCATCCTTGGGCGTCGCGCCTTCCGGCACGTGAATGTGGATATCCTGTTTCTCGAAAATTTCGGGACGGATGCCCAGGCGTTCCGCGCGGGCGCGCACCACGGAGCGCGCGGCCTCCACCGATTCCTTCATCACGTCGCCCAAGGATCCGGTGCGCAGGATATTGCCCTTGCCGGACATGACCGCGCACTCTATGGTCAGCAATTCGCCGCCAACCTCTGTCCACGCCAACCCCGTGACCTGCCCGATCTGGTTTTCCTTTTCCGCCATGCCGAAACTGTAACGGCGCACACCCAGAAATTTTTCCAGGTTCTTTGAATTGACGATGATCTTGCTGTTGCGCTTTCGCATCAACAGGGTCTTGATTACCTTGCGGCAGATTTTGGAAATCTCCCGATCCAGGCTGCGCACGCCCGCTTCACGGGTGTAGTAGCGCACGATGTCGAGCACCGCGCTTTCGGTGACGGAGAGTTCGGTCTTCTTGACGCCATTGTTCTTCATCTGCTTGGGCAGCAGGTAGCGCATGGCGATATTGACCTTTTCGTCCTCGGTATAGCCCGCGAGCCGGATGATCTCCATGCGATCCAAAAGCGCCGCCGGAAGGCTCAGGCTATTGGCCGTCGCCACGAACATCACGTCGGAGAGATCGAAATCCACTTCCACGTAATGATCCTGGAAGGTATGGTTCTGTTCGGGGTCGAGCACCTCCAGGAGCGCCGAGGCCGGATCGCCGCGAAAATCCTGTCCCAGTTTATCGACTTCGTCGAGCAGGAACAGGGGATTGCGCACGCCGGATTTGCCCAGGCTTTGCAGAATCTTGCCCGGCATGGAACCGATATAGGTGCGCCGGTGTCCGCGGATTTCGGCCTCGTCGCGCACGCCGCCCAACGACATGCGGACAAACTTGCGTCCGGTGGCGCGGGCAATGGATTGCCCCAGCGAGGTCTTGCCCACGCCCGGCGGCCCGACCAGGCAAAGGATGGGCGCCTTGACCTTGTCGACCCGCTGCTGCACGGCCAGGTATTCGATGATGCGTTCCTTGACCTTTTCCAGCCCATAATGGTCGGCGTTGAGGATTTTTTCCGCCGCGCACAGATCCTTGCTGGTACGGGTCTTCTTGCGCCAGGGCAACCCCGCCAGCGTATCGATGTAATTTCGCACCACCGTCGCCTCGGCGGACATGGGCGACATCAGGCGCAGTTTCTTCAGTTCGCCCTGCGCCTTGGTCAATGCTTCCTTGCTCATGCCGACGGACTGTATCTTCTTGTCCATCTCTTCCATGTCCGCGCCATCCTCGCCTTCGCCCAGCTCTTTCTGGATGGCCTTGACCTGTTCATTCAGGTAATACTCGCGCTGGCTTTTTTCCATCTGGCGTTTCACGCGCCCGCGAATGCGCTTTTCCGCCTGCAGGATATCGATCTCGGATTCTAGCTGCGACAACAGGCGCTCGATGCGCGCGCGCGCGCTCATGAGTTCGAGCACGTCCTGTTTCTGATCGAGCTTTAGCGGCAGATGCGCGGCGATGGTGTCGGCCAGGCGTCCGGCGTCCTCGATGCTGGCGATGGAAGCGGACATTTCCGGCGGAATCTTCCGGTTGAGCTTCACATACTGGTCGAACTGCGCCAATACGGTGCGGCGCAGGGCTTCCTGCTCATAATCGCCCTCGTTTTCCCCGGACAGGACAACAGCATTGGCGACAAAACAATCCGCATTGTCTTCCACCGTCTCGATGCGCACCCGCTGTTGTCCCTCCACCAGCACCTTGACCGTGCCGTCCGGCAATTTCAGCATTTGCAGTATGGTCGCCAGGCAGCCGATGCGATACAGGTCATTGGCCTCCGGTTCATCCTGTGTGGCCGATTTCTGCGCCACCAGCACGACGGCGCGCTTGTTTTCCATCGCCAGCGACAGCGCCTTGATGGACTTGGGACGTCCGACGAAAAGCGGAATGACCATGTGCGGAAAAACCACGACATCGCGCAGGGGCAGGAGCGGCAGCGTGAAAGGCTGATTTTCCGGAATGAGGGGATGATGGGACATGGGAAAGCCTTGAAGGTATGGGGAAAAAAGAATGGAGCGGCAGAAGTATGGATGATAATGAATTTTTCAAGCCGACGCGCGGCCGGAAATGCCGCGCGCCGCCCTCAATTTCTTCAGTTGGAGCCGGAGATTCTGGGCTGATCGGCATAGATCAGCAAGGGTTTGGCGTCGCCATTGACCATGTTTTCCTCGATCGCCACCTTGGTTACGTTTTCCATGCTGGGCAGTTCGTACATGATGTCGAGCAGCACCTGTTCCAGGATGGAGCGCAGGCCGCGCGCGCCGGTCTTCCTGTCCAGCGCCTTCTTGGCAATGGCGGCCAGCGCGGCGGGACGCACTTCCAATTCCACGTTTTCCATGGCGAAGAGCTTCTGGTATTGCTTGATCAGCGCGTTCTTCGGCTCCGTCAGAATCCGCACCAGCGCGGGTTCTTCCAGTCCCTGCAGGGCGGCAACCACCGGCAGGCGGCCGATGATTTCCGGGATCAGGCCAAACTTGATCAGGTCGTCTGGTTCCACGTCGCGCAACACGTCGCCGACGCGTTTTTCGCTTTTGCTCTTCACCGTGGCGGCAAAACCAATGCCGCTCTTTTCGGAGCGCGCCTGAATGATTTTTTCCAGGCCATCGAACGCGCCGCCGCAGATGAAAAGAATGTTGGAGGTATCCACCTGGACGAAATCCTGATTGGGCTTCTTGCGTCCGCCCTGCGGCGGCACCGAGGCAATCGTGCCTTCAATCAGCTTCAACAGCGCCTGCTGCACGCCTTCGCCGGAGACATCACGGGTAATCGACGGATTTTCCGAACGGCGCGAGATCTTGTCGATCTCGTCGATGTAGATGATGCCCTGCTGCGCCTTTTCGACATCGTAGCCGCAAGTCTGCAGGAGCTTCTGGATAATGTTTTCCACGTCTTCGCCCACGTAGCCCGCCTCGGTCAGCGTGGTGGCGTCCGCGATGGCAAAGGGGACATTCAGCATGCGCGCCAGCGTCTGCGCCAACAGCGTCTTTCCGGAACCAGTGGGACCGATGAGCAGGATATTGCTCTTGGAAAGTTCCACGTCATCGGCCTTGCCCCGATAGCGCAGCCGCTTGTAATGGTTATACACCGCCACCGCCAGGATGCGCTTGGCGGTTTCCTGGCCGACGACATACTCATCGAGATGTCCGGCGATATCGCGCGGCAGGGGCAGATTGTCCGCCTCGTCTCGCAGTATCTGGTCGGCGGGCAGTTCGTCGCGGATGATATCGTTGCAGAGCGCGACGCACTCATCGCAGATGAATACGGAAGGCGGCCCGGAAATCAGGTTCTTCACCTCGTGCTGGCTCTTGCCGCAGAACGAGCAATACAACTGTTTTTCGCTGCCGCGCTTGTCCTTGTCTGTCATTTGGGCGTCTCCGGCGGTTCCTCAAAAGATCACGCCGCGCCGCGGCGCGTCATCACCTGGTCGATCAGGCCATATTCGGCGGCTTCCGGCGCGGAAAGGAAGTTATCCCGGTCGGTATCCTTCTCGATGCGCTCCACTGGCTGTCCAGTATGCTCGGCCATGATGCGATTCAGCTTTTCGCGGATGGCGAGAATTTCCTTGGCATGGATGGCGATGTCGGAAGCCTGGCCCTGAAAGCCGCCGAATGGCTGATGGATCATCACGCGCGCGTTGGGCAGCGCGTGGCGTTTGCCTTTCGCGCCGGCGCAAAGCAGGAAAGCGCCCATGGAAGCCGCCTGTCCCATGCACAGCGTGGAAATATCAGGCTTGATGAACTGCATGGTGTCGTAGATGGAAAGCCCCGCCGTCACCGAACCGCCGGGCGAGTTGATGTACAGGGAAATATCCTTGTCGGGATTTTCCGCCTCCAGAAAGAGGAGCTGCGCCACCACCAGATTGGCCATGTCGTCCGTCACTTGCCCCACCAGGAACACCACCCGCTCCTTCAGCAGACGGGAATAGATGTCGTAGGCGCGTTCGCCGCGTCCGCTTTGCTCCACCACCATCGGCACCAGTCCCAGCGCCCTGGGTTTCAGCGTATCAAATTCCATGAACCTTTTCCTTTTTTGGAAGCGTCAAAAAGTGAAACCTCGCTTTTTGACGCATTTTTAAGTCATTCAAGCGGTTTGCAGTCCCATCAGTTCTTCGAAGGCGACTGCCTTTTCCGTGACCTGGGCGCGCTCCAGCGTCCAGGCGACCACGTTGTTTTCCGTCGCGATGCGCTCCACATTGGCCAATGCCTTGGCGTCGGCATATATGGAATTCACCATTTCCTGCGGTTTTTCGTAGGTTTCGGCGGTATCCTCGATCAGGGCGCGCACCTGTTCGGGTTTGGCGCGCAGATCGTTATTTTCGATCACCTCGGCAAAAATCAGGCCGAGCGCCACGCGGCGTCTGGCGCGCTCCACGAACCATTCTTCCTGCATGGGAAGTTCTTTGCTGTTTACGCCGCGTTCTTCGATATCCTGGCGCGCTTCCCGCATCATGTTTCGCGCTTCCATGTCGATCAACGTTTGCGGCACGGGAATCGGATTGGCGTTCAGCAGGACGTCCAGCGCCTGTTCCTTGAGGCGGGCGTCGATGCGTTTTTTCACTTCGCGCCGCAGGTTTCCTTCGACTTCGGCGCGCATCCTGGCGATGTCGCCGTCCTCGACGCCCAGGATGCGGGCGAATGCCGCGTCCACTTCCGGCAGTACCGGCGCCAGCACCTGTTTGACCGTGATGGAGAACTGCGCCGTCTCCCCCGCCAGATGTCCGGCGGAATAATCCTGCGGAAAGCGCAGATCGAAGTTCTTCGATTCTCCGGATTTCAAGCCTTTCGCCGCCGTCTCGAAATCCGGCAGCAGCCTGTTCTTGCCGAGCACGAAGGGGAAGTTCTCGGCGCTGCCGCCCACGAAGTCCTCGCCGTTTTTCTTGCCGCAAAAATCCACCACCACGCGATCATCCTTTTCCGCGCCGCGTTCCACCGGTTCGTAGCGCACCCGTTGCCGCCGCAGGACCTCGATGGTCTTGTCGACCTCGGCGTCGGTGACTTCCATTACCGGACGCTCGATCCGCGCGCCGGAAACGTCGCCGGGAACGAATTCCGGGAAGGTTTCGAAGGTGGCGGAAAATTCCAGCGTCTTGTCATTGCCGTCCTGCTCCGGCTTGGGTTCGATACGGGGATAGCCCGCCACATTGAGCTTTTGTTCCGCAGCGGCCTTGCCAAAAGCCGTTTTCACCGCCTCTTCCAGCGCATCGCCATACGCCTTGCCGCCATACTGCTGACGCACGATGGAAAGCGGCACCTTGCCAGGACGAAACCCCGGCATCTTCACGGAACGGCTCATATGCCGCAAACGCTCTTCGACCGCGGCATTGAGCGTATCCAGCGGCACGGAAACATCCAGACGGCGTTCCAGCGGGTTGATATTCCGAGCGGTATCTTCCATGAAAAAATCCTTGCACAAGAGCCTGAAACAGAAACGGATAAATATAGCACAGGTCAGGGGGTTCAGAGGACAGAAGACGGAGCGCGCGCGTTGCGCGCTCTGTAATCTGTATTCAGTGGCCGGTTGTCGCGTGTTTGGGTTTGGTATGATGCGCTCCGTGGGTTCTTTTGATGTAGGAGCACACTGTGTGCGCCCGCCAACCGTTATGCGGCGGGTATCTCATTTACGGGCGCACGCAGTGCGCTCCCACAAGGCCGCGCAGCGGCCGCTCTGTCATCTGTCCTCTGCCGCCCACATCTTTTGCAGTCTCTTTACCGATACCGGCACGGGAGTCTTGAGTTCCTGGGCGTAGAGGCTGACGCGCAGTTCTTCCAAAAGCCAGCGGAACTGTTCGAGGCGCTCGTCCGTCCGTCCCTGTTTTCTGCATTCTCTGGCGCGGCGTTCGTATTGCGTCCATAGCGGCTGGTATTCGGCCAGCAGGCGGGCGTCGCGGGCAGGGTCGGTTTTGAGTTTGTCCAGTCGCAGTTGCGCGGCGCGCAGGTAACGCGGGAAATGTTGCAGGCGCATAAAAGGGGTGTCGGCAATAAAAGTCTTCGTCATCAGGCGCTCTGTCTGCGCTTCGATGTCGGCGACGGCGGCGGCAGGCCAGGTCTTGCAGGCGGAAAGCTTTTTGGCGAGCGCTTGCCATTCCGAGAGTATCTGGCCGATCAGACGGCTGATTTCCTGCGCCAGCAGACCGATCCGCGGGCGCGCTTCGGCAACGCGCTTCTGGAAGCTTTCGGCGTTCACAGGCCAAGGGTCGGAAAGGCAGGCGCGGGCAAAAATCAGGGACAGCAACTGCGCCCTGAGTTCATCCGCCGTGCCCAGGCGCATGTACTCCATCGCCATGCGGGAAAAATCGGGCAGGTTCTTTTCCAGGTACTTGCGTTGTTCGGCAAATTGCAGCATGAAGAGGCGCGTGAGGCCATGAGCGTGGCGGCGGCGGGCTTCTTCCGGACTGTCGAAAACCTGGAGGCGAACGGAATCGCCGTCATCCATGAGCGCCGGATACCCGATGACGCATTCCTTGCCGGCTGGAATCTCCATCAATTCCGGCAATTCGCCGAATGTCCAGCCAGTCAGCCCGCTATGGACAAAAGGCGCGGCGTGCCGTTCGGCGAAGGTCTGGCGGGCTTCGTCTCCCCATTGCGCTTTCAGTTCGCCAAGGTTGCGCCGCATGTCCAGTTGCCTGCCATGCGCGTCGACCAGTTTGCAATTCATGAAAAGATGGGCGGGCAGGGCGTCCATGTTGAAGGCGTCGGGCGTGATTGTCCAACCGCGGGCATTCAAGCCGCGTTCTGTGAGCATGAAGTCGATGAGCGGCGGGAGAATGCCCATTTCCATGCGTTTTTCATTGTCCTGTATCGAGGCGATGAACTTTTCCGCGAATTCCGGAATGGGGACGAGCTTGGCGCGGATTTTCTGCGGCAGGGTCTTGAGGAGGGCTATCAGCTTTTCTTTCAGCAATCCTGGCGTCAGCCATTCCAGCCGGGGCGCGGGCAGTTGGTTCAAGTGCGCCAGCGGCACGGTGAGCGTCACGCCATCCTTGGGACTGCCCGGCTCGAAATGGTAGGAAAGCGGGTATTCGACGCCCGCCAGGAAAAACTGCTGCGGAAAGGCTTTTGTGGTGACGCCCGCCGCCTGGTGGCGCATCAGATCGTCGCGTTGCAGGTAGAGAAGCCTGGGAGTTTCCCGCTCCGCTTCTCTGCGCCAGTGGTCGAAACTCGCGCCGTTGTGTATGCCTTCCGGGATTATGCTGTCGTAGAAAGCGGCGATCAGTTCGTCGTCTACCAGCACATCCTGCCGCCGCTGTTTGTGTTCCAGTTGTTCGATGTCGCGGACGAGCTTCTGGTTATGCCGCCAGAAGTCCCAGCGGCGGGCGTAGCTTTCTTCCACCTCGCCGCCGACCAGCGCCTGGCGGATGAAGATATCCCGCCCTTCGGCGGGGGACATGGGGCCGTAATGCACCCGCCGCTTGGCGTGCAGCACCACGCCATGCAGCGTGACGCGCTCCCAGGCGGCAACCTGCATGCTCTTCTTTTCCCAATGAGGATCGAAACAGCTTTTCTTTACCAGATGCGCGCCGGCTTCTTCTAGCCACGCCGCTTCGATGTTGGCGATGCAGCGCCCGTAAAGCCGGGTGGTTTCGGTGATTTCCGCCGCCAGTATCCATTTGCCCGCGCGTTTGTGGAGGAATGATGCCGGATGCACCAGGAAACGGACGCCGCGCGCGCCCAGGTAATATCCGCTCTCATCCGCCTTGCAGCCCAGGTTGCCGAGCAGTCCGGCGATGAGCGCCTTGTGGAGGGAGGGATAATCAGCGGGCAGTTCGTTTTCCCGCCAGCCCATTTCCGCCGTCAGCGCGCGCAACTGGTTATGCGTCTCCCGCCATTCGCGCAGGCGCAGAAAGGAAAGATAATGCGCGCGGCAATGTTCGAGCAGTTTCTTGTTGGACTTCTTGTGTTCCAATTCACGCGCGTACCATGCCCAGAGTTTCAGCCAGCCCAGGAATTCCGATTGTTCCGTCTTGCCCGCGGCAAACAGGATGTGTTTATGCGCCTCATCCGCCGCCTGTTGCTTGTCTTGCGGGCGTTCGCGCGGGTCCTGCGTGGAGAGCGCGGCGGCAATGACGAGCATTTCCGCAAGACAGGCGCGTTCTTTTGCCGCCGCCAGCATGCGGGCGATGCGCGGGTCGAGCGGCAATCTTGCCAGTATCCTGCCCGTTTCGGTCAGTTGCCGATCCGCGTCCAGCGCGCCCAGCTCGCGCAGCAGACTGTAGCCATCGTGAATGGCGGCGTCCTTCGGCGTTTCCAGGAAGGGAAATTGCGCCACATCGGTCATATGCAGGGATTTCATGCGCAAGATGACGCCCGCCAGCGAAGCGCGCAGGATTTCCGGGTCGGTGAAGGCGGGACGCGCCAGAAAATCCGCCTCGTCGTAGAGGCGAACGCACACGCCCGCCGCAACCCGTCCGCAACGTCCCGCCCGCTGCCGAGCCGCCGCCTGGCTGATTTTTTCCACCCGCAACTGTTCGATCTTGTTGCGCCAGGAATAACGTTTTACACGCGCCAGCCCGCTGTCTACCACGTAATGGACGCGAGGCACGGTGAGCGAGGTTTCCGCCACATTGGTGGAAAGTACGATGCGCCGCGCGCTGGAAGGATGAAAGATGCGATCCTGCTCGACGGCGGAAAGACGGGAAAAAAGCGGCAGGATTTCCGCGCGCCTTCCCGCGGGCAGGGAAAAATGGTGTTTGCGCAACGCTTCTGCCGCTTCGCGGATTTCCCGTTCGCCCGGCAGGAAGACCAGGATGTCGCCATCGCCCAGACGCGCCAGTTCGTCGCAGGCATCGACGATGGCGGCAAACAGATCGCGTTCGTCGTCGTCTTCCTTCTCTTCCGCATGGATGGGGCGATAGCGCACCTCCACCGGAAACAGGCGCCCCGAAACCTCGATGACCGGCGCGGGGACATCCATGCCGCCAAAATGACAGGCAAAGCGTTCCGCGTCGATGGTGGCGGAGGTGATGAGCAGCTTCAAATCGGGACGGCGCGGCAGGATTTCCTTCAGGTAACCCAACAGGAAATCGATATTGAGACTGCGCTCATGCGCTTCGTCGATGATGATGGTGTCGTAGGCTGTGAGCAATGGATCGCCCTGGGTTTCCGCCAGCAGGATGCCGTCCGTCATCAGCTTGACCCAGGCCTCTGGCGAGGTCCTGTCCTGGAAGCGGATTTTCAGGCCAACGCCCGCGCCCACCCGCGTCCGCAATTCCTGCGCCAGTCTCGCGGCCACCGAACGCGCCGCCAACCTCCGGGGCTGCGTATGTCCGATCAACCCCGCCGCGCCACGCCCTTGCTCAAGGCAAATCTTGGGCAACTGCGTCGTCTTGCCGGAACCCGTTTCGCCGCAGACGATGATTACCTGATGCCTGGCGAGCAAACGCGCAATCTCGCCGCGCTGTTCATGCACCGGCAGATCGTCTGCAAACTCCGGTCGCGGCAACGCCTCCAGCCGCGCCGCGTACGCCGCGCGCGATTGCGCCAGCAACCCGGCAAACGCCGCCGTCCGCCCGCCTTCCCGCCGCAGGGCCAGAAGGCGTGGACGATCACGGGCAAGACAATCAGCGAACGCAAAGGCGTCCGCGTCTGGCGGCTGAAAGGACATGAAGAATGTGCGGTGATTGCAAAAAAGAGGGGCGGATTCTACGATAAGTACGCGTCAGAAAGTAAAACCCCTGTTTTTTTCTCGAGTCATCTTGGGTTTGAAGCCAGGCAAAGTCTGGCTTCAAACCGTGTAACCCCCAACGCAAGACCAAGTCGGCTTTGGGATTTCGTTGCCTTTAATTCCAGAAAAACGCGAGCGAAGCGGTCTCTTTTTTGCTATTTGAACCGGTAAAGAAGTAGATTTTATTTTTTGACGCTTCCCGACGCAGGTTTGGTCAAAATGCAAAGGCTCGCTATGCAAACGCCTGTCAAATCCACGAGCGCCGCCGGACAAACGGCCAGACTCCCGCAATCCACGAAGAGGAGGA
This sequence comes from Zoogloeaceae bacterium, assembly GCA_031288305.1. Lineage (GTDB taxonomy): Bacteria > Pseudomonadota > Gammaproteobacteria > Burkholderiales > Rhodocyclaceae > Azovibrio. The sequence goes on from JAITRP010000012.1 coordinate 10,973, forward strand.
AACAAGAAGGGAGCGCGGTCAGGATGAAAGCGACTTTCCGCGTCTGTCCAGGAATTGTTCCGTGCCGAAGCTGGTCGTGCGGACACTGAACAATAGTTTGTTGGAGAGCATGCGCACACCCTGCCAGAAGAAGATTCCCGGTTGCATATGGTGTTGTTTTCAGCATGCGGGGTCAGGTAGAGCCAGTGCTGGCCGTCTTCTTCCTGCGCCGTCAGGAGATATCCCACCGGGTAGAGCATCGCCTTCTTCCCGTCTTTTTCCACTTCCTTTCCCCGGCTTTCATCAGGGGTATAAAAATATTTTGCCAGTTGCCGTTCCGCTTTGCCGTCCTTCAGCCGCCAAATTTCCACGATGTGACCGTGCGCGTCCACCTTCGTCCCGATGTGGTGCAAGACTTCCCCATTCTTGCTCATCACCACTTCCGAAAGAACCTCCCGTCCATCCGGCGTCTTCCAGCCGTAGCGCAGCGCGATACCCAAGCCGCCCTTGTGGTGTTCGCTCATCAGACGGTACGCCGTTCTTCCGTCTTCTTTTTGTTTTTCGAATATCTGCACGAAGGGCGCGTTTTCTCCCAGGCCCTTTTGATCCTTTCCGCGCGACAGCAGCAGTTTATGTACAGTTGCGCAGAATGGTATGCTCATTGTGTTGTGGGCATCAGTTCATCAAGGCTTATTACATACCATGTTTTTTTCTTGTCAAGCCCCGCGTCCGGCGTGGCCTTGACTTCTCTCCATGTTTTTTTGTGATATTGCGATTTAAATAGTAATGTTTCCAACTCGGTAGCGTACTTTTCGCATGTACGTCCTATATCTTTTAACTTGTTGCAAATATATGTAATATTTCTGTCGCGTTCAAAAAAAACCCTAGCCGCTCTGATAAAAACAATATCTTTTCCTACTTGCACTAGATGTCTATCTGCAATAGTATCCCTAAAGAATTTTACCATATCTTCAAGTATTGGTTCTACAAAATCCAACCTTAGAGAAATATGAGCAATTTTCCCACCATATTTTTTTCCAATTACGCCCAATAACTGATCAATAAGCTCCCGAAACTCGTTTTCGCTCAGAGAATTCTTGTGAATATCCTGGTGTGGTTGAGCAACCATATTAATATCGTTTTCGATAGTGAGATCCCATTTCCCTCGCAAAGACTTTTCCTGTGAAGGGAAATAAGCAATACTACTTACTATCGTACCGGAACTCAATATTACAGTGAAGCAGTAACCCTCCGACAAGTCGTTACGAAAGGTAATGGTAGTATGCTCGCAATTATTGGTGGTTACCGATCCTAGCGCAGCCGATGGCAAATATACCATAGACAGTAGCAATAAGGATAAAAACAGGGTTTTTATTTGCATGAACAAGTCTCTCCTTGCGGAAGCACCCATACATCTCCCAGATAACTTCTTACGTATGGATCTTCATAAGAGTCAGTCAAAACAGACGCATGTCCTTTCGACGAAACGATCGCCGCTTGGCCTGGCTTAAGGCTTTTCTTGAGTGCATCCAGATCACTTTCGCTTGTCAGTGTTTGCGATGGGTCACCATATTGCTTTCGCAAATACTTATTCATTTGCTCAGCAGATATGATGTAATTAATCCCATGAATTGTAGTCCAATATGGATCGTGCAAGGGCGTAAAAATTACTCCTTTTATACCAAGATCAATCGCGGCCTTGTAAAACTGCTCGGTTCGGGTATGGTATTTGTCATACAGCGCCGCATTCAGACCACCCAATGGGCATCCACGTTCTTCCTTTTGGGAAAGACGATAGTAAATCATTTCACGCTCCTTTTGATAAAGTTATTGGTCAAACCAATGACCTTGGAACCTTGTTGCCAGGCGCATTCAGAATAACCCTGGTACGGTTTTGCAAGGTTTCTACTTAAAGTTCTTGATGAAAAGCGCTTTGAGCGACATGAGCATCTCCATTGAATCGGAACTTTGCCGTGCGGCTCACAGGCCAAGGCCTCCGTAGTATTCGCTGTAAAATGAAATCACCAGGATGCCAATCAGAATGCCCAACACGATGGTGATGAGCGGGGGGGTGAGGCTGACTATGATTGCAACGCGGACGTCTACTTCCTGCTCATGGTATTCGGCGAGTTTGTTGAGCGCGCTGTCCAGTTTCCCCGTGGATTCTCCGGTGGAGATGGCTTGCAGCGCCATGTCGGGGAAAACGCGGGCTGTTTGCGCCGCCTGAAGCAAGGTGTCGCCGCGTTCAAGCGCGAACTGGATATGGCGGCAGGCACGGTCATAAACGTGGTTGCCGGTCGCGCCATCCAATAAGCCCATGGTCTCGATCAACGGCACGCCGGACGCGTATGCCATAGACAGGACGCGGCTCCAGCGCGCGATGGCGCTGTCGCGGGCCAGCTTGCCAAAAACCGGGAGGTTCAGCAACAGGCGATCCAGCCTTATGCGGAAATCCCTCGACGTTTTTCGGGCTTTGAGAACCCCCCATGCGCCGCCGATGAGCGCGGCGAGGTTCAACACCACGGGGAAAAAGAGATTGGGAAACGCGAACGCGATCATGCCCAGTGCGACGAGGACGGTCAGGGTAGGGTAATACAGCATGGATCTGAGCTTGCCCTTGATCGTCAGGATGTATTCCATCTGGCTTGCCAGCCGTTCCAGAATGGCGTCCAGCGCGCCCGTTTGTTCTCCGGCGCGCACGAGCTGAAGATAGAGCGTATCGAACCGGACGGGACAGGTTTCAAGCGCGGCAAAAAACGAGCTTCCGTTCCCGACCTTGCGGCGGATGTCCGCCAACATCCGGTTGACGGCCGCGGAACAATGTTGCCCGCGCGACAGGGTTTCCAGCGCGCTCGATATGGGCAGGCCCGCCTTCAGCATCGTGGCGAGTTGCCGGGTGAAGTTCGCAATCTCCCGTTCGCTTATCGCCTCCTGACGCGCCGACGTTTGCCGGCGCGCGCCGCCTGCCGGAATTTTTACCTGTTCCGTCATGAAATGACCTCTCTGTTTGAAGAACCCTGCAAGAACACACACTTGATTCTATCAGGTTGCGGAAAGAATCAAGGAGCTGGATCGACAAAGGCTCTGCGCTCTCTGCTATTTTCGCCCTCAATGGGCTGCCGCAAGGCCCAAGCCGTGGCCGATCTGGATGAATCGGCAAAAAGCAGGTTTTTACTTTTTGACGTATCCCCCCTCAACGCACACTCAAGCTGATCCGGTCATAGTGCCCCTGGTCGTCCATTGCGGTGATGTCGTAGCGGCCGGGTTGTTCCAGGCGGTAGGCAAAACTGGCGCGGGCGGGGCGGCGGCCTTCGTTGCGGCCATTGACAAGCCAGATCACCTCGCCTTCGGTCTTTCCCCGGATTTCCAGGCGGATCAGGGGCGCTGCGCCCGTCGCCGAACGGCGCAGCACTTCGTTGTGGTTCGCGCCAACAATCTTCAACCCGGATTCGGGCGTGGCATGGCCCGCACAGGACGGCCACCAGGGCGGCGGCAGGGCGCGGGCGCGCAGGTCCGCGGTCAGCCAGGGTTCCAGCACGGCGGGCCAGCGCGCAATCTCCCTGGTTGCGAGCGGCCCGTCAAAACAGCCGGGCAAGGCGCGGCGCTGGCTGACGGGGTCGATCTGCAGCGGATAGCGCGCCTCGCCGCCGCGCAGTCGATCCGGGAAGGTGGGCGGCGCGGTATCGTTCAGGATCCAGGCCAGGCGAACCTGATGGCAATGTTCCGGGGCGGTGCTGGATTGCCGAAGCCCCAGCGGCCAGCAGATGCGTTCCTGCCGCGCTTCCGGTGGCCGGATACGCGAAGCGGCGGAAAAAGGCCCAAAAGCCTCGAGCGCGTCAAAGATATCCACCAACAGGGGAGCGGCCACGTTCGCCCCGAAAAACCCCGGATTGGGCGTGCCGTCGGGCCGCCCGACCCAGACGCCAACGGTATAACGGTCGGAAACGCCGATCGACCAGGCATCCCGAAAACCAAAACTCGTGCCCGTTTTCCAGGCGATTCCCCGTCGCTGTCCCGCGCCGGTTTCCAGCGCGCGCCCCATCGGGCCGCCGGATTCCAGAATGTCGCGGATGATGAAGGCCGCGCCCGGGGAGAGCATCCGCCGCTCTTCCATGGGCGCATCGGACGTGTATCGGGGCGTTCCCGCCAGGCCCTGCCGCGCCAGCGCCGTATACGCGCCCACCAGTTGTTCCAGGCTCACGCCCACGCCGCCCAGGATGACGGAAAGATTGGGTTCGCCGCCCTTCGGCAGTTCCAGTTTCATCCCGCCCCGGCGCAACAGGGCGACGAAATGGGCCGGTTCCAGGCGATCCAGCACTTCCACGGCGGGGACGTTCAAGGATTTGGTGAGCGCCTCGGAAACGCTGACCGGGCCGTGGAAGGATTGCTGGAAATTCCCCGGCTGATAGCCGGAAAAGGATTGCGGCACATCGGCAAGCAGCGATTCGGAATGAATCAACCCTTCATCGAGCGCCAAGCCGTAGAGGAAAGGCTTCAAGGTCGAGCCGGGGGAACGTGAGGCGCGCACCATGTCGACATGGGCAAAACGCTGTTCGTCGGCGAAATCCGCCGAACCAGCGTAGGCGCGCACTTCCAGGCTGGCGTTGTCTACGACCAGCGCGGCCAGGGAAACCCGGGGCGGCAGGCCGTGGATGCGGTCGGAAAGGAGCATTTCCACCGTCTGCTGGATGTGCGCGTCGATGGTCGTATCGATGCGAATGCGCCCGGCGGCCTGTTTTTTCAGGCGTTCCGCCAACAGCGGCGCCAGCAGGGGTTCCCTGACCGTCTGGGAAAAGGGCGGCTCGGAAAAGGCGTCGGCAGTGTCTTCTTTTGTCCATATGCCGTTCATGCGGGCGATGACCTTGTCACGCGCCTGCCGCGCCCGTTCGGGATGCCGGTCGGGGCGATAAAGGGATGGCGCTTGCGGCAACACGGCCAGGAGCGCCGCCTCGGCGTGGCTCAGGCGTTGGGAGGGTTTGCCCAGATAGGCGCGGCTGGCCGCTTCCACCCCTTCCAGCACGCCGCCCATCGGGGCGTAGTTGATATAGAGCGTGAGAATTTCCGCCTTGGAAAACCGCCATTCCAGTTGCAGGGCGCGCAGGATCTGCTTGAATTTGCCGCCCACGGTGCGCGGCATGGGTTCCAGGATGCGCGCCACCTGCATGGTCAAGGTCGAGCCGCCGGAGACGATTTTTCCATGCCAGGCCCACTGCCAGGCCGCCCGAAGAATCGCCAGCGGATTGATGCCCGGATGCCAGTAGAAGGCGCGGTCTTCGTAGCGGATCAGGGCTTCCAGATAGCGGGGCGAGACCTGATCGAGCGTTACCGGATGACGCCAGATGTGTTTCTGGTCGGGAAAGGCGCGCAAGGGCGTACCGTCACGCGCCACCACCAGCAAGGCTTTGGGCGAATCCCGCCCCGGCACGGGAGGGGGGAAAAGACGATCCAGCGCGAACAGGAAGGCCAGGAAGGCTGCGAGCAGGCAGAAGACGATGCGAAGGCGGCGGGAGCGGAAAAGAGGCGACAGGAGACGGGAGACGGTGCGCGCCAGGCGTTCGAGACGATGGTTCATGGTTTTTGGGGGGAACGGTACGTCACGATGGTGACTTCTCCCGGAAAATCGGAAGCTTCTGCCTCCGCGCACATGAGCGCCCGCGTTTTCTGCCGGGAAGCGCCGCCCGTGCCCGCGCCGACCAGGGGAAAGGCAATGGCGCGATAACCTTTTTCCGAGGCCAGTTCAAGCGCGGAACGTGTCGAGGCGCGAATGGAATATTCCGTGGCGAACCACCATAAATTGATGCCCGCCACATGGATGATGCCCCGAAACGGCAAGCGCCCCGCCGTCGTGTGCACCGCGTGACCGAGCGGAATCGGGCCATGCCGGGCAAGTTCCCGGAAGGGTTCCAGGCCGCCCCGCCGCTTGATCGCCCCGGAGACCCCCTGCGGCAGCAGGAGCCACCAGGGGATGACATTGCGATTCCAGGCGTTGACGATGACCTCGACCGGCTGATCGAGAAGATCGCCTTCCACTGCCCGTATCCTCGTTTTTTCCATTCCGCGCGCTTTTCAAGGCATCAAAGATATAAATTATATGCGGCTGGATGAGGATTGCTGTTTTCACGGCAAAACCGGAATCGCGCCACATGCCATAAACATGTCCGCCGCCGCGCGGCGTCGCCAGCCCGTCGTCGCCCTGCGCTATAATCTTTCCATGACTTGTCAAGAGCGCACGCCATGACTCGGAAGAAGCTTCCCATCGGCATCCAGACCTTCCGTGAAATCCGCGAGGATAATTGCTATTACGTGGACAAGACGGCCTTCGCCTTGCGCATGGTCAGGGAGGGCAAGGCATCTCCCGCCCGCGCCGCTTTGGCAAGAGCCTCTTCCTCGATACGCTCGCCGAACTCTTCGCGGGCAATGAGCCGCTGTTCCAGGAGTTGTATTGCTACGACAAGTGGGATTGGCGCGTGAAATATCCGGTGATTCGCATCAGCTTCGCCGAAGGCGTGATGGAAAGCCGGGCGGAGTTGAATGCGCATCGGCAATATCTTGGCCGAGAACGAGCGCCGTCTGGGGGTCACAAGCGGCGAAGGCGGGATTCCCGACCGTTTTATTGCCCTGATCCAGGCGGTGGAAGCCAAACTCGGCCAGCGCGCCGTCATCCTCGTCGACGAATACGACAAACCGATCCTGGACAATCTCACCCGCCCCGATCTCGCCATCGAAATGCGCGATGGCCTGCGCAACCTCTATTCCGTCATCAAGGGACAGGACGCGCATATCAAATTTGCTTTTCTGACCGGCGTCTCCAAATTCAGCAAGGTGAATATTTTTTCCGGCCTCAACAACCTGAAGGACATTACGCTCCATGCCGAATATTCCGACATTTGCGGCTATACCGACGCCGACGTGGATAGCGTCTTCGCCCCCGAACTCGAAGGTCTGGACAGGGACAATATCCGCCACTGGTACAACGGCTACAACTGGCGCGGCGCGGCGGTCTACAACCCCTTCGATCTCTTGTTGCTCTTCGATTGCCGCGAATTTCGTTCTTTCTGGTTCGAGACCGGCACGCCGACCTTTTTGGTGGATATGCTCACCGAGCGCAAGGTCTATTTGCCCGCGCTCCTGAAGATGGAAGGTTCCGTCGAATTGCTTTCCGCCTTCGAGGTGGGCGATATTTCCACCGAATCCCTGATGTTCCAGTCCGGCTATCTCACCATTGCCGGAGAGAAAAAACGCGGCGAGAACATTTCGTTCCTGTTGACCTACCCCAATCATGAAGTCCGAAGCGCCTTGACAGGCAATGTCATGGGGCGCTGGATCGGCAATCCGCACAAGGCGGAAGAAAGCAGATTCGCCATTTATGACGCGCTGGAAATCAACGATTTCAAGCAGATTCGGGAAATATTTTTCTCCCTCTACGCCAGCATTCCCAACGACTGGTTTCGCAAGAACAGAATCGACGAGTTCGAGGGTTATTACGCCAGCGTGTTCTATGCCGCCTTTGCCGCGCTGGGGCTGGATATTGTCCCGGAAGATGTGAGCAATCAGGGGCGGCTGGACATGGCGGTCAAGTTCAATGGGCAGGTTTATCTTTTTGAATTCAAGGTGGTGGAAGATGAGGCCGAAGGAAAGGCATTGGCGCAGATCAAGGCGAAAAAATACGCTGACAAATACCGTTCGCTCCAGCAGCCCATCTACCTGATCGGGGTGGAATTCAGCAAGAAGAAACGCAATGTGGTGGAAGTTCGCGGCGGAGCGTTTGCCATGAACCGCAAGAAGTTTCACATCGGCATCCAGACCTTCGCCAAGATGCGCGAAGGCAATTGTCACTACAAATGTACTTTTTCTGCATGGCTTTATGAATTACCGTCATGTAAATGCGTTTGGCTGGCGTCGCAGATGAACGGCTGGAGGATGTCCAAATACTCCTGCAGCTCTTCTATCAACGCTTTGTTATAACCTCCCGTTTTGACTATTTTTCCTTTCTCAAACTCTATCTCATAGTTTTTATGCCCGTAATC
>JAITRP010000013.1 GCA_031288305.1 Zoogloeaceae bacterium
AATCGGCGCGAAGGTTGATCCCCCGGCCTGAAGGCCGGGGGATCAATCCGTAGCCATTGGGGAGGGGAGAGAAACCCCTTCCCAATGACGTTGGACCGGCAGCCCTGAAGGGCTGCCGCCAATTTCTTGCTCGGCAAAAAGTAAAATCCCACTTTTTGCCGGGTTATATGGCAAAGGCAACGAAACCCCAAGGTCGCGCTGGTTTTTCGTTGGGTTTACATGGTTTGAAGGCGAAGCTTGCTTTGCCTTCAAACCCAAGACAATCCGGCAAAAAGTGGGTTTTCACTTTTTGACGCACACCATTCGGAGACATGCAATGACAAGAACCGTAAACTGCATCAAACTTGGCGTCGAGGCCGAAGGGCTGGATTTCCCGCCTCTTCCCGGCCCGCTCGGACAAAAGATTTTCGAGCATGTCTCCAGAGACGCCTGGCAACAGTGGATACGCCTGCAAACCATGATCATCAACGAGAACCGCCTGAACATGGCTGACTCCGGGCACCGCAAATACCTGATGGAACAGGTGAGCAACCACTTTTTCGGCCAGGGCGCGGATCAGGTCTCCGGCTACGTGCCGCCCCAACAGGAAAGCGGCAAAAAGTAAAACCCCGCTTCTTGCCGGTTCCGTCCGCAAAAGGACAAGCGAAGCCCGCGCCAGAAGAAGGAAGCAGAGACCAGCAAGAAATTAGCGGCAGCCCTTCAGGGCTGCCGGTCCAACGTCATTGGGAAGGGATTTTTCTCCCCTCCCCAATGGCTACGGATTGATCCCCCGGCCTTCAGGCCGGGGGATCAACCTTCGCGCCGATTCTTCCGGGCGGGGTTTCAAACCAGAGTTGGTTTTACGATGAACAGGTTCCCAGGCAATTGTCCGCGCGGCAGGCGCGGCGGAACGCGGTATAATTTCGCCATGAATTCCCGGAAATGCCTTGTTTTCCTGTTGGCTGTATGTACGCTGTTTGCCGCGCCGGCAAGCGGCGTGTCGTCCTTTGCCGGCGCGCAGTCCGGGGCGCGCGGCACGGCGGTTCATGCGCTCATGGCGGCGGACGCGCATTCGGCCTGTCCGGTTTTCACGCAAACGGACGATGCCGGAAAGCAGGATTCCGGCAGTCTTCCCGGGTATTCCTGCTGCATCAATTTCGTGGCTTTTGTTTCTTCCCTGGACGAGGCGCGAATTTCCGAAGGCGCGGGCGAAGCAATCGCCTTCGAGCCGCCTTTTGCCCTGACGGCAAGACATCAAGACATCTATCGCCCGCCACGGCGCGCCTGAAACAATCCATCCATTGCATTTCCCTTCCCGCCAGTAGTCCGTCATGCTGAATGAACCATACGGAATTCAGAATGCCTGAAGACAGGGCAAACGCTTTTGTCCTCCTCCCCCCATGCGGCGGCGGAGCCAGGGGAAATCTACACAGTTCAGCGGCTTTGCCCTTCTGGATTGCCGCGCCCCCTTGCAGGGCGCAAGCCCTCTCGCGGCGCTGCGCGCCACCCTCCCCCGCAAGGGGAGAGGGACAGGGAGCTTCCGGCAGGCGGCCGCGCCAGAATTGTGTCGATTCAACGTGACTGGCTACTGGATCCGTGCCCGTTTTTTTCGGGCGCGGGCGGATTCGTTTATCAGGAGGCGTCAAAAGGCAAAATCTACTTTTTGGCGCTTCCTCATCAGGAGTTTGAACATGAACATGACGCATTACATGGAACTTTTGGCGGTCAATCAGCCCTGGAACCTGATTGTTTTCATGGCGATACCGGTGATTCTTGCCGAAACGCTCGCCGTCAGCGAGTTGTACCTCTTATACACGCGCAAGCTGCAGGGACGGGCGCGCGCGCTGAACCGGGCGACCGGCGTTCTTGTCGGCATCTACTTCGTCGGCATCATCGCCTACCTCGTGCCCAACGCGGTCATTCCCATTACCCAATCGGGCGAATGGCGCACCGCGCTCGACGTGATTGCCGTGGGCAGCTATCTCATCGGCGGCATTCCCCTGATTCTGGTCGCCCTGCAAGAACTGGGTCTGCTGCACCGGCAACTTGCCGACGAACAGAAGCTGGGCTGGCACGCGTTCTACGTCGCGCTGTTCCTGGTTTTCGCGCACGTGGCCATGATCACCGGCATGGCCGACCCCGCCCTGTTGGGTGACGCGGGAACAACCCCGGCGCATGCAATGCCCATGCCGGAAATGACGCACACGCACTGATTCATTCCATTCCCAGGTCATTCGTGACGCGAAGACGAGCCACAGACCGTGCAATCGCGCGGCAAGGCGAAGTCGACAACGTCACGGATGATTGGGAAAGGGAATCACGCCCAGGATAGACGGACGCCCGGAAAGAAAACCGGGCGTCCGTTGCCAGACCTTGTCTTTTTCTTACCGATCTGACCGCGCTCCCGCGGGTTCCGGGCAACCGTACCGCCGTCTGGATTGCCGCGTCGCCGCGCGCCTCGCTTTTGACGTTGATGGCCTGGATTGCGGTTTATCGGGGATCAGGAACAGGCTCTAATCCGCGTCTATCTTTTCGTCATGGAAATTGAGGTACGACTCCGCGAATAACCTGCGGACGCGCTCGGCGTCGGGTTTGGGGGCGAGGAAGCTGACCAGGGGGACGATGACCAGTCCGGCGAGCATGGCCAGCGCGCCGGCATTGATGGGCGAGCGGATGTAATGCCAGAACATGTTGCCGCACACCAGCGCGATGGCAAAAACGAAACAGACCCAGACGCTGGCGGTGGTCGTGCGCCGCCAATACAACCCGTAAAGAAAGGGCGCGAGAAACGCGCCCGCCAGCGCGCCCCAGCTGATGGACATCAACTGCGCGATGAACATGACCGAAGAATTATATTGAACCAGCGCGATCAGCATGGAAATCAGCACGAATACCACAATCAACGCCCGGATCGCCATGACCTGCTGCCGGACGCGCATATCCCGGATGATGTTGTCCTTGATCAAATCCAGCGTCAGCGTGGAACTCGAGGTGAGCACCAGCGAACTCAAGGTCGACATCGAGGCGCTCAACACCAGCACCACTGTCAGGCCAATGAGCATATCCGGCATATGGGACAGCATGGCGGGAATCACGGAGTCATATACCGGCGTGCCCGCGGGCGTATAGGCAATGCGCTTTTCCGCCAGCCGCCCGAATCCGCCGAGAAAGTAACTGCCGCCCGCGACCACCAGCGCGAAGGCCGTCGAGATGATGGCGCCGCGCTTGATGGCGTCCACGCTCTGGATGGCGTAGAACTTCTGCACCATCTGCGGCAGTCCCCAGACGCCCAGCGAGGTCAGGACAAACACGCCCGCGAGATCGAAGAGATCGGGGCCGAACAGCGAGACGAACGCGCCCTGCATCCCCGCCGTTCCCGGCGTATCGTTGGCTACCTGCGAAAGCGAGATCATCGCCTGGGTGAAGCCGCCATATTCGCCCAGCACGCTGACGACCACGGCGACGATGCCGATCAGCATGATGACTCCCTGCACCATGTCATTGACGGCGGTCGCCATGTAGCCGCCCATCACCACATAAACGCAGGTCAGCGCCGCCATGAGGACGACGCACCATTCATAGGGAACGCCAAACGCCATGTCGAAGAGACGCGATAGCCCGTTATAGACGCTGGCGGTATAGGGAATGAGAAAAACGAAGATGATCGCCGCCGCCGCGATGCGCAACCAGCGGCTCGCAAAACGGGCGCCGAAGAATTCCGGCATGGTGCGCGCCCGCAAGTGATGCGTCATCGCCCGCGCGCGCGCGCCCAGCACATACCAGGCCAACAGGCTGCCGATGAAGGCGTTGCCCAGCCCAATCCAGATCGCCGCCATGCCGTACTTCCAGCCGAACTGTCCGGCATAGCCGATGAACACCACCGCCGAGAAATACGAAGTGCCATAGGCAAAGGCGGAAAGCCAGGGGCCAACCTTGCGTCCGCCCAGCACGAAGCCATCCACATCCCGCGCGCTCTTCCGGGTATGAAAACCGATATAGAGGGTCACGGCGAAAAACGCCAACATCATTGCAAGTTTGAAAAACATGGCGTCCTGTTCCGTATGCGTCAAAAAGTAAAACTTGCTTTTTGCGCGCCAAGAAATGCCGCGCATGTCAAAGACACGCGCGGTCGCGCTGGAAAACCCGGCTTACCGCACCCGCGCCGCGAACCAAGCGTTTGTCATGGGAATGGCGCGGCCTTATTTGACGATGGCCGCCCGGCCTTTCAGGGCTACGCCCGACACAAAGGCCCCGGCGTGGCATTCGTACAGGGTGCTGCTCTTGTACTCATTGCGCTTGTAAAAACTCACCAGATCGATCACCGCGTTGGCGCCGTGCTTTTTGGCGTTTTCCTGGAATGAAATCAGCGCGGATTGCAATGCCCAGGCGCAGGCTTCCTCGTCGGATTTGTTGGCGGCATTGGTCTTCTTGTTGGAAACGGCTTCCGGGAACCGCTGGACGATGCTGCCCTTGGGGTTCTTGCCTTTCAAATAAAACCTGACCGTGCCGTCCAACCGTCCAGAGCGTATGGCTTCATTGACAACGCTCTGGAAATCCAGATGATACACCGTATCGCGGGCATGACTGACGACAGGCGAAAACAGGCCGATTGCCGCCAGCAGGAGAAAGATTTTTCGCATCTTGAATTTCCCTTGTGATGATGAACAAATGATGGAAAGACGGCGCGCGCCCGGCACAAAGGCGGAGCCATGCCGTCAACATGGCGAATTCTGGCAGAATCCCCGTCAGGGGACAAGGGCAAGGGCGGCAAAAAGCAAAAACCCGCTGCCGCCCATCCGTCGGCCGTGGGGCGCGCTGTTTTTTGCGCTGTGATACGGCTTGGCGCCAGGCTTTGCCAGGTTTCAAGCCCCAGGATAAACCAGCACGGGAAGCGGGGGTTTACTTTTTGCCGCCTTGAGGGAAAATCCGGGCAAAGTCGATAACAAAGCCGGTAGAATAGTAGCGCGTCGCGCGCATTGTTTCCCGCGCTCCCGCGCTTTGATCCGGAACCTTCCATGACGGCTGACCAACCCCGCAACCGCGCAATCGGCGACTTGACCGACAAGGCGCGGACGCGCGCGATTTTTGAGTATCTGTCCCTGTTGCAGGAAGCGGAGACGCTGGATATCGCGGAACTGGAAGAAATCCTGTTTTCGTTGCGCGCGTCAACCGGAAACGCCGGAATGCGCCAAACCATGCTGGAAAAGCTGTTCGTCGCTTTTCGCGCGCGCTTGAAATTCTTCTTGCACCGTTTTGTCGGCATACGCATCCCGCTGGATCGGACTTTTCGCCATCAGACGGGCATTTTGCAGGGGTTTCTCGACAACCTGGCGGCAACCCATGAACTCCTGCTGGAAGACATCCCGCTCCCGCAACAGCCGGAAGTCGCCCTGGAACTCATGGAGCGCGTCGCCTTCTGCCTTTACCAACACATCTATGTCAGCCATCTGGTCGCCGCGCCCGTGCAGACCGGCATCTGGCAGCGGCTGCACGGCGTCTATCTGCGCAGTCTCCGCATGCCATCCGTGCCCGCGCCGCTTGCCGCCTACCGCGAGGCCTTGCTGCTGGCCGCCGCCCAGCCAACTTCCTGCGCCGCGCATGAACTGGAGTTCGTGGCGGAATATGCGCATAAATGCGCGGACACGATTTCCCTCTCGGCAAAGATGCCGCAAGATGACGAGACGGTATTCTGGGTTGAACCGGCGCATGATTTCGCGCTGTTTGCGCTGGCGCGGCGGCCACTGCCCCCAGGCTACCGGGCGTTTTATTTTTCGACGGACAGAGCCGCCGAACAGGCGAGAAAAGACCTGGAGGCGCTGCGCACGGGCGCGTCCGCCGAATCGCTGCGTTTGCCGGAACTGGCGCAAACGCCCGCCGGACAAGGCGCGTTGCGGCGACTGGAAAGCGTCTGGGGCGCGCCCGGAAAACGTCACTTCCCCAGACGGCGCCAGGCCAATCATCGCCGCGCCCGGTTGTGCGCGGGGCTGGCGCGCTTTTGTCAATTGTTGCAGAAGAAAGGCAGCGAGAGCGAAGTTGACATCAGCCAGTGGATGATCATCAACGAAAGCCCGGATGGCTACGCGCTCATGCACCTGAGCGGCACGATTGGACATGTGCGGATTGGCGACGTGGTGGCCTTGCGTCCGGACGCCAATCCCGGCTGGCTGGTCTGCCTGGTGCGCTGGGCGATTTCGGAAAATCCGGAACATATCGAGATTGGCCTGCAAATCGTCGCGCTGGACGCCATTCCCGCCACGCTGGTGGATAACGAATCCTGCTTCGTGCACACGCCGCTCCTGCTGCTGCCGGAATACCCTTCCCTGCGCAGCGCCTCCGCCCTGATTGCGCCCGCCGGCGCCATCACGGACAACCGCTGCGCCATCCACCTGAGCGGCAGCAAGAAGAGCCGCGACCTTTCCGGACTGAAAGTCTGTGAACAGAACAGTTGCATCGAAATGTTCATGTTGTCGGAATAACAGGTCAAGGGGAGGAAGAACGTGCAAATCTATGCCGTGGGCGGCGCGATTCGCGATGAACTCATGGGATGGCCGGTGACGGACCGGGATTATGTGGTGGTTGGCGCGACGCCGGAGATCCTGTTGGCGCAGGGCTTTACGCCGGTCGGCAAGGATTTCCCGGTGTTCTTGCATCCCGAAACGCATGAGGAATACGCGTTGGCGCGCACCGAGAAGAAAGACGGCAGGGGCTACCACGGCTTTCGTTTTTACGCCGCGCCGGAAGTGTCGCTGGAAGAAGACCTGGCGCGCCGCGATCTGACCATCAACGCCATGGCAAGAGACAAGGACGGCGTATTGATCGACCCCTTCAACGGACGCGCCGACCTGAAAGCCAAGGTATTGCGGCATGTCGGCGCGGCTTTTGTCGAAGACCCGGTGCGCCTGTTGCGGCTTGCCCGTTTTGCCGCCCGTTTCGGCGATTTCTCGCCCGCGCCGGAAACGATGGAATTGATGCGGCGCATGGCGGCAAATGGCGAAATCGATCATCTGACGCCGGAACGGGTATGGCAGGAAATTTCCCGCGGCCTGATGGAGGCGGCGCCGCAACGCATGTTGCTGATCCTGCGCGAATGCGGCGCGCTTGCCCGCCTGATGCCGGAAGTCGATGTCCTCTTCCAGACGCCGGAACGCGCCGATTTTCACCCCGAAGGCAACACCGGCGCGCATACCCTGCTGGCGCTGGCGGCGGCGGCAAGGATGCGGCTTTCGCTGCCCGCGCGCTTCGCCGCCCTGACGCATGATCTGGGCAAGGCGCAAACGCCCGCCGAACTGTTGCCGCGCCACCACGGGCACGAAAAACGCGGCGACGCGCCATTGGCCGCCTTGTGCGAACGCCTCAAGGTTCCCGTGGCATGCCGTGAACTCGCCCGGCTGGCGATTCGCCAGCATGGCAAGATACACCGCGCCGGCAAGACGATCACGCCGAAAAAGATGGCGCGCCTCATGGAAGCCTGCGATCTCAAGCGCCGTCCCGGACGCTTTGCCGAATTGCTGCAAGTCTGCGAAGCCGACGCGCGCGGGCGCGCGGGACAGGAAGACGCGCCCTGGCCGCCGCGCGAATTCTGGCAAAGAGCGGCGGCGGCGTTTTGCGGCGTGGAAGGCGGCGTCATCGCCGCGAGCCTCGCCGACAAAACGCGGATTCCAGAATGCCTGCATGCCGCCAGGGTTGCCGCCATACGCGCGGCATTGGCGGCAATGCCTGCAGATTCATGATCTTTTTTCAGGAAATGATGTCCATGCCCGAAATTTCCCTGCAACGCCACGCCCTGGACGGACGCGAACTGCTGTTTGCCCTGCCGCCCGATGGCGCGAACGCGCGTCCCGTCCCCCTGCTGTTCATCCACGGCGCGTTTGCCGCGGCCTGGATGTGGGCGGACAACTTTCTTCCCTGGTTCGCGCAACAAGGATATTGCAGTTACGCCCTGTCCCTCTCCGGCCACGGAAACAGCGCGGGCGGCGACAATCTGGACGCGCTTGCCATTGCCGATTATGTCGAGGATGTAAGACTCGCCGTGACCTGGCTGCAGGAACGGCATTCGCGCCCGCCCGCCCTGATTGGGCATTCCATGGGCGGCTTCGTCATCCAGAAATACCTGGAACGCCAGCGCGTTCCGGCGGCGGCACTGCTGTGCGCCGTGCCGCCGCAGGGGTTGCTGCTTTCGCAGTTCAACCTGCTTGCCCGGAAACCCGGCCTGCTCATGGAACTCAACGACATCCTGCGCGGCAGTGAAGTCAGGCTGAAAACCGTGCGCGAGGCGCTGTTCGCCCAGCCGGTGCAGCACGCCACCCTCGAACGCTTTGGCAAATGCCTGCAACTGGAATCCCAGCGCGCGCTTTGGGACATGAGTATCTTCGACCTGCCGCTGCTCCCCGCCGATTTGCGTCCGCCGCTCCTGGTCATCGGCGCGGAAAAAGACGAACTGGTGCCCGCCTTCCTGGTGCAGGGCACGGCGCGCACCTACAGCGTGGAAGCGCATATCTTCCCCGGCATGGGACACGCCGTCACCCACGAACGGGATTGGCCGCTGGTGGCGGAAAAGGTAAGGGACTGGCTCATGGAAAGCGTCAAAAAGCAAGAAACCACTTTTTGTGCGGCAGAGTCGCATTTTGCTGCGTAAAACCAGCCTTCGGCTGTCCTGCGGCCTTGTGCCGGTTCGCTTTGGGGTTTGAAGCCCCAATGCAAAACCCGTCCACGTCTCCAGCCTGTACGGTTGTCGGGGCGTACTGTGTACGTCTGTCGACCGTCATCGCGCGGGATGATATTTGCGGGCGCGTGCAGCGCGCCCCTACGACAACCGCGCTGGTTTTTCGTTGGGTTTTCAGCAAAAAAGTAGGTTTTTACTTTTTGTTTTGCCGGTTTTTATTGCAGCTTGATCTCCACATCCACGCCGGCGGGAAGGTCAAGCTTCATCAGGGCGTCGACGGTTTTTTCGGTGGGATCGACGATGTCCATCAGGCGCAGGTGGGTGCGGATCTCGAACTGGTCGCGCGAGGTCTTGTTGACGTGCGGGGAACGCAGGATGTCGAATCGCTGTTTTCTCGTCGGCAACGGCACGGGGCCGCACACGACCGCGCCGGTGCGCTTGGCGGTTTCGACGATTTCCTGCGCGGACTGGTCGATGAGCTTGTAGTCGAACGCCTTCAGGCGGATGCGGATTTTCTGGCTTTGCATGATGATGTTTTCCAAAGAACATGGGACGGGTCACAAAACCCGCCCCGGGGTTTCAAAAGAACGAATGCGAGCGAATATGGAAAAGCGCCGCCGCTTACTCGATGATTTTCGCCACGACGCCGGCGCCGACGGTGCGGCCGCCCTCGCGGATGGCGAAGCGCAAGCCCTCTTCCATCGCAATCGGCGCAATCAGCTTCACCGTGATCGTCACGTTGTCGCCCGGCATCACCATTTCAACGCCTTCCGGCAACGTGAC
>JAITRP010000213.1 GCA_031288305.1 Zoogloeaceae bacterium
CAGCGGTTCATTCGGGTGTAAACCGTGTGCCAGCGCCCAAACTGCCTGGGCAGTCCGCGCCATTTGCAACCCTGTTCGGCAACATGCAGAATGGCGTTCAGAACCTGAAGATTCGGCAAACGGACATTGCCGCGCTGACGCGGCAGGCAGTCTTCGAGCTGTTGATATTGGGATTCGGTGATCTCCATCATCAAGCTCCAGTAACTTCTTGGTACCGAAGCATAACATCTTTCAGGGGTAGCGTGAACACGTCCTAATTTACACGTACAGCGGCGCGCTGGCCGACGGGTCATGCAGGCTGTGATAAAAATGAGCGACAAACAGCCCGTAGAGAAAGACCAGGAAAAGGCAGAGAATCGCGGCGATTTTGAGAAAGGTCATGGGTTGATGCCAAGGTCAATGGGTCATGGCGGCGTTGTGCGCAACCCGACCTTTTACGGCTTTCCTCTGCAATTTCTTCTCCGCGGGCATGATGTGATTTTCATACTGTTCGATTTTCCGATCCAGCCGCTCGAGCATTTTCTGCATGCTGGCCACGCGCGCGGCAATCTGGGCGCGCTGGTCGATGAGGATTTGCTTGCGTGCGCTGGCGGTGGCGTCGCCCTGCTGGAAAAGCGCGACATATTCGATCAAGGCTTCCACCTGGACGCCCGCGTTGCGCATGCATTTGATGAAGTCGATCCAGTTGCCGTCATGTTCCGTGTAATTTCGGACGCCGCCCGCATTGCGTCCAACTGGCGGAATCAGCCCGATGCGCTCGTAGTAGCGCAGGGTATCCGCCGTGAGGCCGTATCTTTTGCGGACTTCCGCGATGGTCATGCTCATTTCTCGCTCCTCGAAAAAATTTTTGAAAATCGGTTGACTTGGAGTTGACTCCAGCGAGTCTACTCCGGTTTGTCATGGTTGGCAGATAGCGGAGGAACAAGAAATGTGCGAACAATGCGGGGATCGCGGCAAATCCCATGAGGAACACGTCATCCACGAACCGGAGCGGCGGAAAATGCTGAAAATGGCGGGCGCGAGCGTTCTTGCCGCGCCGCTGTTGGGCGTCCTGTCCCCTGCTCACGCAAAGGCGCAACCCGCCGCTTCCGCGTTGGGCAAAAGTCCATTCGCGGCGCGGGCTTATGGCGCGCGAAGCGTCGGCGGACACTTCGAGCCGCTGCAGATCCAGCGCCGGGCGCTTGGCCCGCGCGATGTCCTGCTCGACGTGCTCTACGCGAGCATCTGTCATTCCGACATTCACACGGCGCGCGGCGATTGGGGCGCGCCGTCGCTGCCCTGCGTGCCCGGTCATGAAATCGTCGGACGGGTGATTGCCGTGGGCGGCGCGGTCACGAAATTCAGGATCGGCGACATCGGCGGCGTCGGCTGCATGGTGGATTCCTGCGGCGAATGCGAAAACTGCCTGTCCGACCGCGAGCAAGTCTGCCTGAACGGGACGACGTTTACCTATGGCTCGCCGGACAAGGTTTCCGGCGGACATACCCTTGGCGGCTATTCCGACAAGATGGTGGTGACGGAAAAATTCGTCATCCGCATCCCGCCGGGCATGGATCTGGTCACGACCGCGCCCATTCTGTGCGCCGGAATCACCACCTTTTCGCCCATCCGCCACTGGCGGGTCTTGCCCAGGCAACAGGTCGCCGTGGTGGGGCTGGGCGGCCTGGGACACATGGCGGTAAAGTTGGCGGTGGCGCAACGCGCCGGGGTGACGGTCTTTACCACCACGCCCGGCAAGATTGCCGACGCAAGGCGGCTGGGCGCGAAGGAAGCGGTATTGTGGAGCGACGCGGCGGCAATGAAGCGGCTCGCCAACACCTTCGACCTGATGATTTCGACCGTGCCCTACGCCTTCGAGGCGCAGCCGTTCATGGACATGCTGAAACCCGATTCCACCTTCGTCAATGTGGGTCTGGGCGAGGCAAGGGGCATCAATCCCGCTTCGATGGCCTTTGGCCGCAAGCGCCTGGCCGGTTCGATGATTGGCGGCATCGCCGAAACACAGGAAGTCGTCGACTACTGCTTTGCCCGCAACATCCGGCCAGAAATCGAACTCATCCGCCCCGACCAGATCGACGCGGCTTACGCGCGCGTCGTCGGCAAGGATGCGCGGTATCGCTTCGTAATCGACTTTGCCTCGACGAAAGCCCAAGCGTAAAGCCGTTGTGTTTTCCATTATCGAACAGGAGAAACAGAAATGAACCAAACAAACATGAAGTACCAAACTGGCGCAATGGGCCGCCGCGATTTCTTGCGGTCGAGCGCGATGATCGGCGCGTTGCCGCTGCTGACGGGAACGCTTTCCGCTTGCGCGTCGGACAAGGGAATTGGCAAAAACACGAGCGGCACGCCCACGGCAATTTCCTCGCGCTTGCCGCAACGCAAGCTGGGCACACTGGAAGTTTCGGCGCTTGGTTTTGGCTGCATGGGGATGAGTTATAACCGGGGGCCACATCCTGACAGGAAAGCATGTATCCAGTTACTTCACAGAGTAGTTGACAGTGGCGTCACTTTGTTTGATACGGCTCAAAGTTATGGGCCGTTTATAAACGAGGCGCTTTTAGGCGAAGCCCTCTCACAGTTCAAGAACAGCATCAATATCACGACCAAATTCGGACATGCTTTTGTGAACGGAAAGCAACAGAAAGGCGTGCAGAACAGCCGCCCCGAAAATATCCGTCAGGTTGCGGAAGATGCTTTGAGGAGATTGAAAATAGAGACAATCGCTATTTTCTACCAGCATCGCTTTGACCCGAATGTTCCAATTGAGGATGTTGCCGGAACAGTCAAGGATTTGATTCAGGAAGGAAAAGTTCTGCATTTCGGATTATGCGAAGTCAGCCCGCAGACGATACGCAAAGCACATGCCGTTCAACCGGTAACGGCCATCCAAAGTGAATATTCCCTGATGTGGAAGTTGCCGGAAGAAAGCGGCGTATTATCCACATGCGAAGAATTGGGAATCGGTTTTGTGCCTTATAGCCCGCTTGGCCGTGGGTTTTTGGGCGGCGGATTGAATGAATACACAAAATTCCATGCGGAAATCGACAACCGCGCAACCTTGCCGCGTTTTACGCCGGAAGCCATACGTGCAAATACGCGCCTGGTCGAAGCCCTCAACGCTTTCGGACGGACAAGAGGCATCACATCGGCGCAAATATCCCTGGCATGGCTGCTTGCTCAAAAACCGTGGATTGTTCCTATTCCGGGGACAACAAAACCGGCACATCTGGCAGAGAATCTAAGCGCGGCGGATATTGCATTGCCCCCTGACGATTTACGCGAATTAAATGAAATGGTTTCAAGAATCGAAATCGCAGGCAACCGGTATTCGCCCGATCAGGAAAAACTGGTTGGTCATTGAAACGGAAAAGGAAACTGACGCCATGAAAAAAACGCTTTACTTGCTGGCGCTTCTGGCCAGCGCGTTTTCATTGAACGCAATCGCCCAGGAGGGCGCGGATATGTCGCAAACCATCCATCGGGCCGGTTCCATCCCTTCCGCCAATGGCCCGGCGGAATACTTCACCGGCAAGGTTCGCGTCGATCCGCTGTTTCCAGCCAGCGATGCGACGCCGGTTTCCGGCGCATATGTGCATTTCGAGGCGGGCGCGCGTTCCGCGTGGCATACGCATCCCGCGGGTCAGCATCTGATCGTGACCGCGGGCGTCGGTTGGACACAGACATGGGGCGGGATGATCGCCGAACTCCATCCGGGCGATGTCGTCTGGTGCCCGCCCGGCGTGAAACATTGGCATGGCGCATCGCCCGGATCGGCAATGACGCATATCGCCCTGACGGGAACCCTGGAGGGAAAGAACGTGGAATGGATGGAAAAGGTAAGCGACGAACAATATCGACAACCCCAAAATAACGAACCTGACGCCGGTTTGACCATCGACGAAATCAGGGAAATATTCGTTGGGAAAGAGAAGCCTGAAATGGAAAAACAAACGGCGGGACGCGACAGGCTGGGTTCATTCGCGCCGAAATTCGCGGAGTTGAACGACGATATTCTTTTCGGCGAAATATGGTCGCGCGAGCAGGAGTTTTCGGCAAAAAACCGCAGCATGATAACCGTTACGGCGCTCATCAGCGGCGGCAATTTTGAACAGCTTGCCCATCATTTGAAAAGAGCGAAGGAAAACGGCATCACAAAACCCGAAATCGCCGAAATAATCACGCACCTTGCCTTTTATACTGGATGGCCCAAGGCGTGGTCGGCGTTCAACATCGCAAGGGAGATTTACAACGATGAAAATGATTCGCCCGCCAAAGCCGAAACCGCGTCAGCCAATTATGTGAGGCTGGCAAAAATCCTGGTTGATTCAAGGCAATTGGAAAACTATATCGCGGCGCTCAAGGAGGAAATCGAAACTTCACTGCGCGTTGAGCCGGGCGTACTGGAATTATATGCCGTAGCGGACAGAAACAATCCCGCGCGCGTCACCATAATGGAAATATACGCCAGTGAGGACGCATACCGTGCGCACGTGGAAACGCCGCATTTCCTGAAATACAAGCGCGCGGTAAACGACATGGTCAAGTCCCTTGAACTTGCCGATGCGGTTCCCCTTGTTCCCGGCGCGAAAACGAAAGCGCCGCGATGACCCTCACGCTCATCGTGCTGGCGTCGTTTGCCGTTGCGGTCTGGTATGTCCCGTTCCGGCTGAAAAAGCTGCTCGGACTGCGCGGGGCGTGGCCGTGGAGCGTTTTGTCCGCCGCCGTGGTCGCGGGCTACATGCTGATGGTCGCCAAGGGAATCTACACCTGGAACAACATCGTCACTGCCGTCCTCTTCAACGCGCTGGGGCTGCTGCTCGTATTCTTCCTTTATTTGTTCTTCTTCCTGCTCGTCACGCATCCGCTGGCGCGCTGGGGCAAACGTCCGCTGGGCGTCGGCGGAATCATCGTCTCCGCTCTGCTCGTGGGCTATGGTTTTCTCAATGCCCAGTCCTTCACGGTGACGCGCCATGATTTGCCCGTGCGGGGACTGACGCAAAGCGTGCGCATCATGCACCTGCCCGACATTCATCTGGGGACGCAACGGGGAGAAGCCCATCTCGAAAAACTCCTGGCCGTCATCGACGAACAGAAACCGGACATCGTGCTCTACAATGGCGATCTGATCGACAGCGACATTGCGCTCAAGCCCGAATTGTTCGCGCTTTTCCGGAAAGTTGCCGCCGAGCAGTACTTCACTCCCGGCAATCACGAATACTACATGGATACCGAAAGCGCCCTGCGGCGCATCACGGAGGCGGGCATTCGCGTCCTGCAGAGCGAAATGGTCGAGACGCACGGCATCCAGCTCATCGGCATGGAATACATGCGCGCCGACCGGCAAACCCACGATGTCCACCAGGTGAATTCCCTGACCATGAAGGAAGAATTGCCCCGCATCGCGCGGGATGGCGACAAACCCTCGCTGCTCGCGCATCACAGCCCTGTGGGCATGCGCTACGTGGCGGAAGGGAATATAGCGGTCATGCTGTCCGGTCACACGCACGGCGGACAGTTTTTCCCCGGCACCGTGCTGGTGAAATACCGCTTCCCCATGTACAGCGGGCGTTACCAGATTGGCGGAACCACCCTGCTGGTTTCCCAGGGGGTGGGCACATTCGGGCCGTGGATGCGGCTTGGCACGCAAGGCGAAGTACAGGTCATCAACCTGATTCCCGCGAAGCCGGAACAATGAGGCGTCAAAAAGCAAGACCAGGAGGAAGCAGCAGACGCCATTGCGGTTTCAAGGGCGCTCGTGCATCATGGGTGCAATCCAGAGTGGAGGAAAACCTGTGCGTTCACCTCCACCCTCGTCATTCTCCGGCGCGTGGCGCCGTGGCAATCCAGACAGCGGTTCAGTTCTCTGGAACGACAAAGCAAACGGAAAGGCCGTCTGGATTGCCACGGGCCTGCGGCCCTCGCTTTTGACGAGGTGGAGGGCAAGCGCATAGGTTTTGCATTCGCGCTTCACTTGGCAGGTTTTCCCTCCACTTTGGATTGCACCCCCCATGACCAACCACTCACCCGAATCAACCGTTTCGCGCTAAACTTCCCGCCATGCCTCTCTTCCGCCGCTTCCCGCCTTTGTTCGTTCTCGTCCTTCTCCTGCTGGCGGGGCATGTTCACGCGTCCGTGGCGCCCACTTTGCGGACGGATGAGCGCGGCAACCTGGTGGAAAAGATCAGGAACGGAGAAAGAATCCGCTACCAGTGGAACGCCAGCAACCAACTGACGAAGGTCGAAACCGCCGACATCATCACCCAGTTTGCCTATGACCCCCTGGGTAGACGAATCATCAAGCACAGCGCCCCGATTGTGCCGCACTATTTTGATGCGGGGAGCCAATACAAGGCAGCGGAAACGGCACGCTTGTGCAAGGAAAGAAATCTTGGCACGACCTTCTACGGCTGGGACGGAGATACGCTGGCGTGGGAGACGACGAACGAGGAGAGCACCCACTATTTTTACGAGCCGGACAGTTTTGTGCCGCTGGCGCAAGGGGTGCAGAATCACGCCATCCAGCTTCATCCGACGCCGGACTGGACAGACAGGGATTACAGCCTGAAAGAAGACCCGCTGTGGACGCA
>JAITRP010000069.1 GCA_031288305.1 Zoogloeaceae bacterium
AGAGACGGCGCAGTCAGGCCGCTCGATGAAGCAGGAACCCGCCGAAGCGAGTTATTCCAGCAATACGATGGAATAACCACAGTAGGAATCCCCTGCCTTCAGGCAGGGGAGGATGTCAACGGGTGGTCATGCCGCGTTGGCTTGAAAGGCATTGCCGGGAGCGAAGACCTTGCCCGGTCGGCGCGCCGGGGCGTCGAGAACCGGCCGCGTTGGGCGCTGGATGTGATCTTCCGGGAAGATGACTGCCGGACGCCGCTCCGGCTATCGCGCTTTCCTCCTCGGACTTGTGCCTGTTTCTTGAATGCGATTGCCCTGATCGAGCGCACGACATCCCAAACGGACGCGACGTCGACAACCGGCAGTGGAAGCGCTTCCATGATCAGGCGCAACTCCCGGCGGGATCCGACCGCGAAATCCGGACGGGTCTTTATGAGAAAAAAAGAAAAAGAAATTCGACGACAGCTTATTAGCCTATCAATTATTGATCTTTGACTTTAACGTTAACTTCAATCTTAGTTTGGGGATGTCTATCTTTCAGGCACTGGCGTTTCCGTCCGGCGAAGCCAAACCGGCGGATTGGAAAACAGGTGGATCGAATTTTCACGAGGAAGAAGCCATCATGGAAATCAAGCAAACCAAGCAGCAAAAATTCCGCTCATGGGACAAGCGCCGGACAATCGTCGCGCTTCTGGCGACGGCGGAAATCATCTCTTCCGCACAGGCGCAGGAGCAGACGGAAACGATCACGCTCGATCCGGTCGTGGTCACGGGTACGCGCTACACCAGCGACGCGGTGAGCGTCGGCGGCAAGGAACCCGTGAAGCCGCGCGAGATTCCGCAATCCGTTTCCGTCGTCACCAAGGAGCGCATCGAGGATCAGGGCGCCGTGACCTTGAGCGACGCGCTGAAGCTGGTTCCGGGCATCACCGCCCAGCCCAACTCCAGTTGGTACGGGGACGACACCTATTATTCCCGGGGTTACACCCTGAAGCCGACCTATGACGGCCTGCCTGCCTACAACTCGTTCGGCGCCGCCCCGCAACTGGACATGGCGATCTACGAGCGGGTCGAAGTGCTGCGCGGCCCCGCCGGCCTTTTCCAGGGCGCGGCGGCGTCGAACAGCGACGGAAATTTTGGCGGCGTGGTCAATCTGGTCAGGAAGCGCGGGCAAAAGGAATTCGCCGCCGCCGCCACGCTTTCCGGCGGGACGTGGGACAACCACAACGCGGCGCTGGACTTGACCGGCCCGCTCAACGCGGACGGTTCGCTGCGGGCGCGCGCGGTCGTCTCCAGCACCGACCGGCAATATTTCTACGACGACGCGAAAAGCCGCAAGCTCCTGGGGTATTTCAACCTGGACTGGGACATCACGCCGGCGACCGCCTTCTCGCTTGCCTACTCCACCCAGAAGAACAATCTGCGCGGCCTTTATTCCGGCGTTCCCGCCGCCGCCGGCGCCGGCGAGCTGCTCGATCTGCCGCGCAGCACCAATCTCAATCCGAAATGGAACACGATCGACTGGGATACCCGGGACATCACTGCGGAGTTGAGCCATCGCTTTGAAAACGGCTGGAGCGCGAACGCGAAATACAACCGCCGCGAGCAGGACTATTTCTACAGGATGGCCGCCTACGTCGGCGCCGGCATTCCGCCCGCCAGCGGCAACGTCGCCTATCAGCGCACCCTGCGCGACGTCGAGGCCGCCTACGACGCCTACGATATCTACCTTGCCGGGCCTTTCTCCCTGTTCGGGCGAGAACACCGCGCCGTCGTGGGCTACAACTATTCAAAATCCAGTTCCTTCACCACGGGCGCCAACTGCAACCCCCTGAACGTGACTGTCCCCTTTGGCCGCCAGGATCTCGTCGGGGAATGCTGGCGGGACTACCACCTCGGCAACGAGGCGGAATACTGGCAATCCGGGTACTATGGGCAACTGCGCCTGCGCCTTGCCGAGCCGCTCACCTTCATCGTCGGCGCGCGTTCCAGCGATTACCGCCAGCGCACGCGCAATCCCCCCCCGGCGGCGACGGTCAACATGAACTGGACGAATAACGACAACGTCAAGACCGACGACGAGGTGACGCCCTATGGCGGCCTGCTCTTCGACGTAAGCAAGCAGGTTTCCCTCTACGCGAGCTACGCCGACATCTTCATACCGCAGGCCAATACGAAGTTTGGAGGCGACCCGATCGGGCCGCGCACGGGCAAGCAATACGAGATCGGCGCCAAGGGAGAATTCCTGGACGGCAAGCTGATTGCCTCGCTCGCGCGCTTCGACCTGCGCGACAAGAACCGCGCCTATCAGGACCCCGACTCCGGCCATCCGAATTCCTGGCTTGCCCTGGGCGAGGTCGAGAGCAAGGGCTGGGAGGTCGAGGTCGCCGGTCGTCCGGCTCCTGGATGGGACATCCAGGCCGGTTATACCCGGCTGGACACGCGCTACAAGAAAGACCGGCTATTTGCAGGGGTCGAGTTTTCCCCCAAGGAGCCCAAGCACCTCTTCAAACTCTGGGGCGTCCGTCGTTTTGGGGGAAATGGGCCGCTGAACGGCCTGAGCGTCGGCCTGGGACTCACCTACGTCAGCGAAACCCGCGCCTCCGCCACCAACACTGTGGCCGCGAACACGGCGGCCGCCGTGCGCAAGCAGCCCGCCTACACGCTCGCGGACGGCTTTCTTTCCTACCGCATCAACAAGAATGCATCCCTGGCGTTCAACGCCTACAACCTGTTCGACAAGAGCTACTACGCCCGCCTGGGCAGCACCGGCAGCCTGAACATCTATGGCGAACCGCGCAGCTACAAGCTGACCCTGCGTATCGATTATTGACGCTCCAATGGGAATCGTGGAAAAACACGCCTTCCTTTCCGGAGTTTCTCCCGGCGACCGTTCGTGGCGCGTACGCGCCAAGGCCGCCTGGGGCTTGATCGCGCCCTACTGGGTTTCGGAAGAGCGCTGGCGCGGACGCGGGCTGTTGGCGCTGATCATCGTGATCGACTGGGCGCGCACTTATGGCGGCGTGCGTCTTTCCTACTGGCAGCGCGATTACTGGGATGCCCTGGCGGCCTACGATAGCGGCGCCTTCTGGGGTCTGCTGTGGGTTTTCGCGGCCATCGTCACCTTCTGGTCGATCATCAACGCCATGCGCATCTGGTTTTTCCAGGAACTGGAAATACGCTGGCGCTCCTGGATGACCGACGTTTTCCTCCGTCGCTGGCTGGATGGAAACACCCATTACCGTATCGCGCGCGCGGGCGACGTCGACAACCCGGATCAGCGCATCGGCGAGGACTTGCAGATGCTGGCAAGCAGAAGCATGAGCCTGTCGCTGGGCCTGCTCAATACGATAGTCAACCTGGTCTCCTACGCGGTAATCGTCTGGAACTTGTCCGACAGTCTCGCCCTGTCGCTGGGAGGGTTCCGCGTCGAAATTCCCGGTTACCTGTTGTGGCTGGCCGTGGCCTATGCCTTGCTCGGTTCATGGTTGATGGAAAAAATCGGCCATTCGCTGGTCCAGGTGGATTATCACCAGCAACGCTGCGAGGCGCACTTCCGTTTCCTGATGATGCGCGTGCGCGAAAACGCCGAGCAAATCGCCTTTTATTCCGGGGAGCGCGCGGAAATCGTGCAATTGCGCGCCGCGTTCATGGCAATCCGGGAAAACTGGCGGCGCGTCATGGATTACACGCGGCGCATTACCCTGTTTCACGAAGGCTATGGCGAAATCTCCAACTTCGTGCCGCTCTTGATCATCGGGCCGCGCTATTTCGCGCGCGAAATCACCCTGGGCTCCGTCCAGCAACTGACCGCGGCCTTTGGCCGGGTGCGCGGCGCGCTCTCCTGGTTCATTGCCGCCTACAAAGGCATAGCGATGTTGCGCGCCGTGTTCCGGCGTCTGCTTGAATTCGAGGAAGCGCTGAAAGCGCGGGAAACGAGCGGCATCGCCATTGTGCAGAATGCCAGGTCCGATTGCCTGGGCATCCGATCCTTGGATTTATGCCTGCCTGGCGGCGGCAAGCTGGCATCCATCGGTGAAACGGTCTTCCAGGCAGGCGAGCGATGGGTCATCCGGGGGCATTCCGGCGCGGGCAAGAGCACGTTCCTGCGCGCGCTGGCCGGGCTTTGGCCGCATGGCGAAGGCGAAATTGCCATGCCGGAAGGAAAGAAGATGTTCCTTCCCCAGAAAAGTTATCTGCCGATCGCTTCCTTGCGCGCCTGCCTGTGCTATCCCAGCGACGAACAGTGGTTCGGCATGGACGTGTGCATCGAGGCATTGCGCGCGGTACGGCTGGAATACCTGACCGGCGAGCTGGGCAAGGGGGACAACTGGGAAAAACGGCTCTCGCCGGGCGAACAGCAGCGACTTGCCTTTGCCCGCGTCCTGCTGCACAAACCGGACTGGCTCTTTCTTGACGAAGCCACATCCTCGCTCGACCCCGTGAACGAAGCCGCGATGTATCGCCTGCTGGCGGAACGCCTGCCCAATGCTTCCATCATCAGCGTCGCGCATCGGGAAAGCGTGGCCGCATTTCATGACAAAGTGATGAACCTGGGCGCGATGGAGACCGGATCATGAACGGCCGGGAAAACCGTTCCCGGCATCTATCCATCGGGACGCTGGCCAAGGAAACCGGGGTGTCGGCAAGCGCCCTGCGTTACTACGAGCGTGAAAATCTGTTGCCGCCTCCGCAGCGCAGCGCCGGGGGGTATCGGAAGTATGACAAGAATGCGGTCTGGCGGGTGCGTTTCATCGTGCGCGCGAAAGAACTGGGATTCAGTCTGGAAGAAATTGCCGATCTTTTGAAGTTTTCGGTAAATGCCGAGTGCGCAAAGGCGCGCGTCGGCCAGCATCTGACTGAAATCGAGACGCGGATTGCGCGCCTGGAAAGTGTCCGCGCAAGGCTTTCCCGCCTGATGGCGACCTGCCCGCGAGGGTGTGATCCGCCAGGATGCTGCCCGATTTTTTCCGCGATGCAGGCCGAAGAGCGCGAGACATGAATGCCGACGCGGTTTTCCGGCGCCCGCGCGCCCTCAATTGCTTCGGATGCAGGCAAATAAACCAAGAACGCTCTAAAACTTGACTTGAAAGGAAATAAAAATGACGACGACGATTAGCAAGAAATTAGCGGCAGACCTTCAGGGCTGCCGGTCCAACGTCATTGGGAAGGGGTTTCTCTCCCCTCCCCAATGGCTACGGATTGATCCCCCGGCCTTCAGGCCGGGGGATCAACCTTCGCGCCGATTCTTCCGGGCGGGGTTTTAAACCAGAGTTAGTTTTACGATGAAGAACTGCTCGCGGCAATTCATGGCGCGTATTCTGGATGCTGTTTTTTCCATCTGAAAAGCTTTTTCGATGCGCCGCTCAACGCCCGTTTCACCAATGGAGGCTGGCCGACGGCCTGTCGATCCATTTTGTTCGCTTGACTGGAGATTCCTATGTCTTCCCAATGTTGTCCTTGTTGTGATCCCGGCGCCGAAGCCCGCCCCGGCGCGACGCCAAAAAAATGGTGGCCGCTCGTCCTGGCCGTTTTTCTCGCGCTGGGCGCCGAATTCATCGGGGAAACAACACTTCCTCGCGCCGAGTGGATTTCCCCCCTGCTGGCGTTGTCCGGCATCGCCTTTTCCGGCGTGGAAGTGTACGTGCGCGGCTGGCGCGCGCTCCTTGCCGGACGGCTCGATATCAATACCCTGATGGCGCTGGCGGTCACGGGCGCCTTCCTGCTCCGGCAATGGCCGGAAGCGGCCATGGTC
The DNA here is from genome assembly GCA_031288305.1 of Zoogloeaceae bacterium. GTDB lineage: Bacteria > Pseudomonadota > Gammaproteobacteria > Burkholderiales > Rhodocyclaceae > Azovibrio. The sequence continues at coordinate 5,753 of JAITRP010000069.1, forward strand.
ATGGCGCTTTTCACCCTGGCGGAGCGTCTGGAAGGCATGGCGGTCGCCCGAACGCGGAACGCCATCGAAAAACTCCTGGAAATGGCGCCGGAAGTCGCCAGCGTATCGAGAAATGGCGAATGGCGAAGCTGCGCGGCAAAGGATATACAGATGGGAGAAATCGTGCGCGTTCGCCCCGGCGAACGCATCCCTTTGGATGGGGAAATCACGCGCGGGCAATCGACCGTCAATCAGGCGGCCATTACCGGGGAGAGCCTGCCCGTCGAAAAAGCGGCGGGCGACGCCGTATTCGCGGGAACCCTGAACGAAAGCGGTTTTTTTGAATTCAAGGTCACGGCGGCGGCGCAACAGACGCTCCTGGCGCGCATCGTCCAGCTCGTCGCCGAAGCGGAAGGCGAACGCGCGCCAACACAGCGTTTCATTGATCGATTTGCCCGCTATTACACGCCAATGATCCTCGCGGCGGCGATCATGGCGGCCATCGCGCCGCCGCTTCTTTTCGACGCTTCCTGGCGCGATTGCGTCTACAGGGCGCTGGTGCTGCTCGTCATCGCTTGTCCCTGCGCGTTCGTGATCTCGACGCCAGTCGCAATCGTCAGCGGTCTGGCCAGCGCCGCCCGCATGGGAATCCTGATCAAGGGCGGCGTTCATCTTGAAACAGGCCGGAAACTCACCTGGATCGCCTTCGACAAAACAGGCACCCTGACCCATGGCAAACCCGAATGCACGAACATCGAAGTTTTCGCGCCGGAAGCGGAACGGGCGAACATCCTGCAATACGCGCGCGCGCTGGCAAGCTGCTCGGATCATCCCGTTTCCGAAGCGCTGACGCGCGAATCACGGCTGAAAACCTTCTCTCGCCGGGATGTCACGGCATTCGCCGCGTTGCCGGGCAGCGGCATTCGCGGGGTGATCGACGAACTGCCCCTGACCCTGGGCAACCGCCGGACGCTCGCCTCCCGGCGGATTTTCATATCCGAAGCCCTGGCGCGCGCCGATGAACTGGAACGGCAGGGGAAGACCGTCGTTTTCCTGAGCGATGCGTGCCGGGTTCTGGCGCTCTTTGCCGTTGCCGACGCGCCGCGCGCGGAAAGCCGCGCGGTGGTGGGCGAACTGAAAGACATGGGAATCGCGTCCATCATGCTCACTGGCGACAATGAGCGGACGGCGCAAACCATTGCCGCCGCCGCCGGTATCGACCGTGTGGCAAGCGAACTGCTGCCCGAAGACAAATACCGGAAAATTGCCGGACTCAGGACGCCGCAAACCGGGGACAAAAAAGAATTCGTGGGCATGATCGGCGACGGCATCAACGACGCGCCCGCGTTGGCCGCGGCCGACATCGGTTTCGCAATGGGCGTGATGGGAACCGATACGGCGCTCGAAGCCGCCGACGTGGCGCTGATGGACGACGATCTTCGGAAAATCCCGAAATTCGTGCGGCTTTCAAAAGCCACGCACGCGGTTCTCGTGCAGAACATCACGGCCGCGCTTGTCGTCAAGGGGGTTTTCTTCCTGCTCGCGCTCTCCGGCGTCGTCAGCATGTGGGTTGCCGTATTCGCCGACCTCGGCTCGACGCTGCTGGTCGTCGCGAACAGTTTGCGCCTTCTGAAATATGGCGCCAAACCGGCAAGAACCCTCCGAAAGGGACGCGCGTCCCTGCCAGCGCGCTGAAGCTGGAATGTCGCGTTCCTCATTTGCCGCGGCAGGGCGGTTCCATCCAGGCTTTCGAGTTTTGGCGCGAAAACGGTATTCACCTCCGCGTCGGCATCGCCGAGAATGCCGGAATATGCGCCATCCAGCGTGACGTCGCCCAAAATGACGATTGACGCCTTCCATGACATTGGAGCGCTGCGAAACGGTCTTGCCGAACTGGGGCTGCAAATCCCCGAAGGCGCGGCAAAAAGCCTCATGGCCTATCGCGAGCTGTTCCTGAAATGGAATCGCGTCTACAACCTCACGCTGGTGAAACATCCGTCGGAAACCGTGTTGCGCCATCTTCTCGACACGCTCGCCATCGTGCCCTGGCTGGATCGCGCCTTCCCTGAAACCGCCTTCCCCCCAAACCTTCTCGATGTCGGCAGCGGCGCGGGACTGCCCGGCATTCCCCTGGCGATCGCCCGTCCGCGCCTGCGCGTCGTCTTGATCGACGCTGACCGGAAAAAGGTCGCGTTTCAACAGAAAGCCGTCATCGAACTGGGACTTCCCAACGTCACGCCCCGGCATGGCCGCGCGGAGTCGTTGACGGGGAGCTATGATATAGTCATCTCACGTTACTTTGCCGGAATTGGGAATTTCCTCGAACTGACCCGGCATCTCATTGCGCCTGGCGGCTTTTGGCTCGCCATGAAAGACGAATACCCGGAAACGGAACCGGCGGCGCTTCCTGCCGGGATCCGCCTGCTGGGCGTGGAAACGCTCACGGTTCCCGGATTGCCCGATGCACGGCGTCTGGCCGTCTTGACAGACGACCGGGAGAAAATCCTCGGCTGTCCTTGCCCCTTCGGCAGCAGGGGAGCAGCCGCTTTGCCTGTATCTGGATTATCCACATGATCTCCACCTTGAATTGCGCCTTGAGCCGGGATCGAGAATCAGGCGGCAAGGAAAAGCAGGCTATAATTCCTCCACATGCTTTTCCGTCCTTTGTCTCCTGCCTTTCAAACATGACCGCCGTCCTGCTCCTGCCCGATGACGATTACGCAAGCCTCGCCCTGGAGAATCCCCGCCTGCCGAGCGCAATGCTGAACGACAAGAACGGCCTCCTGGACGTGCTGGCGCAAACGAAGTCCGGGCGGTTGATCGACATTGAAATAATGCCTGTCGCCTTTTACGATCCAAAGAGGGGTTCGCTTTTCTCCGGCGATTTGTCCCTGCATACGCTGGAACTGCCCAAGGAACATCCGGATGACGAAACGCCTCCACTTTCAACAACCGCACACCCAAACCGATCATGACGCATCGACTTGCAAAAATCATAACCCGTACCGGCGACAAGGGACAGACTGGCCTGAGCAACGGCGAGCGCGTTGCCAAGAACGACCCGCGCATCCGCGCCATTGGCGAGATAGATGAACTCAACTGCGCGATCGGCCTGCTGCTGGCCGAAGTCGATTTGCCCGCCGATGCTCGCGCAACGCTCATTGCCATCCAGCACCAGCTTTTCGATCTGGGCGGCGAACTTTCCTTTCCCAATCTGCCGGATGAACGGCGTTTGATTCGCGCCGCGCATGTGGAAATGCTGGAAGAGCGCGCGGCGCGCCTTGACGCGGATCTGCCGCCGCTGAAGGATTTCATCCTCCCCGGCGGCTGCCGCGCCGCCGCGCTTGCCCACCTTGCCCGCGCCATTTGTCGGCGCGCCGAGCGCAGTCTCGTCGCGCTCGCGGAAGTCGCCCCGCTCTCCGAAGACGCGCGCCGTTACATCAACCGCCTTTCCGACCTTCTTTTCCTCTTCGCCCGTTTCCTGAACCGCGCCGCTGGCAAAGAGGACGTGTGCTGGGTTTCAGGGGACAAGGACAAGAGCAGACGCCGCGCCAACAAAACCGGATCGCGTCCTGCGCCTGGGGCAGCGGCCTTTTGATGGCAAAGCCAGTTTTCCGCCGGCATCCCGCGTCCCGGTCACTGCGTTGCGGGCGGTTTGATTTGCCGCTTGATCGCCCGCTCATCATGGGCATCGTCAATATCACGCCCGATTCCTTTTCCGGCGACGGCGTCCTGGCAGACCGCAATGTCCTGGCGAACCGCCGCGACCCCGTCGAGGCGGCGGTCGAGCGCGCCCGCGCGCAGTGGGAGGCCGGAGCGGATCTGCTCGATCTGGGCGCGGAATCCACCCGCCCCGGCTCGGAATCCACTTCGGTCGAGGAGGAACTCGCCCGCCTGATTCCCGCGCTGGAGCGCATGCGGGATTGGAATGCGCCCATTTCCATCGACACCTGCAAGCCGGAAGTCATGCGGGCGGCGCTGGAAGCGGGCGCGGACATGATCAACGACATCAACGCGCTCAGAAGTCCCGGCGCGCTGGACATCGTGGCGAGAAGCGATTGCGGCGTCTGCCTCATGCACATGCAGGGCGAGCCGCGCAACATGCAGCAGGATCCGCATTATGACGACGTGGTTGGCGAGGTCGGCGATTTTCTCTCCGGGCGCGTCCATGCCTGCCGGGCGGCGGGGATTTCCGATACGCGTCTCGCGCTCGACCCCGGTTTCGGCTTTGGCAAGAACCTGGCGCACAATCTCGAACTCTTCGCCCGTTTGCCCGAACTGTGCCGGGAAGGCTTGCCGCTCCTGGTGGGCCTTTGCCGCAAGCGCATGTTGGGGGAAATCACCGGCAGGCCCGTGGGGGAACGGGCGGCGGCGACGCTGGCGACCACGGTGCTCGCCGCCGAAAAGGGCGCGAGCATCATCCGCGTCCATGACGTTGGCGTCACCCGCGACGCGCTGGCGGTCTGGGCGGCGGTCAAGGAGGCCGAAAAAGGCAATCCCGCCGGGCGGCCAAAGCCATGAGCGGGTAAGCAAGGGCCATTCCGCGCAGCAAGAAATTAGCGGCAGCCCTTCAGGGCTGCCGGTCCAACGTCATTGGGAAGGGGTTTCTCTCCCCTTCCCAATAGCCACGGTCGAAACCCCGGCCTTCAGGCCGGGGTCTCACCTTCGCGCCGCCCCGAAGGGCGGGGTTTCAAACCAGAGTTAGTTTTACGATGAAAAAGCCGATGCCCCTCCTCTACGCGTGCGCCATCCTGACGCTGTTTACCCTCTACGCCGCGCAGCCGATCCAGCCGCTCTTCAAGGAACAGTTCGCCCTGAGCGACTTCCAGGCCGTGATCTTCACCACGGTGATCATGCTGCCGCTCTCCGTCGCGCCGATTCTCTACGGCTACATCCTGGAGAATTTCCCGCTGAAGCGGATGCTGCGAACCTCGCTTTTCCTGCTTGGCGCGCTGGAAATCGGCTTTGCCTTCAGCGATTCCTACGCCATGCTGATCGGCATTCGCGCCGCGCAGGGGCTGTTGATTCCCGCGGCGCTGACTTCCATCATGAGCTATGTTTCCGTTTCCGCCTCCGCCGCCGACATGCAGAGGGCGCTGGGCAATTATGTCGGCGTCACGATCGCGGGCGGATTCCTGGGGCGTTTCCTTTCCGGCATTTCGGCGGAGCTTTTCGGCTGGCGGCTGTTTTTCCTGTTGATTGGCGTGGGACTGGTCGGCTTGTCCTTCTTTCTCGCCAAAATCGGCGACGAAGGCAAATCCAGTTTTGGCAAGCCCTCGGGACGGGAAATCGCGGACATTCTCCGCGTCCGGCACAACGCGCTGATCTGCGCCGCCATCCTGTGCGTGTTCTTCGTCTTCCAGGGACTCCTCAATTTTTTGCCCTTCGAGATCAGGAACATCGACGCCAGCACCGGCGGCGGCAAGACGGGGCTTTTGTACACGGGCTACATCGTCGGCATCGTCACGGCGCTCAACGCCACCCGGATCATCCGCTTTTTCGGCGGCGAGTCGCGGGCGATGATTGCCGGCATGCTGATCTACATCGCCGGTCTGCAAATCTTCCACATCCGCTCGTTTGCCGTCATGTTCCTTGCCATGTTCGTTTTCTGCCTCGGCATGTTCATGGCGCATGCGCTGGCGGCGGGCTACATCAACAAGCTGGCGGGCGAACGCAAGCGCATCACCAACGGGCTGTATCTTTCGTTCTATTACGCGGGCGGAACGCTCGGCACCTTCCTGCCCGGCATTTTTTATCACCACTGGGGCTGGCATGCGTTCGTGACGCTTCTGACCTTCGTCCTGTTGCTGGCGCTCGGCTTTGTCGCGCTGCTGGCGCGAGGCGTCAAAAAGGCGGCGGACGGGGGATGATGGCGTTGCCTTTCTTGCCGCGGAAAGCGTGGTTGATTTAAGGTTTACCTGTTAAATTGAAACCTTTTCGGTTGAGTACGGCTTTGTGCCGCAAGAACGCCTGCCGCTAATTTCTTGCTTGGAAACCGGCGGCGCGGCGTGCGCGAAAAATGAAAATGATGCGATGAACGTCCAGCAACTCGAAAATGAACTGTGGGAGGCCGCCGATCAGCTTCGCGCCAACTCCAGGCTTACCGCCGTGCAATACGCGATGCCGGTGCTGGGCTTGATTTTCCTGCGTCACGCCGATAACCGCTTCGCCGCCTGCCTGCCTGACATCGAGGCCAATATCCCGAAAGAGGCGCCCGCCGCGCAGCGCGAGCGGATCATCAAACTGGGTTTTCAGGGCAAGGCCGCCGTCTATCTGCCCGAGGCCGCGCGCTTCAGGCGCATTGCCAGCCTGCCGCAAGGCGCGGATGTGGGCGGCGCCATCGATCGCGCGATGGACGTGATCGAGGCCGAATACGAAGTGCTGGCCGGCGCGTTGCCGCGCGGCTATACTGCCTTTGAGACCGACCTTCTGGCCGAACTGGTCAAGATTTTCGACCGCCCCGCCATTCGCGCCGCCACGGGCGACGTGTTTGGCCGCATCTACGAATATTTCCTCAACAAGTTCGCGATGAACAGCGCGCAACACGGCGGCGAATTCTTCACGCCGCCCTCGCTGGTCAGGATGATCGTAAACATCATCGAGCCGGATCATGGCCTCGTGTTCGACCCGGCTTGCGGCTCGGCGGGCATGTTCGTGCAGACCGGCCATTTCATCGAGAACGCGCGCCACGCGATCGCCAACGACGCCGTGACCTTCCACGGGCAGGAAAAGAGCGACAGCAACGTCAAGCTGGCGCGCATGAACCTGGTGGTGCATGGGCTGGACGCCAGCAACATCCGCCAGGGCAACACCTTCTACGACCAGGTTCCCCGCCTCGTCGGCCAGTGTGATTTCGTCATGGCGAATCCGCCGTTCAACGTCGACGGCGTGGACGCCAGGAAGGTGGAGGGGCAAGTCGCCCCCGTCGAACAGGGCGGCCGCCTGCCCTTCGGCCTGCCTGGGACGAACGGCAGGACCGGCGCGATCGGCAACGCCAACAGCCTGTGGATTCAATATTTCTACAGCTACCTGAACGACGCGGGACGCGCCGGTTTCGTCATGGCCTCCAGCGCCTCGGACGCGGGCAACAAGGACAGGGACATCCGCGAAAAACTCGTCCGCACGGGGCATGTGGACGTGATGGCCGCCATCGGAACCAAGTTCTTCTACACGCGCAGCCTGCCTTGCACATTATGGTTTTTCGACAAGGGCAAGCCGGACGACCTGCGCGATCAGGTGCTGATGATCGACGCGCGCAACGTGTACCACGTCGTTTCCGCCAATTCGCGCGTTTTCACCGAAGAGCAACTCGCCAGCCTCAACGCCATCGTCTGGCTGTATCGCGGCGAGACGGAAAAATTCACCGGACTCGTCCATCGCTATCAGAGAGAAGCCGCCGCATGGCTGTCCCGCCTGCCGGAACGCCTGCGGGCCGACGATGCCGCCGTTGAGCGCGTCGCCGCGTTGCTGCGCGATTTTTCCGGGAAGGCGCGGCTCGCGGAACTCAACAAGGATCAGCCCGGGGAGGCGCACATCGCGCAAGAAACGCTGGAGGCCTTCCGGGACGAACTGGCCGCCGCTTCGCCAGGCGTGGAGGCCGTCCCGCCCGTTCGGGTCGAACCAGTCGAAACCCTTGCCGGAGAGAAGGCGCTGCAATCCGTCCTCGATAACCTCGCGCCGCAACTCAAGGCGCTGGCGAAGGCGCTGGAAGCGCGTCACAGGCATTGGCTCGCCCTGCTGGACAAGGCCGAAAAGACCCTGCGCGCGCGCGCTTCTCCCGCCTTTGACGCCAGGGCCGCGCGCGAGGCCAGGCGCGCGCTGCTGGCGGCGGACGAGAGGAAGCAGGAAGAACCCAGCGCGCGCGACAAGGCGCTGGAGGCTCTCCAGCAAGCGGGCTGCTTCATCGCCCAGGCGCACTGGCTGCTGACGCGCTTCCCCGATGGTCTTTTCGCCGACGTGCCCGGCCTGTGCCGCGCCGTGACGCTGGATGAAATCGAGGCCAACGACTGGTCGCTGACGCCGGGCCGCTACGTGGGTGTAGCGACGGTCAGCGAGGAGGACGAAGAGGATTTCGCTGAAAAGTTGCGCGAGATTCACGAGGAACTGGCGGAATTGAATGAGAAGGCGGCGGGGTTGGCGAGAAGGATTGCGGACAACTTTGAGGAGTTGTTCGCGTGAACTGGGTCGAACACAAACTCGGTGAGTTCATCTCCATCAAGCATGGATGGGCTTTCAAAGGTAAATTCTTCGCAGAGGACGGTAAGTATCTTTTGCTCACTCCCGGCAATATCCACGAAACAGGAGGATTGAAACTGCGGCCCGGCAAGGAGAAGTTCTATACGGGTGAGTTTCCAGACGAGTTTCTGATGAAAGCGGGGGACATGCTGGTCGTGATGACGGATCTTATCCAAGCAGCGCCGATTCTTGGTGGAGCCATCGTTGTTCCCGAAGATGGTAGGTATCTGCATAATCAGCGTTTGGGCTTGGTGGAGTACTTGCCGGATAGGACAATCGACAAAACCTTCCTCTACTATGTCTTGAATTCTCCGATGTATCGTGGACAAGTTCGCAGTTCTGCAACCGGAGCAACCGTTCGCCATACCGCACCTAAGCGCATTTATGAGTGCACGGTGCTGATGCCGGACTTGGTAGAAGAGCAACAGCAGGTCGGCGCAGTCCTTGCTGCCTACGACGACCTCATCACCGCCAACCAGCGCCGTATCGTCCTGCTCGAAGACGCCGCCCGGCGGCTCTACCGCGAGTGGTTCGCGCATCTGCGCTTCCCCGGCCACGAGACCGTGCGGGTGGTGGATGGCGTGCCGCAGGGGTGGCAGAGAAAGAACCTCTTTGATGTTGCTGACGTTGATTACGGGTTTCCGTTCAAAGCAGGGCAGTTCAACAACAATGGTGTAGGCATGCCTGTCGTTCGTATTCGAGATATTCCTGATGTCTCGACCTCCACCTATACGACGGAGGAAGTTGATAATTCCTACATAATCGAACGCGGCGACTTTCTGATCGGTATGGACGGCATCTTTCACATGAACTACTGGGTAGGTTGTAATGCTTACTTGGTTCAACGCGTGTGCCGAGTACGTCCGAGGGAAGAATTGTTGCGTGCGTATATTGGCCTTGCATTGCTTGCTCCAATCAAGGAATTCGAGATCAGCATTCAAGGGGCGACGGTCGCGCATTTGGGCGCAAAGCATTTGAAACAGATTAAATTACTGATACCGTGCAAATTGGAGGAGAAACTGGAAATGCTGAACTCGATGCTTTGGCAGACCATCACTTTGCGCGAGGAGAACATCCAGCTCGCCCGCGCTCGCGACCTGCTCCTTCCCAAGCTCATGTCCGGCCAACTCGATGTTTCTGGCGTTGCCCTGCCCGAGGAGGCGGCGGCATGACTGCGGTTGCCGCTTCCATCCCCGTGTTGCGCTGGGCGGCGCGGCGCGCGCATTTGCGCGACGGCGATCTGGTAACGCGCTTTGGCAAATGGCCGCTGTGGCTCACGGGCGAGGCGCAACCCACGCTCAAACAACTGGAAACCTTCGCCCGCTTGACGCATACCGCCATCGGCTACTTCTTCCTGCCCCAGCCGCCCGTGCTGAAGTTGCCTGTGCCGGACTTCCGCACCCTGCGCGATGAAACCCTGGCCGAACCCAGCGGCAACCTGCTGGATACGCTCTATCTGTGCCAGCAGCGGCAGGATTGGTACCGCGATCATGCGCGCCTGCATGGCCTGTCGAAGCTGGCCTTCGTCGGCAGCGCGCGCGTACAGGACGCGCCCGAGACGGTGGCGCGGCGCATGCGCGAGACGTTGGCGCTCTCCACCGAAGCGCGCCGCCAGTTACCAACCTGGACGGACGCGCTGCGCCAGTTGATCGCCAAGGCCGAGGACGCCGGGGTGATGGTGATGGCCAGTTCGATCATGGGCGGCAACAGCCGCCGCAAGCTGGATGTGGGCGAGTTTCGCGGCTTCGCGCTGGCGGATGATCTCGCGCCCCTGGTGTTCCTGAACGGCGCGGACAGCAAGGCAGCGCAGATGTTCACGCTGGCGCATGAACTGGCGCACCTGTGGCTGGGCGCGACGGGCGTGTCGGACACGCAGGCGGGCCGGGTACCCGAGCAGCAGACCGAGCGTTGGTGCAATCTGGCGGCGGCGGAACTGCTGATGCCTTTGCAGGCGCTGCGCGCAGCGCGCCAGCCCGATGCGCCAATCCCGGAGGAAATTCAACGCCTGGCGCGCGAATTCAAGGTCAGCGCGCTGGTGGCCTTGCGCCGCTTGTTCGACGCGGATTTCATTGATTCCGCCACACTGTGGCGGCACTACCGCGAGGAGCAGGCTCGGCTGCGCGGGCTGGAGCGGCGCGGCAGCGGCGGCGGCGATTTCTATCGATCCCTGGGCGCGCGTGCCGGCAAACGCTTTGCCCGCGCCGTGCTCACCAGCGCATTGGAAGGTGAGACGCTGTTCCAGGATGCTTTTCGCATGCTGGGCGTGCGCAAGACGGCCACTTTCCATGAAGCGGCGCGTGAGCTGGGAGTGACGCCATGAGTTGCCTGCTCGACGCCAACGTTTTCATCCAGGCCAAGAACCTGCACTACGGTCTTGATTTCTGCCCGGCGTCCTGGCAATGGCTGATCGACAACAACGCCAGCGGGCGCGTTTTCAGTATCGACAAGGTGTCGGATGAAATCGCCGCTGGCTCCGACGAACTGACGGACTGGGCGAAACAACACGGCAATGGTCTGTTCCGCGCGACCGGCGCCACGGTGGTCGCGCAGTTCGGCAAGGTCAGCGACTGGGCGACGAGCCGGCGGTACGAATCGGCGGCTATCAACACCTTCTTTCAGGTGGCGGATTTCTACCTCATCGCCCACGCGCTGGCGGGCGGGCACACGGTGGTAACGCACGAAAAACCAGAGAACTCGCTCAAACGGATCAAGATTCCCAATGTGTGCGCGGGTCTCGGACTGCGTTTCATGACGCCCTACCAGATGCTGCGCATCGAGAAGGCGCGCTTTGTTTTGGGGGACACGCCATGATGACCAGGAATGATTACTCCGAAGACCTGCTGATTCAGGCGCCCACCGCCGAGTTTCTGGAAAGACTCGGCTGGATCAGCGTGTTCGCGCAGAATGAAGACTTCGGGCCGGACAGTCTGCTGGGCCGCGAGAACGACACCGAGACCGTGCTCACGCGCGAAGTGCTGGCGGCGCTGAAGCGCCTGAACCCCGGCCTGCCGGACGCGGCCTACGAGGAGGCGCTGGCGCGGGTGGCGCAAGATGACATCACCAGGAGCCTGATCGCCAAGAACGAGGAAAAATACCAACTGCTGCGCGACGGCGTGCCGGTACGGTTCAAGGACAGGACTGGCCGCCGGGTGGACAGACGCCTGCGGCTGATCGACTTCGATGACCCCGGCAACAACCACTACCACGTTGTGCGCGAGTTGTGGGTACGCGGGCAACCGTGGCGGCGGCGGCCGGACGTGATCGGCTTTGTAAACGGCCTGCCGTTGGTGTTCATCGAACTCAAACGCTTCGAGGTACACATCGACAGCGCCTACAAGAAGAACTACGCCGATTATCTGGACACCATCCCGCACCTGTTCCATTGGAACGCGCTGGTGGTCATTTCCAACGGGCACGACGCGCAATACGGGTCGCTGACCTCGACCAGGGATCGCTTCTGCCGCTGGAAACGGCAAGACGAGGACGACCCGGAACCGGCCAGGGACAAGCCGCTGTTGCCCATCCTGCTGGAAGGAATGCTGGACAGGCGGCGTCTGCTGGACATCGTGGAGAACTTCATCCTCTACGACGCCAGCGAGGGCGCGACCGTCAAGATCGTGGCGCGCAATCACCAGTATCTGGGCGTGAACCGCGTCATCGAGCGGTTGACCTCGAATGACCCGAAGGTCAGGGCCGAGGTGGACGCCGGGCAACTGGGCGTGTTCTGGCACACGCAGGGTTCGGGAAAATCGTATTCGATGGTGTTCCTGACCGAGAAGATTCATCGCAAGCTCTCGGCCTCCTGGTCGTTCGTGGTGATCACCGATCGCGCGGAACTGGACGATCAGATCGCCTCCACCTACACCAACTGCGGGCGGGCCAACAGCAAGACCGATCAGGCAAGAAATGGCGCGGCCTTGCGCGCGATGTTGCGCGAGCAGAACCGCCGCTACGTGTTCGGGCTGATCCAGAAATACCGCGAGTCGGCGGCGGAAGCCTATTCCAGGCGCAAGGACGTCATCGTCATCAGCGACGAGGCGCACCGCACGCAATATGGGCAGTTTGCGTTGAACATGCGCAAGGGACTGCCGCGCGCCAAATTCCTGGGTTTTACCGGAACGCCGCTGATCGAGACAGCGGAAAAACAGCTCACGCGCAAGATATTTGGCGACTACGTATCCATCTATGACTTCCAGCGCGCGGTGGCCGACGGCGCGACACTGCCGCTGTTCTACGAGAACGCGGGCGAGCGGCTGAAAATCGTTGACGCCAAGGTCAGCGAGCGTGTCCGCCAGCACATCGAAACGGCCAGACAGGCCGCCACGCTGGAGGATCCGTGGACGGACGAAAAGGAAGACAGGCTCTACCGCTATCTGGCGCGCGACTACCCCATTCTCACTTCGCCCACGCGCCTGGAGAAGGTGGCCGCCGATTTCGTCGAACATTGCCACCAGCGTTGGCGCGTGGTGGAAAACGGCGGCGGCAAGGCGCTGATGGTGTGCCTGGACAAGATCACCTGCGTGAAGATGCACGACCTGATCGCTGCGAAATGGAAGGAAAGAACCGACCGGCTTCATCAGGACGTGCTGGCCGAGGAGGCGTTGTTTGCCGGCAAGAACAAGCCGTTCACATCCTTGCTCAAGCAGCGCCGCGCGCAGGTGGATTGGATGCGTGAAACCGAAATCTGCGTGGTTGTCTCGCCGGAACAGGGCGAAGTGGCCGAGTTCGCCAAATGGAGGAACTTTCGCGATGAGCCGCTGGACATCCGGCCGCACCGCGAAAAGATGAAAAAGCGCAATCTGGAAAAGGAATTCAAGAAGGCGGATAACCCGTTTCGCGTCGCCATCGTCTGCGCGATGTGGCTGACCGGTTTCGACGTGAAAAGCCTGGCCACGCTGTACATGGACAAGCCCATGCAGGGCCACGCGCTGATGCAGGCCATCGCGCGCGTAAACCGCGTGGGCGGCGGCAAGAAGCACGGCTTGATCATTGACTACAACGGCATGATCCGCAGCCTGCGCCGGGCGCTGGCGACCTTCGCGCAGGGCGACCGCGCGGGCAGCGGCAAAGGCGAGGCCGAGCAGGACACGGTGCGTGACGATGCCGAGGCGCTGGCGGAATACGCCGGCAGCCTGAAGACCGGGCGCGAATTTCTGGGCGATCTGGGCTACGATCTCGACGCGCTGATCGCCGCCACGGGTTTCGACAAACAACAGAAGATTCTGGAGGCGGTCGATTTGCTGTGCGCAAGCGACAAACGCCGCAAGACTTTTCAGGTGATCGTGGAGGACATCGAGGCGCGGCATCGCGGGCTGTTCCCGCATCCGGGACTGTTCGCGCGCGACGCCGAAGAGCGCGCGCTGTCCGCCATCAACAACAAGTTGCGGGACGCGCGCGTCGCGCCCGACGTGAGCGCCTTGTTGCAGGACTTGTACGAAGTCGTGGACGTGGCGGTGGCAACCGAGCCGCCGGGCGTGAAGGAGTCTCCCGCGCGCTACGACCTTTCCAATATCGACTTCACCCGCCTGCGCGCCGAGTTCGAGAAAACGCCGTTCAGGAACGTGGCGGCGATGAACCTGATGGGGAAAATCGAGGCGCGGCTGGCGGAGATGGTCGCGGTCAATCCGACGCGGGTCGATCTGTATGAGAAGTATCAGGAGATCGTGCAGGCGTACAACAAGGACAAGGACGCCGCCGAAATCCAGAAAGTGATGGATGATTTGTTCGCCATCAACGACAGTTGCGATGAAGAAGCGCGGCGTTATCTGCGCGAGGGGCTGGAGAACGAACAGCAGCTTGCCGTGTTCGACCTGCTGCAAAAAGACGCGCTCACGAAGAAAGACCGCGAAACCATCAAGCAGGCGGCGAAGGAACTGCTGGAGAAGCTGAACTCCGGCAAGTTGCGAATCGACCACTGGCGCGAGAAGGCCACGGCGCGGGCGCAGGTGGAGTGCGAAATCATCAAGAGCCTTTTCGCTGGCTTGCCTTCCAATGCCTACGATGCCGACGAAATCACCCTGAGGGCGAACGCGGTGTTCGCGCACATCTACGCCTCCGGCCTTGGCGACGGCGCGCGGGCGTATCACTGATGGACGCGAAGGCAAGCAAGAAATTAGCGGCAGCCCTTCAGGGCTGCCGGTCTAACGTCATTGGGAAGGGGTTTCTCTCCCCTCCCCAATGGCTACGGTCGAAACCCCGGCCTTCAGGCCGGGGTCT
>JAITRP010000041.1 GCA_031288305.1 Zoogloeaceae bacterium
GCGCTGACGCGGCAGGCAGTCTTCGATCTGCTGGTATTGGGATACTGTGATTCCCATTGTCAGGCTCCAGTGATTTTTATAACTGAAGCATGACATCTTTTGGGGGTAGTGTGAACACGACCTAGTTAGCAAAAAAGGGCAAGCGAAGCTCGCACCTTTTTGGAGTAAAGGAGAGGAAACCCACTACCCATCGTCCGCCAGATCGTAGAGAGCGCACTGCGCGCGCCCTCTACGACAATCCCAAGATCGCGCTGGTTTTGCGTTGGGTTTACACGGTTTGAAACCAGGCTTCTCCTGGTTTCAAACCTCAAGATAGACCGGCAAAAAGTAGGTTTTTACTTTTTGACGTAATCAATGCGCCGCGTCCCAGTTTTCGCCTTCTTCGACTTCCACCAGGAGCGGCACGGCAAGTTGGGCTACCTCGCTCATCAGGCGGGGGATCGCTTCCCGCACGGCGGCGCGTTCGTTTTCCGGAACTTCCAGCACCAGTTCATCGTGCACTTGCAGAAGGATACGGCTTTTCAGGCGTTCACTTTCCAGCCAGCGTTGCACGGACAGCATGGCGAGTTTGATGATGTCGGCGGCAGTGCCCTGCATCGGGGCATTGATGGCGGCGCGCTCCGCGCCCTGGCGGCGTCCCGCGTTGCTGCTGGCGATTTCCGGCAGATTCAGGCGGCGGCCAAAGACGGTTTCCACGTACCCCTGGACGCGGGCGCGTTCGCGCGTAGTCTCCATGTAACGGGCAACGCCAGGATAGCGTGTAAAGTAGCGTTCGATGTAGTTTTGCGCGGCGCGGCGTTCCAGACCGAGATTTCTCGCCAGACCAAAGGCGCTCATGCCGTAGATGAGACCGAAATTGATGGTCTTGGCGACACGCCGCTGGTCAGCGTTGACCTGGTTCGCGTCGACGCCGAAAATCTCCGCCGCCGTGGCGCAGTGCACGTCCTCGCCCTGGGTGAAGGCAGCCAGGAGGCGCGCGTCTTCGGAAAGGTGCGCCATGATGCGCAGTTCGACCTGAGAGTAATCGGCGGAGACGATACAACTGCCGGGCGGGGCGATAAAGGCGGCGCGAATGCGGCGGCCTTCCTCGGTACGCACGGGAATGTTCTGCAAATTGGGGTCGGAAGAAGCCAATCTGCCGGTAACGGCGGTAGCCTGCGCGAAATGGGTATGCACACGCCCCGTCTGCGGGTTGATCATGCGCGGCAGCTTGTCGGCGTAGGTTCCCTTGAGCTTGACCAGAGCGCGGTGCGCCAGCAGGAGTTTGGGCAGCGGATAATCAAGCGCCAGTTCGGAAAGCACTTCTTCATCCGTGGAAGGCGCGCCGCCGGGCGTTTTTTTCTTGACCGGCAAGCCCTGCCGCACAAACAGGATTTCCGCCAGTTGCTTGGTCGAGCCAAGATTGAAGGGCTGTCCGGCAAGGACGTAGGCCTCCTGCTCGAAGGCAAGAATCTTCTGTCCCAGCGCGTGACTTTGCGCCGACAGCAAATCGGTGTCGATCAGCACGCCGGTGCGCTCCATCGTAAACAGCACGTCGCTCACCGGAATCTCGATGTCGGCATAAATGTGGCGCAGTCCCGCATGCATGTCGATTTCTGGAAACAATCGCTCGTGCAAGCGCAGCGTGGTGTCGGCATCCTCGGCGGCATAGGCGGCCGCCTTGTCGACCGCGACCTGCTCGAAGCCAATCTGCTTTGCGCCCTTGCCGCAGAGATCGGTGTAAGGGATGGTGACAATTCCCAAATGACGGCGGGCAAGCTGATCCATGTCGTGCCCCCGCTCCGATTCCAGCACATAGGATTGCAGCAGGGTATCGTGGGCAATGCCGCGCAGGACAATGCCATGATTGGCGAAAACATGCTGATCGTATTTGATGTTCTGCCCAACCTTCTTGTGCTCCGCCGATTCCAGCCAGGGTTTCAGACGCATGAGCACGGCATCCAGCGGCAACTGTGTTCCGGCCTCCGGCCCCTGGTGCGCGAGCGGGATATAGCAGGCGTCGCCCGCCGCGACCGCCAGCGAAATGCCAACGATGCGGGCGTAAAACGGTTCGAGGCTGGTGGTTTCCGTATCCACGGCAACGAGCGGCGCCTGGGCAATCCGGGCAAGCCAGCGTTCCAGCGCGGCAGTATCCGTCAGCGTCTCGTAGGCGGCGCGATGACGACCGTCGTCGATGAGCGCGGACGTTTCGGCAACGTTTTCCTGTGGGAGAAAACGGCGCGGCGGATTCAGCTTTCCCGTTTTTTCTGGGTTTCCTGTCGCGCCGCCCTCCAGCGCCTGCAACCAGCCGCGAAACTCGAAACGGGCGTACAGTTCGCGCAGCGCGGCAACATCCGGCGGATTGGGCGTGAGTTGCGCCAGCGCGGGCAATCCGGCAAGCTGGCAATCGATGCGCACAAGTCTATGCCCCAGCGGCAGGAAATCGAGATGCGCGCGCAGGTTCTCGCCCACCGCGCCCTGAATGTCGTCGGCGTGGGCAACCAGCCGATCCAGCGAACCATATTCCGCAATCCATCTTGCCGCCGTCTTCGGGCCGCATTTCGTCACGCCGGGAATGTTATCGACGGCATCGCCCATCAAGGCCAGGTAATCGGGTATGCGTTCCGGAGGGACGCCAAACTTTGCCGTTACGCCCGCGACATCCAGCAGTTCGTTGGTCATGGTATTGACAAGGCGTGTCCGATCATTGACCAGTTGCGCCAGATCCTTGTCGCCGGTGGAAATCAATGTTTCCATATCCGCCTTGCCCGCTGTTCGCGCCAATGTGCCGATCACGTCATCAGCCTCTACTCCTTCCACGCTCAACAGCGGCCAGCCCAGCGCGCGGATGGCGGCGTGCGCGGGTTCAATCTGCATCGCCAGATCCTCCGGCATGGGCGGACGCTGCGCCTTGTAGGCGGGATACCATTCATGACGAAAGGTCTTGCCTTTGGCGTCAAAGACCACGGCTTTCTTTTCCGCCTTGAAGTCAGCATCCAGGCGGCGTAGCATGGCGAGTACGCCTTTCATGGCTCCGGTGGGAAAACCCGCGCGATTGCGCAAATCGGGCAGGGCATGAAAAGCGCGATACAGATAGGACGAACCATCCACCAACAACAACAGGGACATAGACGCACACATGAAAGAAAATGAAAAATTGCCCCGCCTGCTCGATCCGGAGCAGCAGTCGCCTTCTGACGCGGCACAGGAAGCTTGGCGGGTTTTTGGCATTATGTCAGAGTTTGTGGAAGCTACCGAACGTTTGAAAATGATCCGTCCCGCCATCTCCATTTTCGGCAGCGCCCGCGTCGCTCCAGAACACCCATATTATCGGTTGACGGAAGAAATCGCCCGCAAACTTTCCGACGCGGGGTTTTCCGTCATTTCCGGCGGCGGCCCCGGCATCATGGAAGCCGCCAACAAGGGCGCATTCTACGGGCGCTCGCCTTCCGTCGGCCTCAACATCGAATTGCCGCACGAACAAGCCGCCAATCCCTATCAGGATATTTCCCAGTCCTTCCATCACTTCTTCGCCCGCAAATACATGTTCGTGCGCTTTGCCAGCGCCTACGTGGTCATGCCTGGCGGCTTCGGCACCCTGGATGAGTTCTTTGAAACCCTGACGCTGGCGCAGACGAACAAGACGCCGCTCATTCCCATCATCCTGGTGGGCACATTCTTCTGGGGCGGCCTGATAGACTGGTTCCGCAACAGACTGACGGCGGAATCGATGATCAATGCCGAAGACCTGCAACTGATCCAGGTCATCGACGAACCCGACAAGGTGGTGGAAGCCATCTTCAGCCACTACGAATCGCGCGGCTTCACGCCGCTTCCCGCCGAACGCGAGCTGATGCTCAATTTGTGAAGGCGTCAAAAAGTGAAAGACCGCTTTTTGCCGGTTCAGTCAGCAAAAAAGGGCAAGCGAAGCCCGCCCTTTTTTGGAGTAAAGGCAACGCAACCCACTACCCACTCATCCGCCCGGTTGCAGGGGCGGCAACCTGCCGCCCCTGCGAGAACCGTACAGACCGCGCTGGTTTTTCACTTTTTGCCGCTTTCATGTGGGGTTTTACTTTTTGGCGCGCCCGAATAGAATCGGGGCAGCGTTTCATTTCTCTTTCGTCCGTAAGGAAATTCCCATGCGTCCCGTCGTTCCCTTTTTCTTGTCCGCCGCCCTGTTCGCCATTGCGCCCGCGTGGGCGCAAGCGCCTGCCGATGCCGAGACCCTGCCCGATGTTCCGCCGCCGCCCGCCGACATCCGGCCTTTCGATGACAGCATCGAGGAACCCCAGGTCACGATCACGATCCGCCGGGAAGAACGCGGCACGGTGGAAGAATACCGTATCGGCGGCAAGCTCTACATGCTCAAAATTACGCCGGACGCCGGCGCGCCCTACTATCTGGTCGATAGCGACGGCGACGGGCATTTTGAAACCCACAGCCCCACAGATTCCAGTGCGCGCGTCCCCATGTGGGTCATTGGCACCTTTTGATGAGGCAAAACGAAACTCACTGCCTGTCTCCGCATGGTCGCAGGGGCGCACACGGCGCGGCCTTTACGACCATCCCAAGGCCGCGCCGGTTTTCGTTGAGTTTTCATGGTTGCTTGAAGGCGAAGATTCGCCTTCAAACCCAAACCAATCCGGCAAAAAGCGGGTTTTCACTTCTTGACGCACTCTTCTTTTACTATGCCAAATCCACATCTTTTCGCAGTTGCAGCCAAAGACGCAGGCGGCGCAATGCGTTTGCGTCGGCGCTGTCGCGCAACAGCGTGAGCGCGCCGTAGCGGGGCGCTCCTCCGTTGACGGGTGGTTCTTCCAGAAGCCGCCAGGAGAAAACGCAAATCCAGGGCAAGGCCAGAACGCCAGGACGCACTGCGGCCAAAAGCGGTTGCGGCGTCCCCGCGAAAACCAGACCAAGCGTGCCATCGGCATGCAGTTGGAGCGTCTGGGGCTGTTGACGCAAAGAATTCCTGCCGGTATGAATCGCGCTCAAGAGCAAGAACACAAGCGCGCCCGGCGCAAGCCAAAACAGGGACGCAGGCCATTCGGCAAGACAGACGCCCGCAACCGCCAACCCGTAAACGGCAAGCAGGCCGCACAACAAAAGACGGGAACGGCGCAGTTTGATGACGACTGGGAACAACACCGTGTTCTGTGCGCTCAGGAAGCAGGTTCAGAGCGGGAAAATCAAAGCCGCCGGAATACCAGGGAACCATTGGTGCCGCCAAAGCCGAAGTTGTTGTTGATGGCGACATCGATCTTCATGTCCCGCGCCGTGTTGGCGCAGTAATCCAGATCACATTCCGGATCCTGCTCAAAGATGTTGATGGTTGGCGGGGAAACCTGATGTTGCAGCGCCAGCACGGCAAACAGGGATTCAACGCCGCCCGCGCCGCCCAACAGGTGCCCGGTCATGGACTTGGTGGAATTGACCACCAGTTTTTTCGCCGCCGCGCCAAAGGTCTGCTTGATGGCTTCCGTCTCGTTCTTGTCGCCCAG
This sequence comes from Zoogloeaceae bacterium, assembly GCA_031288305.1. GTDB lineage: Bacteria > Pseudomonadota > Gammaproteobacteria > Burkholderiales > Rhodocyclaceae > Azovibrio. The sequence goes on from JAITRP010000041.1 coordinate 5,481, forward strand.
CGGCGTGGAAGTGCCGTGCGCATTGACGTACTGCACTTCGTCGACATTGACGCCCGCATCCTTCAGGGCTGCCAGCATGCAGCGGCGCGGACCGTCGGTATTGGGCGCGGTCATGTGATAGGCGTCGCCGCTCATGCCAAAGCCGATCAGTTCCGCGTAGGTCCGCGCGCCGCGCGCCCTGGCATGTTCGTATTCTTCCAGCACCAATACGCCCGCGCCTTCACTGATGACGAAACCGTCCCTGTCCTTGTCCCAGGGACGGCTGGCCGTGGCTGGATCGTCGTTTCTGCACGATAACGCGCGCGCGGCGCAGAAACCGGCGACGCACACCAGCGAGATGCAGGATTCCGCGCCTCCAGCCACCATCACGTCCGCATCGCCATACTTGATGATGCGCGCCGCCTCGCCGATGCAATGCGTGCCCGTGGTGCAGGCGCTGACCATCGCGAGATTCGGGCCTTTGAAGCCGAAAATGATGGAAAGGTTGCCGGAAATCATGTTGATGATGGTGCCCGGCACGAAGAAAGGCGAAACCTTGTGCAGTCCCTTGGCCATATAGCTGTAGGCGCCGTTCTCGATCATGGGCAGACCGCCGATGCCGGAGCCGACGCAGATGCCGATGCGCTCCGCGTTTGCGGGATTCGCCTCCAGACCAGCGTCGCGCACGGCCTGGATGCCGGCCGCCGTGCCGTAGTGGATGAACGTGTCCAGACGACGCGCTTCCTTGGGGGAGATGTAGGCCTCGATGTCGAAATCACGGACTTCGCCCGCGACACGGCTGGGAAACCCGGTCGCGTCGAACTTGCTGGTGGCGACAATGCCCGAACGCCCCGCCAGGACATTCTGCCATGCCGTCTCGACCGTGTTGCCGACAGGACTGACGATGCCCAGGCCGGTTACGACTACTCTGCGATGTGCCAACTTGCGCTCCAATGAGAAAACCTGCGTTTAAAACGAAGGCCGACTCGCGCGTAGTCGGCCCTGGTTTTTTTTGACGAATGGATAACAGATTATTTCTGATGCGCCACGATGTAGTTGACCGCGCTTTCCACCGTAGTAATTTTTTCGGCTTCTTCATCGGGAATTTCACATTCGAATTCCTCTTCCAGCGCCATCACCAGTTCAACGGCATCCAGGGAATCCGCGCCCAGATCTTCCACGAAAGAGGACTCCAGCTTGACGTTGGCTTCATCCACACCCAACTGATCCACCACGACTTTTCTGACGCGCTCTACGATTTGTTCCATTGAAAAAACTCCTTCCCGAATCGGGGACATGAAAAAACTTCGCCAGTTTACCAAATTCAGAAGACAGAAGACAGTATTGTTCGCGCCGTGACGCCGCGTTTGCTCTTCTGCCCTTCTATGCAACTCTACATGTACATGCCGCCATTGACGTGCAGGGTCGCGCCGGTGATGTAGGCGGCGGCGGGAGAAGCAAGGAAGGCCACGGCGGCGGCAACGTCTTCCGGCTTTCCCAGACGGCCCAGCGGAATGTGCGCGAGCAGGGCGGCTCTCTGCGCTTCCGGCAGGCTTTGCGTCATGATGGTGTCGATCATGCCGGGCGCAACGCAATTGACGGTGATGTTGCGGCTTGCCAGTTCCCGCGCCAGCGCCCGGCTCATGCCGCCAACGCCCGCCTTGGCGGCGCAGTAATTGACCTGTCCGGCGTTGCCCGCATGACCGACCACCGAGGTGATATTGATGATGCGCCCCTGCCGCGCCTTCATCATGCCGCGCATGACGGCGCGACACACGCGAAATACCGCCTTGAGGTTGATGTCCATCAATTCATCCCATTCCTCGTCCTTCATCCGCATGGCGAGGTTGTCGCGGGTGATGCCGGCGTTATTCACCAGTATTGTCGGCGCGCCGAATTCCTTTTCGCTTGCCGCCAGCGCCGCCTCGATCTGCGGCAGGTCGCGCACATCCATCAGCGCGCCGCGCCCCTTGACGCCCGCTTCCCTGAGAAAGGCGTCGGTGTCCGCGAGCGCGGCCTCGTCGGTTGCCGTGGCAATGACCGTCGCGCCCTGACACCCCAACTCCAGCGCCACCGCCTTGCCAATACCGCGTGAAGCTCCCGTGACGAGAGCAATTTGTCCTTGCAGGTTCATATTTCTCTACTCCAGCGTAAGATAAGTTGTGAGCGCGGCGGCATCCGCCAGGGCAATGCCGCTGACGCCTTCGGCACAGCGTTTGGTCAATCCCGCCAGCACTTTTCCAGGGCCGCATTCCAGCACATGGGTAACGCCAAGATCCGCCATCTTCTTTATGATCTCCACCCAGCGCACGGGATGAAAAGCCTGGCGCGCCAGCGCGTCACGAATGCGCTCCGGGTCGCTTTCCGCCGTCACGTCGACATTGTTGAGCACAGGGATGCGCGGCAATTGAAAGGCGGTTTTCGCCAGATGCGCCGCCAGCTTTTCCGCCGCCGGACGCATCAGGGAAGAATGAAAGGGCGCGGAAACCGGCAGCGCCAGGGCGCGTTTCGCTCCCTTCGCCTTGCAGTTTTCCATGGCGCGCTCCACCGCCGTCTTGTGTCCGGCGATCACAGTCTGTCCAGCGGCGTTGAAATTGACGGCTTCCACTACTTCGCCCTGCGCGGCTTCCCGGCAGGCGGCGCGTATCTCGTCATCATTCAGTCCCATGATTGCCGCCATCGCGCCCTGTCCCAGGGGAACCGCTTCCTGCATGGCTTGGGCACGCAAGCGCACCAAGGGCACGGCATCGGCAAAGGCAAGCGACCCGGCGGCAACCAGCGCGGCGTATTCACCCAGACTGTGCCCGGCGACGAATGCCGGCATCCTGCCGCCCTTTTCCCGCCACAAGCGCCACACGGCAATTCCCGCCGTCAGCATGACCGGCTGGGTGTTTACCGTCTGCGCCAGACGCTCGGCGGGCCCTTCGACCACCATCTGCCAAAGGTCTTCATCTAATGCGGCGGAAGCTTCATGGAAAGTAGCGCGCACGCTTGGCGCGTCGCCATACGCGCTCATCATGCCAACGGCTTGCGAACCCTGACCAGGGAAAACAAAAGCAAAAGACACCAACTGCCTCCTCGAAACTCGAAAACCATATGTCATTCACGGGGACACTAGAACTCAAACAATGCCGCGCCCCAGGTAAAGCCGCCGCCCACGCCTTCGAGCAATACGCGCTGGCCGCGCTGGATACGCCCGTCGCGCACCGCCTCGTTCAGGGCAAGCGGCACGGAAGCCGCCGAAGTGTTGCCATGTCTTTCCACGGTAATCACCACCTTTTCCGCAGCGAGATTCATTTTCTTGCGCGTGGATTCGATGATGCGAATATTCGCCTGGTGCGGCACCAGCCAGTCCACATCGCTGCTGTGCATCCCGGCGGCCTGACAGCATTCTTCCGCCACACTTGCCAGCACACGCACGGCGGTCTTGAACACCGCCTGTCCTTCCATGCGCAAGAACGGATCGCCCCAGACCTTGCCGCCGTGCATCTGTCCGGGCACGCAAAGGATGCCGACCTGGCCGCCATCCGCATGCAAGACCGAGGAAAGAATGCCGGGAGTAGCGGAAGCTTCCAGCACCACCGCGCCCGCGCCGTCGCCAAAGAGCACACAGGTGCTGCGTTCTTGCCAGTCGAGGATGCGGGAAAACACTTCCGCGCCGACAATCAGCGCCTTCTTGTGCGAACCGGAACGAATGAATTTGTCGGCAATGGCAAGCGCATGGATGAAGCCGCTGCATACCGCCTGCACGTCAAAGGCGGTGGCGCCCTTGTTGCCCAGCGCGCCCTGCAGCATGCAGGCCGTGCTGGGGAAAATATAATCGGGCGTGGAGGTGGCGACGATGATCAGATCCAATTCGTCCGTTGTGGTTTTCGCCATTTCCAACGCCGCGCGCGCCGCGATTTCCGCCATTTGACAACTGCTCTCGCCCGCTTCCGCCAGATGGCGGAAGCGAATGCCGGTACGCTCGACAATCCAGGCGTCGCTGGTATCGACGCCGCGCGCCGCCAGTTCGTCATTGCTGACGGGAGAACCCGGCAGATAACCGCCCGTTCCGGTCATGCGCGCAAACATCAGGCGTTCTCCTCGTTTGCGGCAGACGTTGCCTCTCGCCGCGCGCGCAAATCCGACAGACAGGCGCTGATGCGTTCCACCACGTGATTGTTCGCCGCCTCATAGGCGCGGGCGATTGCCTGCTCGAAGGCAAAGGCGTCCGCCGAACCGTGACTCTTGATGCTCACGCCGCGCAATCCCAGAAGGCTGGCGCCGTTATACACCCGATGATCAAAGCGCGTCTTGAGGCGTTTCAGCACCGGCGAGGCCGCCAGCGCCGCCAGACGAGTAAGCAGACCGCGTCCAAATTCCTGTCGCAGCGACTGCCTCAGCATCTGCGCCAGACCTTCGGAAACCTTCAGAGCCACGTTGCCGACAAAGCCATCACAGACCACCACATCGGCTACGCCTTTGTAGATGCCGTCCCCCTCGACATTGCCGATGAAATTCAGGCCGGAATTTTTCAGCAGTTCCCCGGCCTGGCGCACCACCTCGTTTCCCTTGATTTCCTCGGAACCGATGTTCAGAAGTCCCACGGACGGCGCGGGCTTGTGATCCAGCGCGGAAGCCAGCATCGCGCCCATGATGCCGAACTGTAACAGGTGCTCCGCCGAACAGTCCACATTGGCGCCCAAATCCAGCATATAGACATGCCCGTTCATGGTCGGCATGACCGAACAAAGCGCCGGACGGTCGATTCCCGGCAGCATTTTCAGCACGAAGCGCGACATGGCCATCAAGGCGCCGGTGTTGCCCGCCGAAACCGAAGCCTGCGCCGCGCCTTCCTTGACCAGATTCAGCGCCAGGCGCATGGAGGATTTCTTGCGGTTTTTCAGCGCCAGCGTCGGCGACTCGTCCATCGCCACCACTTCGTCGGCATGCAGGACGCGGGCGCGCCGCGTCAGTTCCTCTGGATGCTGCGCCAGCAATGGCTCCAGCACGGCGGATTGACCGACCAGCACCACCCGCGCGGCGGCATGCGCGCGCAAAAAGGCAAGCGCCGCCGGAACCGTTACCGCCGGGCCAAAATCCCCGCCCATGCAGTCAATGGCAATGGCGTCAGAAAACATATTCACTCCGCTGAACTCCGGTTCGCGTCCGGCTGGCGCAGAACATCCGCGAACATGATCGCCCATGACGCCAGCCGCCTGCACCCGGATGAAATCGCGTATGGAGGAAAGGCGGGCATCCGGAACACATGCGCCCGCCGGAAATACCCGCCGCCCTGCGCGTACCGCAAAGTTATGCGTCCTTGCCCTTCAGAACCTGTTTCCCCCGGTAAAAACCAGTGGAAGAAATATGGTGCCGACGGTGCGTTTCGCCGGTAACCGGCTCTATCGCCAGCGGCGGCGTGTGCAAAAAATCATGGGCGCGATGCATGCCGCGCTTGGAAGGTGACTTTTTGTTTTGTTGTACAGCCATTTAAAACTCCTGACAAATTTAATGATGTTCCAAGGCCGCCAGAGCGGCAAACGGATGCGCCTTCTTGCTGTCCGCCGCCGCCACGGGCAGCACGCATTCGGCATGACGCGGCGCGATGGGCAAGGACAACAACAACTCGTCCTCGATGAGCGCATCCACCTCCAGCATGCCGTCAAGCGGCAAGACATCCACGCTGTCGTCTTCCATTTCCTCCTGGGCAGGCGCGCTGTCTTCCGGCGCCAGTTCCAAGAGGCGGTCGATGGACAAATCATGCGCCACCGCGTCCAGGCAACGTTGGCAAACCAGCAACAGGCGTCCCGTCACCCGCAAACGCAAACGCGCCTGCCCTTGTTCGCCCGTGACGCCGGAGAGCCGATAATCCACCCCGCCTTCCGTTTGCGCCAGCACATCCGCCAGACGACGCAATCCCGACAAGGCCAGACGCCCTTCGAGACAACCCGATTCGCGGGCAAAACGGCAAGCATCCAACATAAAAAGCGCGCGTACTGTTGCGACAAAGGTGGCGATGATATTATTTTTAGCCCTGTTCGTCAAAACTCACGCAAAACGCCCACGTTTTCCGCCATGTCCATTGTACCGCCCACGCTGGTTCTCGCTTCCGCCTCGCCCTTTCGCCGCGAGCTTCTTGCCCGTCTGGGACTGCCCTTCCAGGTGCATGTCCCGAACTGTGACGAAACGCCGCGCCCAAGGGAAAAACCGCAGGCATTGGCCTTGCGCCTTTCGGAAGCCAAGGCGCGCGCCGTCTTTGCCGCCAATCCCCGGCAATTTGCCGACGCGCTGATCATTGGCAGCGATCAGGTCGCCGTCTGCGAGGGCAAACTTTACGGCAAACCCGGCAGCCATGCCGCCGCCGTTGCCCAGTTGCGCGAACTCTCCGGCAGATGCGTCCATTTTTTCACGGGACTGTGTCTGCTGGATGCGCGGACAGCGCACGAAGGACAAAAGCTGGAAGGGATTGTCCATCTGGCGAGCGTTGCCACACGTGTCACCTTTCGTTTCCTTTCGGAGGATGAAATCGAACAGTATCTCGTCCGCGAACCCGCCGCCTGCCACTGTGCCGGTTCCGCCAAATCCGAGGGGCTGGGCATCGCGCTGATCGCCAAGATGGAAGGAGATGACCCCAACGCCCTCATCGGTCTGCCGCTCATCGCGCTTTGCGATCTGCTGCGCGCGGCTGGCGTCGCGGTGTTGCAAGGGACATAATGCGCGACTTCGGCGCCCTGTATCTGCTTCCCGTCCCGCTTGCCATGACGCCGGACGCGGCAGCCCTGCATGCCGCCCTGCCCGCCCCGGCGCTGGCAAAAGCGCGGGAATTGCGGCATTTCGTGACCGAACAGGCAAAAACCGCGCGCGCCGTGCTGAAACACCTGTGTCCATCCGTTCCCTTGCGGGAATTGTCGCTTGCCGAACTCAACGAACACACGCCGGAAAACGCGCTGCAAAGCCTGCTCGATCCGCTGCTGCACGGGCATGATCTGGGACTGATGTCCGAAGCCGGTTGCCCGACCGTTGCCGACCCCGGCGCGCAACTGGTGGCGCTGGCGCAGCAGAAAGGCATCCGCGTTATCCCCTTGATCGGCCCCTCTTCCCTTCTCCTCGCCCTGATGGCTTCTGGACTCAACGGCCAGCGATTCGCCTTTCACGGTTATCTGCCCGTCAAGGCGGAAGAACGCCAACGCGCTATCCGCGAACTGGAAAAGGAATCCAGCGCCCGCCAGCAAACGCAAATCTTCATCGAAACGCCCTACCGCAATCTGACGCTCTTTGCCGCCCTGCTGCAACATGCCCGCCCCGACACCCAGCTCTGTCTCGCCACCGACCTTACCTTGCCCGGCGAATCCATCCGCACCCACAGGATTTGCGACTGGCAAAGACTTCCCGTCCCCGGCTGCGACCGACGTCCTGGCGTCTTTCTCATGCTTGCAAGCGGCGCTTGTGCAAGGCGCGCCCGATGATAAAACCTTCGGCGCGCCTTCACGCGCCGGCCGCTTCTCCAAGCGCCAGTTCGACCCAATACCTTATTCCCAGAGGCAGGGCGGCATCATTGAAATCATAGCGGGAATCGTGCAGGGCGCAGCGGACATCTTCCGGCAAGCCGGAATCCGGCGCGGGGCCGCTGCCCAGCCAGACATAGCAGCCGGGCTTTTCCTGCAACAGATAGGAAAAATCTTCCGCCGCCATCGAGGGCGGCAGATCGATAAAGACATTCTCCGCGCCCAGCGCCCTTTGCGCGGCGCGCAAACAGATTCCGGCCTCGTTTGCCGTATTGCGGGTGGGCGGATAGAGCCGGGTAAAGCAGGGTTCGATTTGCGCGCCGAAACTTGCCGCAATCCCCGCGCACAGGCGTGTGACGGCGGATTCCACCTGCTCTTGCACCCTTGGTTCGAAGCTGCGTATCGTGCCGCGCAGCAACACTTCGTCCGGGAGCACATTCCAGGCCGAACCGGCATGAAACTGGGTAATGCTGAGCACGGCGGCATCCAGAGGCGACAAATTGCGCGCGCGCACGACTTGCAGGGCGGCCACCAGATGGCTGGCGGCGACAATGCTGTCTACGCCTTGCTGCGGCAAGGCCGCGTGTCCGCCCTGCCCTCGCACCCGGATTTCCAGCCTGCATGTGCTCGCCATCACCGGGCCGCGATGTATCGCCATGGTTCCAACCGGCAAATCTGGCCAGTTATGCAGGCCATAGACGGCTTCTACGGGAAACGCCCGGAACAGTCCGTCCGCCAGCATGACCGCCGCGCCGCCCTCGGCTTCCTCGGCGGGTTGGAAGACGAAGGCGACGCATCCGGAAAAATCGGGGTGTTCGGCCAGATAACGCGCCGCGCCCAGGAGCATGACGACATGTCCGTCATGTCCGCAGGCGTGCATCCTGCCCGCATGCGCGGAACGATGCGCGAAGCCGTTTTGTTCCTCTAGGGGCAGGGCGTCCATATCGGCGCGCAGGGCGATCATGCGTTCGCTTGCGCCTCTCTTGCCGCGCAACACGCCCACCACGCCGGTTTTTGCCAGACCGCGATGCACTTTCAGCCCGTAGCGCGCCAATTCGCGCGCCACGATATCGGCCGTGCGCGTCTCCTGAAACGCCAGCTCTGGATGCGCGTGCAGGTCATGGCGCAAGGCAGCCAGTTCCGCCAGCATGCGCTCATCCAGCATTTTGCGCCCCTTGTTCCAGCAGCGTCCTGCTGCGAATGTGGTATGCCAGTTCCGCCGCCTCTGGAACATCCTTTGCTTCCCCAGCGCCAATGCACGGCGCGGCAAAAAAAGGCAAGGCGGGCGCGTCCGGCAGGATTGGGGATTCGGCGTGGTTATAGGCCAGCCAGTTCATTTCCCAGACGCCAAACAGGATGCGGCGCAAGGCGCGGTCTTTTTCGGGCGCGGGTTTTTCCAGGTGGAGGATGCGGCACATGTCGCCGGGATCGGCGGGAATCCAGGCATAGCCCGGCACATAGAATTCAGCGCGGCAATGCGCGGCAGAGGTCACATCTTCGCCTTCCACGCCCAGACAGGCCGCCAGGCGCGACGGTCCGATGCGTTGCCCGAACACCCGCCGCGCCGGAATGCCGATGGCGCGGCAAAGCGCGACGAAGAGACCATTGATGTCGGCAGAGCGCCCGCCATAACGTTGCGCGTCCATCTGCGCGCGCACGTCTCCAATGCCGCAGGGCGACAACGACGGATCATAGGCGCTCTTCTCCGCCACCCAGAGAAAAAGGGCGCGCGCCTGCGCCAACGGGTCGATGACGCGCCCGACGATTTGCAGCGCCAGTGCATGCGCCACGCCCGCATTGGGCAGTTGCGCGGTCTCCAGCAAGCTCTGGCGCAGGATGTCGTCGCGTTCGGGCGGCTGGGTGCGCCGGGAAACATCGAAGGAGCGATCCGCGGTTTGCAGCGTGGCGGCAATTTCCAGATGCGGCGCAACGCCCGCGGGCCAGTCGCCAACAAAGGCTTCCAATTCGCCGTCGGGCAGACGATGCAAACCGCAACGGGAAAAATTGCCTTGCCAGCGCAGATCGGGATTGCGCTGATAAAGCGGCTCCTGCTTGGGCAAAGGCAGCCAGAGGCGTAGCGGCGCGGAAAGGACGGGCATTTGCGCGCGAAAGGTCAGGTCGAAGGAATGCCAGTCGTCCGGCAGCGCAGGCGCTTTGACGGGAGGCAGATAGGTTGCCGAAGATCCCTTGGGCGCGGCAACCAGCACGGAATTCCACGCCGAGGTCTGCACACCCGCCGCCGCTTGGGGCGCGGCTTTCCTGGCTTTTTTCGCCGCCGTCCTTTTGGGCTTTTTTGCCGCAAAAGCAGCCGGCATCGCCAACGCCAACGCCGTCGCCGCCAGAAAAGCGCGGCGGCGCGCTTGCTTCTTTCCACTCATCACACCCATCCCGCAAACATCCCTTTCTTTCCAGTTTTACCAAAGACCTTGCGCCACGCCCCCGCATACTAGAGCCTGCGGCGCAAAGCGGCAACCCGGGTTGCAGACAAATGTAAAAAATCCCTGGATTTCGTCATTGCGAGACTTGGAACAATGTGGCAATCAATCCATATTGGAGGCATGGCGCAAAGGGGGTGCGATCCAAAGTGGAGGAAGTCAAGATGACATCGATCTCCAATAGGTGTCGCATCCCGGACGATTCGATACAATTTTCACGTTGGCCGTTGTTTTTTGCGCGTGAAGTGTTGGGAGAGGTGGTAGATTCGCTGAAGGAGAAGAAAGGAGAGGAAGATGGAACTTCGTTTGCATAAGAATGCCCGAACGACGCCCGCAGTGCGCGCGGAGATCGCGGCAAGCGCGGAAGGCGTCAGCGCCTTGGCGCAGCGGTACGGTCTTGGGCGCTGCACGGCGCGCAAGTGGAAGCATCGCGAGAGCGCGATGGATCGTTCGCATACGGCGCGTCATCTGCAAACGACGATGAACAGCGCCCAGGAGGCCATTGCCGTCTATCTGCGGCGGCGCTTTCTGTTGCCGCTCGACGATCTGGTGGCGGTGACACGGGAGTTTCTCTGTCCGGAAGTGTCGCGTTCCGGCATGGATCG
>JAITRP010000161.1 GCA_031288305.1 Zoogloeaceae bacterium
CACAACGCGCTCATGTTGCTTCCTTCCTTGCTCGCCAGCAACACGAATTCCGCTCTCTTCTCCACCGCAGTAACTTCCTTCCACGACATCTCTTCCCCCCGGTCATTTGCAGTAGGGAACCTGCGCGATGGCCATTTTGAATCGCCGCGCCCCCTCCCGGCACTACGCGCCACTCTCTCCCACGAGATGTGTTATCCTTCCCCCACTTAAAACCGATATCTCCCCCATGCCCCTATCCAATGTTTCCCGCCTGTGCGTCCTGCTGGTCAGCGACGACAATGAGTCCAATGACATCCAGAATATCGTGAAGACAGCCGGCATCGGAATGGAAGCCTGTCCGGTTGCGGCGCTGGAAGATGAGGACTTGCGTTCCCGCCTGGAAGCTGGCGTTTTTGACGCTGTGCTGCTCGACATTTCCCTGCCGCTCAACAAGGACGACCAGTATCTCCTGTCGCGTTTGCGCCAGCACGCTCCGGAAACGCCCATCATCGTCTTCAGCGACTGCGACGACGTTGACGCCACGCTGCAAGCCGTGCGGGAAGGCGCGCAGGATTGCCTGCTCAAGGGTTCCTGCGGGGCGCGCCTCTTGACGCGCGCCATTCGCTACGCCATCGAACGCAATCACATGCAGGCGACGTTGCGCGCCCTCTCCTTCCTGGACGATCTGACCGGCGTCTACAACCGGCGCGGATTCACCACCCTGGCGCAACACCAGATGCGGATCGCGCGGCGGCGGCATGCCGGGTTCTTCCTGGTTTTCATCGACTTCGACGGCATGAAGCAGATCAATGACAGCGCGGGACACATCGCGGGCGATCAGGCATTGATCGCCTTTTCGCAGCTGCTGTCCTTCACTTTTCGCGGTTCGGACATCGTGGCGCGCATGGGCGGCGACGAATTTGCCGTCATTACCTGCGACAATGACGACAGCGCCCCCGGCAGCGCCGCTTCCATCCTCGTCCGCCTGGAGAACGCCATCCGGCGGCACAACGAACGCCACTTCGACGAACCCGCCCTTTCCGTCAGTTGCGGCGCGGTCTTTTTCGACCCTACCGAAAGCAAGACCCTGGATCAGATGCTGGAAGAAGCCGACCGGATCATGTACGCCAACAAACGCCAGAAAAGGGCGCGCCTGCGCCAGGAACGGAAACTGGAACCAAGTCTGGCATAGGAAGGGCGGAAAAGGTGAAAAACCGCTTTTTGCTGGTTCAGATCAGCAGAAAAGGCAACGAAACCCACTCCCTGTCCGCGCGGTCGCAGGGACGGCGCATGCGTCGCCCTCACCGGGCAAAGGCAAACCCCGCAACCCGTCCGCACGGTCTCGCAGGGGCGCGTTGCGCGCGCCCGCGAACCATCCGCCGCGTAACGACCAGTGGGCGTACGCAGTGCGTCACTACGACAACCGCATAGGTGCGGCTTTGCCGCATCCGGCTTCGCCAGGCCAGCCTGCGGCTGCCCTTCCGTCTTCGGCTCCAGCAGAGGAGGGAGTTTGGCCTCGCTTCGCCTGGAACGATTTATTGCCCTTCTCGTCTGCCTTCTCCGGATTTGGCATATATGAATATGCGTTTTTATTCTTTTTCGGGGCGTTTGAGCCTCTATAGAATCGGCTCTCCCGTGTCTTGTCGCACGATTTTTCAGGAGAGCATCCATGACGCAGAACACCATCGATTCACGACGCCGCTCGCTGTTGCGCGCCGCGGGTTCCCTGGCGCTGGCCGCGCCTTTGTTGGGCTTGGGCGAACGCGCCTTCGCGCAGGCCGCCGCGCCGAAGACGAAGCTCACTTTCGCCTGGAGCCAGGTGTCGTTCTGCCTGACGCCGGTGCCGGTCGCCAAGGAAACCGGCATCTTCGAGAAGAACGGGCTGGACGTGGAACTCATCAATTACTCCGGATCCACCGACCAACTGCTCGAAGCTCTTTCCACCAACAAATCCGACGCCGCCATCGGCATGATTCACCGCTGGCTGAAACCGCTCGAAGGCGGCTTCAACGTCAAGATCGTCGCCGGGGCGCACGGCGGCTGCGTACGGCTGGTCGCTCACAAACCGTCCGGCATCGCCAAGCTGGCGGACCTGCGCGGCAAGGCCATTGGCGTGCCCGATCTGGCGCAGCCCGCCAAACATTTCTTCGCCGTGTACCTGAAGCGCCACGGCATCGACCCCGACCGCGACGTGACGTGGAAGGCTTATCAGGGCGACCTCTTGGGTCTTGCGGCGCAAAAGGGCGAAATTCAGGCCATCGCCTACAGCGACCCATTGCTCTATCGCATCGAGCGCGACATCAAGGGCGGCTGGCTGCAACTGGCCACCAACACCAGCCCGCCCTACGAGGACAAGACGTGCTGCGTCATCGGCGTCGGCGGCGATCTGGTGAAGAAGAATCGCCCGGCAGTGGCGGCGCTCGCCCGCTCGCTGCTGGAAGCCTACGACTGGATTCAAACCCATCAGCGCGAAGGAGCGGAAATCTTCCACAAGTACGCTTCCGGCCTCACCGTGGATGAAATCCTCCACCTCTACAAACAGCTTCACTTCCACGTTCACCCGACCGGGCAAAGCCTGCGCGATCAGATCGCGTTCTACGCGCAGGATTTCAAGGATCTGGGCGTCTTGAAGCCCGCCACCGATCCGAAGAAACTTGCCGATCACATTTTCACCGATGTGCTTAAATGACTGCCGCCGCAACCCTGCTTCGCCCCGCCGAGGCATTTCCACAAGCCGCCGCCGCGCCGCCCGCGCGGGTCGCCCCTGCCGCCACCGCGCCGCCGGTAAAGATCTTCCGTTTCTACTGGTTCGGCCTCGCCGCCGTCGCCGCGTGGGCCTTGCTCGGCGCGGTGACGCTGCTGTTTCCCGACAAGCCCGCCGGGTTCGTCGAGGAATGGCCCTACACGCGCGAATTCGGCCTCGGCGCGCTGGCGCTGGCGGCGTTGTGGCTCGCCGCCACTGTCGCGGCGAGCTTTCGGGGACTGGGAAAGCGGGCGGAGTTCGTCACTGACCTCTACCGCTATTCCGTGCCGTGGCTCGTCGTGCTCGGTTTGGGCTTCACGCTATGGGAGACGCTCACCGCCAAGACCGGAGAACTGGAGCCGCCTTTCTTCGCGCCGCCGTCGAGCATCATCGACGCCTACGCGCAGCATTACGCCCTCCTGGCCGACAGCGCCTTCAACTCGCTCAAACTGCTCGCCAAAGGCATTTTCTGGGGCGCGGCAGCCGGTTTCGCCATCGGCGTCGCCATCGGCTGGTCGAAGCGCGCCAATTACTGGATTCACCCGATCCTGCGCCTGCTCGGCCCGCTGCCGCCCACGGCCCTGCTGCCTATCGCCTTCTTTTTCTTCCCCACCAGCCACGCCGCTTCGGTGTTCCTGATCGCGCTGGCGACCGGCTTTCCAGTGGCGATCCTCACGTGGTCGGGCGTCGCCGGCGTCAACAAGGCGTATTACGACGTGGCGCGCACGCTCGGCGCTTCCGAATGGTTCCTCATTTTCCGCGTCGCCGTCCCCGCCGCGCTGCCGCAGGTGTTCGTCGGCCTGTTCATGGGACTGGGCGGCTCGTTCGTGGTGTTGATCGTCGCGGAAATGATGGGCGTCAAATCGGGACTCGGCTGGTATCTCGACTGGGCCAAGGGGTATGCCGATTACGTGAATATGTACGGCGCGCTGATCGTGATGACCATCATCTTCTCCAGCCTCATTTCGCTCCTTTTCGCCGTGCGCGACCGTGTGCTCGTCTGGCAGAAGGGCACCGTGAAATGGTAGCCGCGGCCATCGCCTTGCAACCGGAAGAAATCCCGGCGCAAAACGCTTCCCGCATCCAGGCGGCGCATGTCCGCCACGGCTTCGACGCGCCCGGCGGCGAACGCCTGGAGGTGCTGGAAGACGTGAGCCTCGACATCGCTCCCGGCGAATTCGTCGCGCTCCTGGGGCCGAGCGGCTGCGGAAAATCGACCCTGCTGCGCCTCGTCGCCGGGCTGGAAGCGGCGGATTCCGGCGCCTTGACGCAGGACGGCGCGCTCATTACCCGTCCCGACCCCTCGCGCATCGTGGTGTTCCAGGACCCAACGCTGTTTCCCTGGCGCACGGTATGGGATAACGTCGCGCTGGGGCTGGAAGCGCAAGGCATCCTGAAGCAGGGGAAAAGCCGTGTAGACGAAGCCCTGAAAAAAGTCGGCCTCGATGGTTTCGCGCGTTCCTATCCGCACCAGCTTTCCGGCGGCATGGCGCAACGCGCCGCGCTGGCGCGGGCGCTGGTCAATAACCCGAAACTCCTGATTCTCGACGAGCCCCTGGGCAAACTCGATTCGCTCACCCGCCTGGAAATGCAGGGCGAGCTGCTGTCGCTCTGGCAAAGGAACGGCTTTTCCGTGCTGCTGGTCACGCACGACATCGAGGAAGCCCTGTTCCTTGCCCAGCGGGTGATCATCTTCAGTCCGCGCCCGGCGCGCATCGTCTCCGAAATCTTTGTTGATCGCCCCTACCCCCGCCATCGCGGCGACGCCGCGCTCGCCAATCTGCGCCATGAGGTGCTGAACCAATTGGGGCTGGGAAAAAGCTGGTAGGGAAGAAAGCGGCAAAAAGCAGAGGGGTTGCTTTTTTCCATCCGCACAACCGCCCTGCCCTGCCCGTTCAGAACGCGTCAAAAAGCGGCGGTTTTACTTTCCCTTTTTGGCGCGCTTTTCTTGATGCTCCCTTACTCCTTCAACAGACGCACTTCGCGTTGCGGGAAGGGGATTTCTATACCCTCCGCGCGGAAGCGCCGCCAGATTTCCAGATTGATTTGCGAACGCAGAACGCTGGCGCCGTTTTCCGGGTCGCCAATCCAGAAGCCGAGTTCCAGATCGATGCCGCTATCGGCGAAGCGGATGATCGTCGCGCGCGGTTCGGGATCGATCAGCACACGCGGTTGGGCGCGGGCAATGCTTTCCATGAGCGGCAGGACTTTTTCCAGATCGCTGGAATAGGCGACGGAAACACCCGTTGCCACCCGCGTGCGGGAATCAGAAAAAGTCTGGTTTTGCACGATATTGGCGACCAGCGCCTCATTGGGCACGATGAATTCCAGCCCCACCAGATTGCGCAGCACGGTATAGCGCGTGGTGATTTGCGTGACCGTGCCGCCTGTCTGGGCGTCGATCTGGACGATGTTCCCCAGGCGAATGGATCGATCCAGCAAGATGATGAAGCCGGAAACATAGTTGCTGGCGATTTTTTGCAGTCCCATACCCAGTCCCACGCCCAATGCGCCGGTAAATACCGAAAGCGCGGTAATGTCCAGCCCGATCAGGGAAAAACTCAGGAACACGGCAAAAAGCACAAGCAACGCCTTGCTCATGCGCGCCAGCACGATACGCAAGGAAGCGTCGATTTCCGTCACGCCCAGCAGACGATTTTCCACCAGACTGGCAGCCCAAAGCGAAAACAGCAGGGTCAGGGCAATGACCACCAGGCCATTGAGCACCATCCACAAATCGATCCGCTGCGCGCCAATGGAAAAGCCTACAGCCTCCAGCGCGTGAATGATCTCCGGCGCGATGCCGGAAAGAAAAAGCGCGAGCCACACCCAGACCAGAGTGGAAAATATCCTGCTGATGCTGCCCTGCCAGCGGGAATGGGGAAAACTGCGCTGCAACATGTGGCGCAGGGCGCGCACCACCGTGAGCGACAACAACAACGGAACGCAAAGATCCAATAGATGCAGATGCGCCGAAAAGCGGCTTTGCCACAAGCCTTTGACGATGCTCAACAACAACATGGCGAGGATGGGAAAGGTCTGTTCCGCCACCGCCTGCAACAATCCCATGTGATCCTGCGCGCGGGCAAACCGCTGGCGCAGGCAGCGCGCGAGATACCAGGCGACGCCCAGACAGGCCAGGATCACCAGAACCTGCAGGTAGAATTCGGGGTTCGACAAATCCATGATGCTGCGCAAAAAACGGACTAGATGCGTGTCGTCGAGGGCGGCAACATCAACATTGGGCGTTGTGCTGGTATCCATGATTTCATGAGCAAAAAAAACAGGAAAGACATTGTAGAGGAAAAGCGGGGAGCAAAGGACAGAAGACCAGGCGACGCGGCGCGCCTTCGCCCTCCGTAACCGGAGCGGGATTTTCCGGAATGCCTCAAGCAGACACGCGGCCATGGAAAAGAAAAGGCATGAGGACTTGCAAAGCATCGGAAGTTTTTATAGACTTGCACTGCTTTTTTTTTGACAAAAGGAGTTGTTATGGATATTTCAAATCTCAGTCTGGTTGACCTGAAAACGCTTTTGCGTGAAGTCCCCCGGGAAATCAAACGTCGTGAAGCGGCTGAACGCGTGAAAGTTCGTCGTGAATTGGAAGAACTGGCGCATGCGCGCGGTTTCTCCTTGAGTGACGTTCTGTCTGAACTTCCCGTTCGTCGCGTCGGCAAACGCGGCACGGCGGAAATCAGGTATCGCCATCCTCAGAATTCCACGGAAACGTGGTCTGGTCGCGGCCGCAAGCCGAGATGGGTGGAATCCTGGCTGGCTGGCGGTGGTACGCTGGCGGATATCAAGGTTTAATCAAATCGTTGTTTTTTCAATTTGATGTGCCGATTTGATGAGAATTCTCCTTTGCAATGATGATGGTTATTTCGCTCCTGGCATTGCCTGTTTGGCGGAATCCTTGCAAGGCTTGGGAGAAATCATCGTGGTGGCGCCGGAGCGGGACCGTTCCGGCGCCAGCAATTCCCTGACGCTGGATCGTCCGCTTTCCCTGCATCAGGCGCACAACGGATTTTACTTTGTCAATGGCACGCCTACCGACTGTGTGCATCTGGCGGTAACCGGCATGTTGGAGCAATTGCCGGACATGGTGATTTCCGGCATCAATCACGGCGCCAACATGGGGGATGACACCCTCTATTCCGGCACGGTTGCGGCGGCAACGGAAGGTTATTTGCTGGGCATTCCCTCTTTGGCCATTTCGGTCGCCAGCAAGGAAGTCAACCATTTTTCAACGGCGGGCAAAATCGCGCGGCAACTGGCGGAACGCTTCATTCGCGCGCCGATTCCGGAGCCGGTGCTGCTGAACGTCAATGTGCCGGATATTCCCCACGCGCAACTGGCAGGTCTGGCGGTCACCCGCCTGGGCAAGCGCCACAAGGCGGAGCCGGTCATCCGGGTCACTTCGCCGCGCGACGAAAACATGTATTGGGTAGGCGCGGCGGGTATGGCGCAGGACGCGGGCGAAGGCACGGATTTTCACGCGGTGGCGACGAATTTCGTCTCCATCACCCCCTTGCAGATTGACCTCACCCACCAGCAACAACTCTCTCGCATCCGCGCCTGGCTGGCATGAACGCTTCCCTGGCGCTTACCGGCATTGGCATGACTTCGCAGCGGACGCGCGCGCGCATGGTGGAGCGTCTGCGCGCGCAGGGCGTCCGCAACGAGTCGGTATTGGCGGCGATGGCGGCCATTCCGCGACACATTTTCGTGGAAGAAGCCTTGGCCTCGCGCGCCTATGAGGATACGGCACTGCCGCTGGGCTTTTCCCAGACCATCTCCCAACCTTATATCGTAGCGCGCATGCTGGAAATCCTCTGTGAAAGCCATAAGGGCGACGGCAGGAAAACGCTGGAAATCGGCGCGGGCTGCGGTTATCAGACGGCGCTTCTGGGACATCTTGGCCACGATGTCTACGCCGTGGAACGCATTCGTCCATTGCTTGTCCGGGCGCGCGGGAATCTGGCGCAGATACCGAAGGTCAAGGCGCATTTCAAGCACGCCGACGGCAATCTGGGATGGCCGGAGGCCGCGCCGTTCGATTGCATTGTCGCCGCCGCAGCCGCGCTCGCCGTGCCGCAGGAATTATTGCGCCAATTGGCAATGAATGGCGTTTTGCTCTTGCCAGTCGGGGGAGATGAACAGTATCTTTGCCGAATTCAGAGAACGCCGCAGGGATTTTCCGAAACGCGGCTGGAATCTGTCCGTTTTGTTCCTTTATTGACAGGTGTCGAATGAAAATCTCCCCTATTTCCGCCCCTCTGTCCGCGCTGATTGCCGTCACGCTTGCGGGTTGCGTCAGCCCCACGCCCGCGCCGGTCGTCGATCATTCAACCTATGGGCACAGCATGTCGCAAGCGGTCAGGCCGCAAGCGACTGGTCCAGGTTATTACACGGTCAAGAAGGGGGATACCCTCTACAGCATCGCGCTGGAAAACGGACAGGATTACCGCGACATCGCGGCCTGGAACTACATCACCGACCCTTATACCATCAGCATTGGCCAGGTCTTGCGCATACATCCGCCGGAAGGAGCGGCCACCGCCACGACCGCGCCGGTGATTGCGGGCGCGAGTATCGAGCAACGCCCCCTGGATGGCGCTCCGCCGCCGTCAGCCGCCAACACGCCCACCTTCAAACGCGAGCCGCGTGTAAATAAGGAACCGTATTCGGACGCGCTCTACGCCAGCATGCAAAAGTCCGCGGAATCCCCCGCGCCCGCCACGACGGCGACCGCCAGCGCGCCCGTGGTGACCGTGACCGCCGCCGCGCCCGCGTCTGGCGCGCTGGCCTGGGCATGGCCAGCCAATGGCAAGGTGGTGGGCAATTACAATACGGAAAGCAAGGGCATCGACATTGCCGGCAAGGCGGGCGATCCGGTGCTGGCGGCCGCGGATGGCAAGGTGGTGTATACCGGCAGCGGTCTTCGCGGCTATGGCAATCTGGTCATCGTCAAGCACAGCGGCAATTTTCTCACCGCCTACGCCCACAATCAGAAAATCCTGGTGAAGGAACAGCAGGAAGTGAAGCGGGGACAGAAAATTGCCGAAATGGGCAAGACGGACAGCGCGACCGTCAAGCTGCATTTTGAAGTTCGCCGTAACGGAGACCCGGTAGAGCCGCTCAATTATCTGCCGAAAAAATGAACGATCCAGACGACGATCTTCTGGAAGGTGGCGCAGGAGACGGCGGCGACGAGGAAAGCGCGGCGTTGTCGCTGCCGGATGGGGAAGAAGCGGAAGAAAGGACGGGCGAAGAGGCGAAAGGGAACGCGCCGGATGCGGAGGAAGAAGCGGCGGATCTGTTCGAGGATGTAACCCGTCTTTATCTCAACCAGATTGGCGGCAAGCCGCTGTTGGGGCTAAAAGAGGAACTGGAAACCGTTCGCAAGGCACACGCCGGGGATTTTGCGGCGCGGCAGAAAATGATTGAGCACAATCTGCGTCTGGTGGTCAATATCGCCAAACACTACCTGAACCGGGGCATCCCTTTGCTGGATCTGGTGGAAGAAGGCAATCTGGGGCTGATGCACGCGCTGGAAAAATTCGATCCGGATCGCGGTTTTCGTTTTTCCACCTACGCGACCTGGTGGATACGGCAATCCATAGAGCGCGGCATCATGAACCAGGCGCGCACCATACGCTTGCCGGTGCATGTGGCAAAAGAGATCAACACGGTATTGCGCGCCATGCGGCGCCTGGAATCGGAAGCCTCGCGCGAGCGCGCCATCGAACAGGTAGCGCATCTTCTGGACAAGACGCCCGCCGCCATCCGGCGCATTCTTTATCTGAATGAGCATATCTCCTCGCTGGACGCGCCGCTGGAAATCGATCCCACGCACTCCGTAGTCGACTTCATCGCCGACGAAAGCGGCGCCAATCCGGAAACGGTTTTGCAGCACAATGAAACCCATCTGCTCATCCAGGAGTGGCTGGGGCAATTGACCGAACGCCAACTGCAAGTCATTGAACGGCGCTATGGATTGAATGGCCGCGAAATCGCAACCCTGGATCGCATCGCCAGCGACCTCGATCTCACCCACGAACGGGTACGCCAGATTCAGATGGAAAGCCTGGAATACCTGCGCAACCTCTTGAAACGCGGCGGCATCACGCGGGAAAGCATACTGTGATCAGAAGACTGAGGACAAAGGACAAAAGACAGAGCGCTCGCCGCGCCCGCTTTGTGGTCTGTACCCAGTAGTCCGCGGGCGCGCGTTGGGCATACCGCGCTCCGCAGGCTCCCGCAGCGTACAGACTACAAAGGCGCGCAGCGCCGTTCTGTCCTCTGTCCTCTGTCCTCTGTCCTCTGTCTTCTGTCTTCTGCTTTATACTCTAGGCTTTTATTCTATCTGTCTGACATTCGATCATGGTTTCCGTCGTGCATTCCATTGCCGCGCAGGGGGAAGACCCGCATTCCCCGCATCTTCTCGCGGATGCGCTGGAAGCGCGTGAATCCGATCGGCTGGCGGATGCGCTGGACTTTGCCCGCAGGATTTACGCCGAAGCGAATCTGGGGAGCGGCGAAGGCATTTGGTCGCACGCGCTGGGCATTGCGCTCATCATTGCGGGGCTGAAACTGGATGCCGATTCGCGTATTGCCGCCCTGCTCTTTGCCGTTCCTGCCCGCGACGAACGCGCTGCCGAAACGCTGGAAGCGCGCTTTGGCGCGGATGTCGCCCGTCTGGTGCGCGGCATGTCCAACCTGAACCGCCTGCGTCCCATCACCCGCGGTTTCGCCGCTGCCGATAGAGTCGGCGGCAAGAACACGCAGGAAACCCGCGCCCAGGTTGAAATTCTCCGCAAGATGCTGTTGGCGATGGTCGAGGATATTCGCGTGGTGCTGCTGCGTCTGGCTTCGCGCACCCAGACCTTGCGCCATTACGCGGCGCATCCTGGCGACCTGCGCGTTGAAGTCGCGCGCGAGACGCTGGAACTCTATTCGCCGCTCGCCAATCGCTTGGGCGTGTGGGAACTCAAATGGGAACTGGAAGACCTTTCCTTTCGTTTTCTTCATCCCGACACCTACAAGAAAATCGCCAAGATGCTCGATGAAACCCGGCTGGAGCGCGAACAGTTCATCGCCGCCGCCATCGAGCGGGTCAAGCGCGAACTGGCGGAACTGGGCATCGCGGCGGAAGTCTATGGGCGTCCCAAGCACATTTACAGCATCTGGAACAAGATGCGCAAAAAGAACCTGGCATTCACCGATGTCTATGACGTTCGCGCCCTGCGCGTCATCGTCGACAGCGTCAAGGATTGCTACACCGCGCTGGGCATAGTGCATAACCTGTGGACGCCCATTTCCAAGGAATTTGACGATTACATCTCCAATCCCAAGAGCAACGACTACCGTTCGCTGCATACCGCCGTGCGTTGTCCGGACGGGCGTTCGCTGGAGGTGCAGATTCGCACCTGGGAGATGCATCGTCACGCCGAACTGGGCGTAGCCGCGCACTGGCGCTACAAGGAAGGCGGGCAACAGGGCGCGAGCGGCGGCTACGACGCCAAGATTGCCTGGCTGCGCCAACTGCTCACCTGGAAGGAGGAAGTGGCCGACAGTTCCGACTGGGTGCGCCACTACAAGAAGGCCGCGCTGGATGAGACCGTTTACGTCCTCACGCCGCAGGGGCGCGTCATCGACCTGCCGCACGGCGCGACGCCGCTGGATTTCGCCTATCGCGTGCATTCCGATCTGGGGCATCGTTGCCGGGGCGCGAAAATCGACGGCGCGTTGTCGCCGCTGAATACGGTGCTGAAAACCGGCCAGCGCGTTGAAATCGTCACCGCCAAACAGGGCGGCCCATCGCGCGACTGGCTGAGCACCGCCAACAACTACCTGTGTACCAAGAATGCCCGCGTAAAAGTGCGGCAATGGTT
Source organism: Zoogloeaceae bacterium (assembly GCA_031288305.1). GTDB lineage: Bacteria > Pseudomonadota > Gammaproteobacteria > Burkholderiales > Rhodocyclaceae > Azovibrio. The sequence continues at coordinate 11,617 of JAITRP010000161.1, forward strand.
TGCCAGCCAGGCGCTGGAAGAAACCCTGGGCGAAGGCAAGGCGCTGATTGCCCGCGAATTGCAGCGTCTGGGACAGGGTGTGGCCAATGTCGAGGAAATCGCCAAGCGTCTGGGATTTGCCAAGGCCGACGATCTGTTCATCGCCGCCGCCCGCAATGAACTCAACCTGCGCCAGTTCCAGGCCAGCGCGCGCGGCGAACCGCCCGCCGGGGCGACGCCGGAAATGGCGGTTGCCGTGCGCCGTCCGGCGGAGGAACCCAAAGGCATATTGATTGTTGGCGTGGATCGCCTGCTCACCCAGCTTGCCCGCTGCTGCAAACCCGCGCCGCCGGACGCCATCGAGGGCTTCGTCACGCGCGGCAAGGGCGTTTCCATTCATCGCGTCGATTGCCCCAATTTCCAGCATCTGGCCGCCCGGCATCCCGAGCGCGTCATCGAAACCGAATGGGGCAACGCGGAAACGGCAGGACTGTTTGCCGCCGACATCATCGTGGACGCCCACGATCGCCAGGGATTGCTGCGCGACATCTCCGAAATTTTCGCCAAGGGCAAAATCAATGTCACGGACGTCAATACCCAATCCCGGCAAGGCAAGGCGCGCATGGTTTTTACGGTGGAAGTCAAAAACCTCACGCAATTGCAACGCACGCTGGACCTGATCCACGAAATCAAGGGCGTGGTCGCGGCGCGACGAGGGTAAAATCTTCCATCTACATTGACGCTGCAAGATGAAATGAACGCCTTGCAGGCGATACTTCCGAAGGAACCGGAACCGAAGAAGGAGCCGGAGCCAAAGAAGGAGTAAACGTCATGAATTACCTCGGCCTCACCGACCCCCTCCCGGTCAATCGCCCACTCACCAAACAAGAGACGGAGCAGCATCTGTCGCCCAGTAAGCCTGTGCCCACGGACTTTGCGACCGACTGGATGGCGACCATCAAGATGAACTCGACCTATCTGGAATTCTGCGACATGTATTATGACGACAAGGGGTTCTTGACTCTGGTTATGCTCTCCTTCAGCGCGGTAGCTCTTGGCATTCCGCTTGTCGCCGCCTTTGCTGTAATGCAGAAATGGCCTGATCTTTCAGAACAGGAACACCTGAAATTTATAATGGCGCCTGTGGTGCTGTCTGTCATGGCAATACCCGCTTTCTGGTTATTCTTTCACGCGCTTTCCAAGGAGATTTTCCGTTACACGCATTATCCGATGCGTTTCAACCGCAAGACGCGGATGGCGCATGTTTTTCGGGTGGACGGGACGGTGATGAGCGAATCCTGGGACAAGCTCTATTTCACCGTGAGTCCGGGGCAGACGGGCTGGCTGGACATTCACGGGCACCGTCTGGCCGAGGACGGCGTGACCGTGCTGGAGACCTTCGCGCTGCCGGAGTACAGCACTGAAATCGGCCCGCATCTTTTCCGGCAATGGGAGTTCGTCCGTCAGTACATGGAAGAAGGCCCCGAAAAGCTGCTCGACAAGGTGGTGCATACCGTGGACATCGCCGACAAGAAGGAAAGTTTCTGGTTCGGCTTTTGGTACATGATGAGAAACAACTACCAGTTCATCGTGGCTGGCTGGCTGATGTCGCCCTTCACCTTCGCCTGCGCCCTGGGGCGCTGGCTCGCCATCAAGACCAGCAAGATTCCCGTCTGGCCCGCGGAAATAGAAGCCGAATGCCAGGTCGACCCGAACGACCCCTGTATCCGCGACGCGCAACACCCGCATCCCGACAGAGACCGGAAGCGTTACGGTTGCCGTGTTGAATGAACAATGCCGGAGCAAACGCCATCAAGGTTGCCGATGTCGGCGTCCTTTGATGGACGGACAACCATCGTTCCATGAAAAAGGCAGACAGATACAAAGCTCGCTACATTCTCCGTTCTCCCCGATTGCAAAAGCCTGCCGTTGGGCTATCATAAGGACATCCGAACCACTTTTCTTTTCTGGATTTGCATCATGGACATCCCACGTATGGAACTGCAAACACCGGCCAGCAATGGCCTGCTTTCCAGTATCGGACAAGGCAACGCGCTTGCGGAAAACAAGGAAGCCGCCCTCCAGGCTCCGCCGGCCAGCACACGTGTAAATATCAGTGTCGAAGGGCAAACCCGCCTGGCGGCGGAACAGGCGGCTGCGGCAAGCACACAACAGAACGCCGCGCAAAATCCGCTCGCCGTGGAGCGTCCCGTTGGCACGGAGCGTCCCGTTGGCACGGAACCAGGTAGCGTAACGCCGCCCGTAACTCCGGCGCTCGCCGCGGCAACGCTCGTCAACACGCCTGCGGCGGTGGTCGGCCAGGGCGCGACGCAGGCAGCGGCGGCGGTTCCCGTTACCCCAACCGCCCTCTCGAACGCGAACGCCCCGGCGGAGACGATAAATACGCCCAACGCGCCGAATATGCCCAATGCCGCCCAAGCCGCAACGCCGGAAGCCGGCAACGCGCTCCGGCGGGAAGTGGAACGCGCGGCGCAGCAAGAAGACAGCCGTCAGAATGACGCCGACGCCGCCCGTCAGGACGCGGGACCGGTATTGACGCAAAACGCCAACGCAGCGCGCAGCGCGCTCTCTGCCTGACATATCCGTGCAACCTTTATCCCGTTCGCCGCGACTTCCCCAAAAAAGGCGCGGCGGATTTTTTGTCTTCCCCATCCCGAAAAAACTGAAAAACAGGGTTTACAAGCATCCGGCTGATCCCTATAATGCGCCCTTCTTTTGCGCCGGGGGGTATAGCTCAGCTGGGAGAGCGCTTGCATGGCATGCAAGAGGTCAGCGGTTCGATCCCGCTTACCTCCACCAGCGAGCAAAGGAATCTTGCAGCAGAATCGTGCCGGGTCCCCATCGTCTAGAGGCCCAGGACACCGCCCTTTCACGGCGATAACCGGGGTTCGACTCCCCGTGGGGACGCCAGTCTTTTGCGGCTGGCTCGTAGCGTATGGATGTTGCGGAGTGGTAGTTCAGTTGGTTAGAATACCGGCCTGTCACGCCGGGGGTCGCGGGTTCGAGTCCCGTCCACTCCGCCAATGTTTTTGTTTTGCGTATTGTATTTTCATTTACGCGGCAGTAGCTCAGTTGGTAGAGCGCAACCTTGCCAAGGTTGAGGTCGAGGGTTCGAGACCCTTCTCCCGCTCCAAAAAACCCGGAGTGCCAGGTTCGTAAGTGGCAGGGTAGCAAAGTGGTTATGCAGCGGCCTGCAAAGCCGTCTACGTCGGTTCGACTCCGATCCCTGCCTCCAATAGCTTGTTTTCAAGTCATTTCAAACCCGTTCAAAATCACCATCAAACCGGCTAAAACAGCGCG
>JAITRP010000164.1 GCA_031288305.1 Zoogloeaceae bacterium
CACAACGCGCTCATGTTGCTTCCTTCCTTGCTCGCCAGCAACACGAATTCCGCTCTCTTCTCCACCGCAGTAACTTCCTTCCACGACATCTCTTCCCCCCGGTCATTTGCAGTAGGGAAAGTGTTACCCATGTCTTGGCACGACTGTTACTTATGTCTCCGGTCTGAACACCGCAAGGGGAGAGGGGATGACACGCGTCTTCTGTCTTCCGATCACAACGCCTGTTCGCACGCGCACTGGTTTACTTCCACCGTGACGTGACCGATGCCAGGGAAGGCGGCGATCAGGGATTTGTAGGTTGGGATGGCTTGCGGGTGGTGGCTTACGATGGAGACGATGCAGCCTTGCGCGGTGGCGCTCAGGCGCCAGATGTGCAGATCCACCACCTTGTGATCGGGCAGGGACTCGATGGCGGCGGTGATTTTCCTGGCGAGTTCCTCGTGTTCTTCCGCGTCCAGCAAGGTGCGGCTGGTGTCCTTCAACAAGCCTCGCGCCCAGACGAGAATGACGATTGCGCCGACGATGCCCATGAGCGGGTCGAGTTTCGCCCAGCCCAGATATTGACCGCCCAGCAGGGCGACGACGGCGAGCACGGAGGTCATCAGATCGGCGATGACGTGCAGGAACGCGCCTTGCAGGTTGTGATCCCGCCCGCCGCGCTCACCCTCATGTTCCGCATGTTCGTGTTCATCATGCTGGCGCCCGTGCGCGCGGCTGTGGCGGCGGTCGTGTCCGCCCTCATGCTCATGCAGCAGCCAGGCGGAAACGGCGTTGACCAGGAGGCCGACAATGGTCACGCCCAGGGCTTCGCCGTAGGCGATGGCGATGGGGCGGTAAAGGCGGGAGATGGATTCCCCAATCATCAGCGCCGCCACCAGCGCCAGCAACAGGGCGCTGGTGTAGCCGCCCAGCGCGCCCACCTTGCCGGTGCCGAAGGTGAAGCGGGCGTTGCCGGAGTGCAGGCGGGCATAGCGGTAGGCGAACACCGTCAGTCCCAGCGCGGCGGCGTGGGTGCTCATGTGCCAGCCGTCCGCCAGCAGGGCCATGGAACCGGTCAGGTAGCCGCAGGCGATTTCCGCCAGCATGGTGACGAAGGTCAGCCCCACCACCCATTGCGTGCGCCGCTGGCGTTGCTGGTCGCGGCGGTCGAGAAAATGGTGCGGGTGCTGCCAGGGGGTCAGGTCATGGCTTGTCGTGTTCATTTTTGCTCTTTCTCCTTTCTTCGATTTCAGGCCAAAGGCATAGCCAGCGCCTGCTGGCGTACTCGACCATGCGCGGCGGCTATCCGGTACAGGCGTTCCGCCTGCGGGGTATTTTGAACGATCATTCCCCAACAGGTTCTTCTTTTACATCCGTCGGGCATGCTGGAACAGCAATTCCAGTTCCGGGCCTGGATCGGGCGGGCGGTCTTTTTCGCAGGCGCGTGCAAACGCTGGCTGATCGCGCGCTGTACGCCCCGGTCTTCATGGCGTTTCTCGTACTGGCCGCCCGGTGGCAGGGTCAAGCCCCTTGGCTTTTGCCAGTTCGGCGATGCGCTCCTCATCCGGGATGCGGGGCGGGACGTTTGCGTTCCAGCGTTGCACCCATTCAAGCTGCCCATCCCAGGGAGGGAGTTTGGCGGGGGGCAAGGGTACAATCCTGTCAATCTCGTCAACCGTGGCGCCAAGGTAGTCGTAGCCGTGTAATATATGGCGGATTGCATCATAGCGGCGGGAGCGTTCTTCATCCCTAATTAAACCTAATTCGGTATTGGGTGGTTCGGCCAGAAATTGCTCATATAATACGAACGCCGCTGTCGAACTGCCCGCCTTGGTTGCCAAGTGGTAATATTTGAGGGCTTCGGCGGGGCGTATATCAATGTCCATGAAATATGCTCCTGTTTCGCTCGCAGCTTTGGCATGGCCTTGTTCTCCAGCGCACTGAATCATTTTATTTCCAATTTCATACGGGATGGGATTGGCGGCGGTTAAACTGGACAGTTGGCTTCCCACATAGTATTGTGCTTCCGGATTTCCAAGATCAGCGGCTTTGCGGAAATATTGCAGAGCCGCTTTCTCGTCCGGTTTGACGCCGTAACCCCTGTCGAGCAACACGCCCATGTTGAAGTAGCCGACCGGAATGCCGCGCTGGATCAGGTCTTCCGTCATGTCGACCACGAGATCGACATTGCCGGTGGCCACGCTCCAGCCCTGGAGAATGAAGTTCGTCAGGTTATTTATCGCCTTGTAATGCCCGTGCGCGGCGGCAATACGGTACAACCGCTCGGCCTTCGCGTATTCTTCCGGATCATTCTTCAAGCGGTTCTGTTTGTAAATCCAGACCGCGCGTTTGAAGAGTTGATCCAATTCCGGATCGAGCGGCGGCAGCTTGTCTTTTTCGTAAGCGCAGGTAAACGCCAGTTGTTTTTCCAGTGAAGCAGGAATTTCAGGAAGGTCAGGAGGTATGCCCGTTGTACCCCGGCTGTCACAGGCAACCATCAGAAGCAAAAACAGGACATAAAACCGCCGCATGTTACTCCGTACCTGATAAATTCTTCAATGGCCGTCCGGTGGTAGGATCAAGTCCCTTGGCCTTTGCCAGTTCGGCGATGCGCTCCTCATCCGGGATGCGGGGCGGGACGTTTGCGTTCCAGTGTTGTACCCATTCAAGCTGCCCATCCCAGGGAGGGAGTTTGGCGGGGGGCAAGGGTACAATCCTGTCAATCTCTTCAACCGTGGTACCGAGATAGTCGTAACCTTCGAGAATGTCCGAGATGACTTTATAGCGGCGGGAGCGTTCTTCGTCTTTTTCCAATGCCAGATAATGAAGCCAATTGGTAGGGTCGGTGCAGAGAAAACTCACGCTTAATTTGTATGCCGCCTGCGAGCTGCCGGCTTTCACGGCGAGTTGATAATATTTGACGGCATCAGGGTAACGCGTATTTACTTTCAAATTGGTTGCCGCCTCAACTGCCGCTTGAGCGTGGCCTTGTTCGGCGGCATATCTTAGCATTTTGTTTCCTATTTCAAACGGCACAGGATTGGCAAGCGTCAGTTCTCGTAATTTGCTTCCTACATAATATTGCGCTTCAGGGTTGCCCAAATCTGCTGCTTTGCGGAAGTATTGTAGAGCCGCTCGCTCATCCGGTTTGACGCCGTAACCCCTGTCGAGCAACACACCCATGTTGAAGTAGCCAACTGGAATGCCGCGCTGGATCAGGTCTTCCGTCATGTCGACCACGAGATCGACATTGCCGGTGGCCACGCTCCGGCCCTGGAGAATGAAGTTCGTCAGGTTGTTCATTGCCCTGTAATGCCCATGCGCGGCGGCAATACGGTACAGCCGCTCGGCTTTCGCGTATTCTTCCGGGTCATCCTTCAAGCGGTTCTGTTTGTAAATCCAGACCGCGCGTTTGAAGAGTTGATCCAATTCCGGATCAAGCGGCGGCAGCTTGTCCTTTTCGTAGGCTCCCTCGAAGGCAAGTTGTTCTTTTAATGTTGCAGCCCTGGGCAAGTCAGCCATTTGGATGCTCCGGGAGCCGGTTGGGTTGCAGGCGACGGTCCATGAAGCCAGCAACAGGACAAGTATCGTTCGCGTCATCAATCCATGCCCGAAGCAGACGGATTCATGCCATACGCAAGAAACGAAACCGCGCGCAGGTTCTGGACCACCGGGATTTTGTCAGGATAAGGAACAATACCCAGGGCGCGCAAGATCCCGCGCGTCTTGGCAACTTCAGTCATGGGGAAAATCGCCTTCTTCATCGCATGGCTCCCGATTCACAAAGCGCGCCTTCTGTCTTCTGCTCCCGCCATTGATAAAAAACCGCGCCCTGCGCGCATTGCGCGCAGGTTTTGCCGCAATTCCGGACATTTTCCAGGATCCGTCCCTTTTTTCGCCAATAGGCGAGCAGATCCTGGAGGAGATCGACATCCGCGCCGAAGTGGGCGGTCAGGGTGGAAAGACTGGCCGGCCCGCTGTGGCGCAGGTAGGCGCGCAGGGCGCTGGGGGTCATGCCGCGCCGACCATCCGCAATTGCAGTTGCCGGCGTCTGCCGTGCCGTCCCATGCCCAGGAGCGTCAGCGCCATGATTCCCAGCATGCCGATGCACCAGGTGAGCGAACTTGCCGGATGTTCGGCGAAGGTGAGCGCCTGATAGCAGATGACCGCCGCGCTGTAGCCAAAGACAGTGCACCACAGCGCCATGAACAGGCTCCAGCGCAGGCCGATTTCCTGGCGCACCGCGCCCATCACGGCAACGCAGGGGAAGTAGAGCAGGATCAGCACCTGGTAGGCAAAAGCGGCGGCGGCGCTGCCGAAAAGTTTGGTGAGCGCGCCATAGGTGACCACATCCACTCCCTGTTCCTCGGCGGCGGCCTCTACGTCTTCGGTTTCGCCCACGCCCATCCCCAGGGGGTCCAGCAAGGCGCCGGGAATTTCCGCCAGGTTTTGCGGCACGGTGGCGGCGGCGTCCGATACGGCCTTCCAGAAATCGAAGGCTTCCTCCTCCTGGGCTTCGGCCGCTTCGGCCTCGTCCTTGGCGACCTGGAGATAGAGGGCGTTCAAGGTGCCGACCACGGCTTCTTTTGCCAGCACGCCAGTGAAGATGCCGACGGCGGCAGGCCAGTTTTCCTCTTTGAGGCCAATGGGCGCAAAGGCAGGGGCGATGCCGCGCCCGATGGCGGAAAGCGCGGATTCCTCGCTGTCCTCATGGCCGAAACTGCCGTCCGTGCCCGCCGCGTTCAGGATATTGAGCGCCAGCACCATCGGCACGATGATTTTGCCCGCCTTGAAAATGAAGCCTTTCAGCCGGTTCCAGGCATGGAGAAACACGCCTTTCGCCGTCGGCAGATGGTAGGGCGGCAATTCCATGACAAAGGGCGTCCCCTGCCCCGGCAGGAGCGTGTGCTTTAGCGCCAGTCCGGTGAGGATGGCGGCGAATATGCCGATCAGGTAAAGCAGGAAGACCATGTTCTGCCCGCCGGAGGGGAAAAAGGCCACGGCGAACAGGGCATATACCGGCAGGCGCGCGCCGCAGGACATGAAGGGCGCCATGGCGATGGTCATCATGCGGTCGCGTTCGCTCTCCAGCGTCCGGCTGGCCATGACGGCGGGCACGTTGCAGCCAAAACCGACGATCAGCGGCACGAAGGATTTTCCCGGCAGTCCGATGAAGCGCATGCAGCGATCCATGACGAAGGCCGCGCGCGCCATGTAGCCGGAATCTTCCAGGAAGGAAAGGAAAATGAAGAGAAAGCCGATGATGGGAATGAAGCTCGCCACTGTCTGGATGCCGCCGCCCAGACCTTTCGCCAGCAGCACGTTCAGCCAGACCGGCGCGCCCATGCCTTCCAGCAGCGCGCCAAGGCCGCCAACGAAAACCGCCTCGGCCAGTTGATCGAAAAAGTCGACAAATGCCCCGCCCAGGTTGATGGTGAACAGGAACATCAGATACATCATGGCGAGGAAAACGGGAATGCCCAGCGCCCGGTTCAGCGCCACCTGATCGATGCGGTCGGAGAGCGTGCGGCGCGCGCGCGCCTCGCGCGTCACGACGGCGCGCGCAACCTCGCCGATGAATCCATAACGGGCGTCCGCGGTGATGACGTCGAGTTCATCGTCCAGTTCCTTTTCCAGGCTCGCGCGCAGGGTTTGCGGCGCCGCGCCGCAAGCCGCCGCCAGCGCCATCGCCCGCGGGTCGCCCTCCAGCGCCTTCAGGGCCAGCCAGCGCGCGTCCGCCCTGTGCGCGGCCTGCTGCGCGATATGCGCCCGCACATCGTCGATCGCCGCCTCGACCGCCGGAGGATAGTTGGGACGAGCCTCCGGTATGACAAAGTTTTCCTTGTCGACCAGGAAATCCTTCAAGGCGTCCACGCCCTGGTTCCTGGAAGCGACGAGCGAGAGCGCCGGACAGCCCAGCGCCTTCGCGAGCGCCGCCGCGTCGATCATGACGCCCTTGTCCCTTGCCGCGTCCCCCATGTTCAGCGCCAGCGCCAGCGGCACGCGCATTTCCAGCAACTGCGTGGTCAGGTACAGGTTGCGCTCCAGATTGGAGGCGTCGAGGATATTGACGATCAGGTCGGCTTCCTGCGCCAGCACGTATTGCCGCGCCACCTCCTCATCCTGCGCGACGCCGCCCACGGCATCAAGCAGATACACGCCCGGCAGATCGACGACATCCACCCGACATCCCTTGTGCGTGAAGACGCCCGTCTTTTTTTCCACCGTCACGCCCGGCCAGTTGCCCACCCGCTGCCGGGAACCCGTCAGGGCGTTGAACAAGGTGGTCTTGCCGCAATTGGGATTGCCCACGAGGGCAATGGTCAGACGCTTTTTGTCATCATCTTTCATGAGGATGCCCCATTTGTCGAATCGTTCGCCCATTCCACCAGCAGCGCCGCCGCCTCGTCCTTGCGCAGGCTCAAAGAAAAGCCGCGCACGCTGATTTCCACCGGATCGCCCATCGGCGCCTGGCGCGTCACCTGAAATTCCACGCCGCGCGTCAGCCCCATGGAGAGGAGCTTCTGCCGGTAGGCGCGGTTATCGACGCCCCTTCCCCCGCTCTTGGCAAAACCGGCGACAACGCCGCGCCGTCCGACCCGCATGTGTTCCAGCAAATTTGTCATATACTCCCCCGGATGATTGGAATGAAACCGAAGACCGCCTCAAATCGGCGTAACCAGGATTTTTTGCGCCAGCCCGTGCCCCAGCGCCAGACGGGTATTGCCCACCGCCACCACCAGATTGCCGCCTTCCTGCTGCATCAGGCAAAGCTCGCTGCCCAGCGTCAACCCCATCGCCGCCAGCCGCTTTTCCAAATCGCGCCCATGCCCGATGCCGGTAATCCGCACAGGCTCGCCGGGACCGGCAAAAGGCAGGGGAATGGCGGCAGGAACGGTATTCATGGCGATGCCTTCGTGGACAAAGACGGCGCTTATGATAAATGATAATAACTCTCACTGTCAAGCGTTCGTTGCTCGCATTCGCATTTTCCCGGCGGTCGCGCGCGCTCCGTCCGGCGGCTTGGACGGCGATGCAGGTCTGGTTTCTGACGGGGGAGGATAACGATGCGTGGAAGCAAGAAATTAGCGGCAGCCCTTCAGGGCTGCCGGTCCAATGTCATTGGGAAGGGGTTTCTCTCCTCTCCCCGATGGCTACGGATTGACCCCCCGGCCTTCAGGCCGGGGGATCAACCTTCGCGCCGGTTCTTCCGGGCGGGGTTTCAAACCGGAGTTGGTTTTACGATGAAATGGATATGGATGGCGGTTCTGGCCGCGGCAAGCGCAAGCGCGCTGGCGGATATGCCTGTCGTCTTTCCCGACAGGGAAAGACTTGCCGATAGAGGATATCCATTTCTTGTCGAATCGACGATTCCAGGCGATTTCAAGACGCCCGAAGGGGTTGCGATGGCAATGCTGGCACTTGGCGGCCAAGTGAAAAACAAGGCGCTCTACGCCCCGTTCTACCCATCGGCAATCAGTTTCTCGTCTGCCCATGAGGGGGCGTTGCCGCTCTATTCCTATATGCGCGGCGCGCGTATCAAGGGAACGACCTTCATCATCGCTTTCGAGCAAGAAATTAGCGGCAGCCCTTCAGGGCTGCCGGTCTAACGTCATTGGGAAGGGGTTTGCATCCCCTCCCCAATGGCTACGGTCGAAACCCCGGCCTTCAGGCCGGGGTCTCACC
>JAITRP010000170.1 GCA_031288305.1 Zoogloeaceae bacterium
GGCGCGCACGCGCTCCTTGTCCGCTTCCTCGAACGCTGGCACGGCGTGCATGGCGTCCAGGGCGAATGGACGCCCATGTCCCTCTTGCAGGAAGTGCTGCGGATGAAGAAAAACCATTATCTCGCTTCCCGCGACATCGACGGCCTGCTCGCCAAGGCCAAGGCGCCCGACATCGAGCGCGAGGTGCTCTTTTTGCAGGAATTCCTGGGCGCTTCCCGCGGTTTCAGCCCGCTCTTTTTCGAGGGCGACGAAGCAAGGATGAAGTTCATCGCGGCGGCGCAGGAATCGCTCGATCTGGCCATCGCGCGCGAAGACGAGGCGCTCCTGGCGCAAAAGGAATGAGAATGACCGATCACCAAACCATCGTGGAGGCGTTCATGCAGCGAATCGGTTTGCCAGGGAAGGCCAGGACGAACCCGGCGGTCTTCAATCTGGAAGGGCTGGGGCAACTGAGCCTGGAAACCCGCGAGGAAAAAGCGGATATCATGATGTCGCTGGCGGTTCCCTTGCCGCCCTTTGAAGAGGAACGCCTGCTTGCCGCCCTGCGCCTGTGCCACCCGGATCGCGCGCGCGCTTTTCCGCTCGCCTGCGGGGCGCATCGCGATCACCTGCTCTTCATGAGCCGCCAGCGCCAGGCGTCGATGACGGCGGCAACGCTGGAAAACCAGGCGATCTTCTTGATCGACAGCGCCAAGGCGGCCGGGTTTTGAGGCTGGAGGACAGATGACAGAGGACAAAACGTTTATGGGAGCGCGACGCGCCGACTCTTTCGGGCGAAGTTCCAAACCGGAGTTGGTTTTACGATCCCCCACAAGATTGAAAAGGAATCCGTCATGAAAAAATCATGGGGCTTGCTGTTCTCGCTTGCCGTCTTCCTTGCTGCCCCTGCCCCCGCCGCGCCCGCCGCCGGAAGCAGGGAGAAGGCCGTTCCGTCCCAGGCGGAAAGCGCCACGGAGCATCCCCTGCTGGATGTGGCGAGCGTCTACAACGGCGGCTACGGCTGGGTTCAGGGCGATAACCCGACGCCGGGGCACGGCGCCGCCTTGCTGCGGGATCAAATCTCTCTCATCAATTCGGTCGTGTCGTCCTCCGGTGTGCGTCCCCTTTTTTTGACAGACGCACCCGGAGCAAACGTAGACTTGATTTATGAACTGGCGGCGCCCGCCACGATCGAATATTTTCGCGTCAGGGGAAAGCAAGGCATAAACACGCCGCGCAAGGTGGAGTTCGCGGTATCCCAATCGCCACAAACCGGGTTTCAGCCTGTCGCGGCATATGAGATACCGGAAAAATACGCTCGCAATGGCGGCCTCCATGCCGAAAATTTTGATTTTTCCATTCCCGCCAACCGAAAAATTTCCGCCCGCTATATCCGTTTGACCCTGCGTGGAGGCGGCAAAAGCGGCGCCTACGAGTTTCGTTACTTCAACGCCTATGGCCGTTTTGACCAGCCCGCCAGGTTGCGCGAAAATTTTGGCGGCGTTTATTCCACGCATCAAATCGCGGGCTATAGCGATTCACCCAAAGGGCATCAAATCGTCCCGGCCGGAGCGGATGCCGCGATGAGCCAGGCGCGGAGGGATGGGGCTTCCTATATCATCCTCAACCAGCGGGAGGGACAGGTGCAGGGCTGTTATGTGATCGCGGGACGAAATGGCCGGAATCACATGGTTCGCTCCGTGGAAGGCGACTTGAACGGCGGCGCGGAAGGCAACCTGTTTCGCTTCACGCGCGCCTATGCCAAGGACGGTAGCCAGAAACAGGGGGTGATCACCCTGTCGCCCACCGGCAGGGAGGCGCATCTGGCCATGTTGCGTGCAATCCAGCCGGGCGACAAGGCGGACGGATTTTTCCGGCTCCGGCTCACCCGCGTCGACCTGCCCATTTCCTGCGCGGTCAGCGTGGAAAAGGAAAAAACGCCGGTTGACGCGATGAAGGAAGCCATCGACAAGACCGGCAAGGCGCAACTCTATGGCGTCAATTTCGACTTTGATTCCGACGTGTTGCGCCCGGAATCCGGCGCGGTGCTGGATGATGTCGTAAAACTCGCCCAAGCCAATCCGGGCTGGAAGTTCGAGATCGCCGGTCATACGGATGGGCGGGGAACGGACGCCTACAACCAGAGCCTGTCGGAACGCCGCGCCGCCTCGGTGGCGCGTTACCTGACCCAGGCGGGCGTTACGGCTTCGCGCCTGACGGCCAGGGGCTACGGCAAAACCCGCCCCCTGATCCCGGAAACCAACGATAGCGAAGCCGCGCGCGCCCAGAACCGGCGCGTGGAACTGGTCAGGAAATAGGACAAATAGATGAGGGCATGAAGACATGAGCGTCGAATCTCGCGGCATCATGAATCCCAATCTGGGCGTGCAGGGGGTGCTCGACGCCGACATCCTGGAAGCCCGTCTGCCGCAGGCGCGGCCATTGGCGACGGGGATTTCCCCGGAGACGGGGCTGGCTGATCTCTATCGGCTGGACAACTTTCAAAGCCGCATTCTCGCCAGCCTGCAACCGGTTATCGAGGACGAAGCCCTGTTGCGTCCCGACGTGCTGGGCAAGAACCTGCGGGAGAGCCTGAAGCGCCTGCAAAAAAGCAAGAACCCGCATGTCCGCCGTTTCCTCCGCGACGACCTGGGGCCGCTGATGGAAAACGAGCAGCTTTTGCGCGATTACGTCAACATGCTGGTGAGCGCCTGATATGGAAGAACTGGAAGAAACGCAGGCCATCAGTCTCAAGGTGCTGGGTTTTCTCTACCTGCGCCTGGGCTTCTTCGACCGGGCGGCGCGTCTTTTCCGGGCGCTGCGCTCCTTCCTGCCGGAAGACGCCGGGATTCACCTGAGCCTTTCGGCGGCGCTCCTGGAAAACGGCGAGGCCGAAGAAGCCCTGGCGCTTCTGGACGCGCCGCCTTTTGTTCCCTCCCCTGCAACCAACCCTGTCTTGTTGCTCCTGAAAGCGCGGGCGCTCTGGCGGCTGCGAAGAAATGAGGAAGCCTGTACCGTGATGGACGCCTATCTTGCCGGAGCGGCGCGATGAACGCCGCGCTCCTTGCCAACGCCCGCCGGACGGTGGGCGCGATCACCCGTCATACCGACCTGATCCTGGTCGCGCTGACCGTCGCCGTCATCACGCTGATGATCGTGCCGCTGCCGACGCAGATGATCGACACCCTGATCGGCGCCAACATGGCGCTTTCCTTCGTCATGCTGATGATGAGCATGTACGTGAAGGGGCCGCTCTCTTTTTCCTCCTTTCCCACCATGCTGCTGTTCACCACGCTCTTTCGCGTCGGCCTCAACATCGCCACCACTCGCCTCATCCTGCTCCAGGCCGATGCCGGGGAAATCATCTTCACCTTCGGCGAGTTCGCGGTGGGCGGCAATTTCATCGTCGGCGCGGTGGTGTTCATCATTCTCACCATCATCCAGTTCCTGGTGGTCGCCAAGGGCGCGGAGCGGGTTTCCGAAGTCGGCGCGCGCTTCACCCTGGACGCCATGCCCGGCAAGCAGATGTCCATCGACGCCGATCTCAGGGCGGGCGCCATCGACATGGAAGAAGCCCAGCGCCGCCGCCAGGAGGTCGCGCAGGAAAGCCAGATGTTCGGGGCGATGGACGGGGCGATGAAGTTCGTCAAGGGCGACAGCATCGCCGGCATCATCGTGGCGGTGGTGAACATCCTGGGCGGCACCCTGATTGGCGTCACGCAAAACGGCATCAGCGCGGGCGAGGCGCTGCAACTCTATGGCGTCCTGACCATCGGCGACGGGCTGGTTTCCCAGATTCCCTCGCTTCTTGTCGCCATTTCCGCCGGCATCCTGGTGACCCGTTCCGGGGCGGACGCGGGCAACGTCGGCGCGCAGATCGGCGGGCAGATTTTCGCCCAGCCCAAGGCGCTCCTGGTCGCGGGCAGTCTCGTCTTTCTCTTCGCCCTGATTCCCGGTTTTCCCAAGACGCAGCTTTTCGCGCTGGCGCTGGTTCTCGGCGGCATCGGCTACACCCTGAAAACCCTGGGGGAGGCGAAGGAAGCGCCCGATTACCGCGAGGAACTCGCCAAGACCATGAAACCGGCGGCGGGAACGCTGGGGGCGCAGGCCGCCCGTCCCGGCGCGCCCAAGGCAACAAGGGAGGAATTCTCGCCGGTCGTGCCCATCATCCTGGACATCGCGCCGCCCCTCATCGAAAGCCTGGATTACGAGGCGCTGAACAACGAACTCGCCGCCCTGCGCCGCGCGCTCTATTTCGATCTGGGCGTGCCCTTTCCCGGCATCAACATCCGCCCCAATCCCAATCTGGCGGAACTCTCCTATCTCCTCCTGATGAACGAGATTCCGGTCTCGAAGGGACGCTTCGAGCCGGGCATGGTCATGGCCGGCGAAAGTCTGGAAAGCCTGCAAATGCTGCGCCTGACGCCCAGGGAAGGGCACCCTTTCCTGCCGGAGACGCCTTCCCTGTGGCTGCCGGAAGACCAGGCGGAACTCCTCACCCGCGCCGGGTTGAGCTACATGACCCATCCGCGCCTTTTGGCCTGGCATCTGTCGATGGTGCTCTCCCGGCACGCCTCCGCCTTCATCGGTTTGCAGGAAACCAAGTTCCTCCTGGACAAGATGGAAGAGCGCGCTCCCGACCTGGTGCGGGAAGCCACTCGCCTCATGCCCATCCAGCGTCTTTCCGACATCTTCCAGCGGCTGGTTTCCGAGCAGATTTCCATCCGCGACCTGCGCGGCATCCTGGAAGCGGTAATCGAATGGGCGCCGCGGGAAAAGGACGTGATCATGCTCGTCGAATACGTGCGCGGCGCGCTGAAGCGCCAGATCAGCTATCGCTATGCGAGCGGGCAGAACATCCTTTCCGCCTTCCTCCTGGACCCGCAACTGGAGGAGACCATCCGCAAATCCATCCGGCAGACTTCCGTCGGCGCTTTCCTTTCCCTGCCGCCGGAAACCTCGCGCCGCTTTCTCGACGCGGTGGGCGCGGCGCTGGGGAAATTCGCCAAGGGACAGGGACAAAAGCCCGTGCTCCTGGCCTCCATCGACATCCGCCGCTACCTGCGCCGTCTGGTCGAAGCGGAATACTACGAGCTGGCCGTCCTCTCCTTCCAGGAACTGACGCCGGAAATTTCCGTCCAGCCGGTCGACAAGATTCTGCTTTGAGGGCTTTTCATGGAACGCGCAATTTTCCGGGACGGGCCATGAAATGAGCTTCCTCAAAATCGCCGCGATTCTCTGCCTTTTCCTGGTCTTTCTCTACGGGCTGTTTGTCGCTCATTTTTATCACAGCCTGCATGACCCATCGGCCAGCGCGCCGCTGTACGATGGCCCGGTCATTCCCGATGCCCGGCAAAAACCGCTTTTGTCACGCTTCCATCATGCAAGCACGGCGGCGGAGGTTGTCGAAGGGCTGGATTTGCGGGGGAAAATCATCGTCATTACCGGCGGGCACAGCGGCACGGGACTGGAAGCGGTAAAGGCGCTGACTTCCGCGGGCGCAAGCGTGATTGCCTTGGCCCGCGATGTAAAACGCGCCAGGGAAAATCTGCGGGGGATTGCGCGGGTGGAAATCGAAGCCGTCGATTTGCTCCAGCCGGAATCCATCGACGCTTTTGCGGAAAAGTTTCTTGCTTCAGGCCGTCCCCTGCATGTTTTGATCAACAGCGCCGCCATCATGGGCAC
>JAITRP010000214.1 GCA_031288305.1 Zoogloeaceae bacterium
GATGGATCGCGATAGGGCAATGAGGATTCAGAGCCTATTTCATCGTAAAACTAACTCTGGTTTGAAACCCCGCCCTGAAGGCCGGGGTTTCGACCGTAGCCATTGGGGAAGGGATGCAAACCCCTCCTCAATGACGTTAGACCGGCAGCCCTGAAGGGCTGCCGCTAATTTCTTGCTGTCATTTCACCTCTACAGGCGCACCTCGATGCCGCGTTCCGCCATGTACGCCTTGGCTTCCCGTATCGTATATTCGCCAAAGTGGAAAATGGAGGCGGCGAGCACGGCGTCGGCGCGGCCCAGCGTCACGCCGTCGGCCAGGTGCGCGAGCTTGCCGACGCCGCCGGAAGCGATGACCGGGATATTCACGGCATCCGCCACGGCGCGGGTGAGTTCCAGATCAAAGCCGTTTTTCGTGCCGTCCCGATCCATGCTGGTCAGCAGAATCTCGCCCGCGCCCAGGGTTTCCGCCTGTTGCGCCCAGCGGATCGCGTCCCTGCCGCTGTCGTTTCTACCGCCATGGGTGTAGACATGCCAGCCTTCGCCTGCCCGCTTGGCGTCGATGGCGACCACGATGCACTGCGCGCCGACTTTTGCCGAGGCTTCCGCGATCAGATCGGGATGGCGGACGGCGGCGGTGTTGATGGAGACCTTGTCCGCTCCGGCGTTCAAGAGCCGCCGCACGTCTTCGACCTTCCTGACGCCGCCGCCCACGGTGAGGGGAATGAAGACTTCACGGGCGCAGGCTTCAATGACATGCAGGATAATGTCGCGCGCATCGGAAGACGCGGTGATGTCGAGAAAAGCGACTTCATCCGCGCCCTGTTCATCATAGCGGCGGGCGATTTCCACCGGGTCGCCGGCATCGCGCAGGTCGATGAAATTGGTGCCCTTGACCACGCGCCCGGCGGTGACGTCCAGACAGGGAATGATGCGTTTGGCAAGCATTTTCTATCTGGCGCAGTGTTTTCTTGACAGAACCTTTGAGTGACGGCGGCGCGTCACATGCCCCCTCCCTTCCTTGCGGGGGAGGGGGACGAAAAAGTCCGCCGCGTTTCCAGGCATTTTGAATTTTACAGGGTTCATTTTGCGTGAAGCATACACATCAGGAGGCGCCTTGCCCCAACTCATCCGCCAATGCCTGCGCGCGCTTGAAGTCCAGCGAACCGTCATAGACGGCGCGTCCGGCGATGGCGGCCATGACGCCTTCGCTTTCCGCCGCGCAGAGCGCGCGCACGTCGTCGAGCGAAGACAGGCCGCCGGAGGCGATGACGGGAATGGCAAGCGATTGCGCCAGGCGCACGCTGGCCTCCACATTGATGCCGGTGAGCATTCCGTCGCGTCCGATGTCGGTGTAGATGATGGCTTCCACGCCGTAATCCTCGTATTTTTTCGCCAGATCGACGACTTCGTGTCCGGTGAGTTTCGACCAGCCTTCGGTTGCCGCCTTGCCGTCCCTGGCGTCCAGTCCGACAATGATGTGACCGGGAAAGGCCACGCAGGCGTCACGCAAAAAGCCGGGGTTTTTCACCGCGGCCGTGCCGATGATGACATAGGAAAGCCCCGTGTCCAGAGCGTGTTCTATGGCGTCCAGATCGCGAATGCCGCCGCCCAGTTGCACGGGAATGGCGTCATCCACTTCTTCCAGAATATCGGTAATGGCGTTGTGGTTTCTTGGCGCGCCGGCAAACGCGCCGTCGAGATCGACCAGATGCAGGCGGCGCGCGCCCTGTTCCAGCCAGTGCCGCGCCTGTTCGGCGGGAGATTCGGAGAAAACCGTGACCTGTTCCATCAGGCCCTGCTTCAAACGGACGCAGTGCCCGTTCTTGAGATCAATGGCGGGAATGAGCAGCATGATCGAAATGTGGAGAGAGGAAGATAGGAATGGAGTGGACGCCCTGGCAGCCAGTCACGTTGTTTGGCGTGACTGCCGCCGGAAGCTCCCTGCCCCTCCCCCGCAAGGGGGGAGGGGCAGGGAAGCGTTTGCCCTGTCTTCAGGCATTTTGAATTTCATATGGTCCATTCAGCATGATTGGCTACTCAGGGCTGCCAGGAAACAAAATTCCTTAAAAGCCGCAGACCGTCTCTGGCGCTTTTTTCCGGATGAAATTGCACGGCGAAGATATTAGCCCGACCCACCGCGCAGGTAAAGGGCAAGCCATATTCACAACCTCCGGTTATCAGCGCCGCGTCGCTTGGAAAGACGCAATAGCTATGCACGAAATAAAAACGCGCGCCGTCTTCGATGCCCGCCCAGAGCGGATGTCGGCCTTGTTGCCGCACCTGGTTCCAGCCCATGTGCGGCACTTTGAGTTTTTCCTGTTGGGCGTTGAGGAGCGGCGCGGGAAAACGGCGCGTCTGGCCGGAAAGAATCCCCAGTCCCTTTGCGTTGCCCTCTTCGCTTTCTTCAAAGAGCATTTGCAGGCCGATGCAGATGCCAAGAAAGGGCTTTTCGGCGGCAGATTGCAATACCGCGGGTTTCAGATGACGGCGTTCGAGTTCAGCCACGCAGTCCGGCATGGCGCCTTGACCGGGGAACACCACCCGTTCGGCGGCGGCGACCGCCGCCGGATCGGAGGTGACGCGCGTCTCCTTTTCCGGCGCGACCTTGCGTAACGCCTGAAGCACCGAGCGCAGATTGCCCATGCCGTAATCGATGACGGCAATCGTCATTACAGGACGCCCTTGGTCGACGGCGCCAGCCCCACCATGCGCGCGTCCGGCGTTACCGCCATGCGCAGCGCCCGTCCGAACGCCTTGAAGATGGTTTCCGCCTGATGGTGGGCGTTTGCGCCCTTGAGGTTGTCGATGTGCAGGGTGATGCCCGCGTGATTCACCAGCCCCTGGAAGAACTCGCGCACCAGTTCCACGTCGAAGAGGCCGATGGTGTCACGGCTGAATTCCACATCCATGAACAGGCCGGGACGCCCGGAAAGGTCGATCGCCACGCGGGAAAGCGACTCGTCAAGCGGCACATACGCCAGGCCATAGCGCATCAGACCTTTCCGCTCGCCCCAGGCCTTGGCAAGCGCCTGTCCCAGGGTAATGCCGATGTCCTCAACCGTATGATGATCGTCGACCTGCAAGTCTCCCTTGGCCTCGATTTCCAGATCGAGCAGACCATGCCGGGCGACCTGATCGAGCATGTGCTCGAGAAAGGGAACGCCGGTCAGAAGCCGACACTGTCCGGAACCGTCCAGATTGAGACGCGCGGTAATCCGGGTTTCCAGGGTGTTGCGGGAGATTTCGGCTTGTCGCATGGGGGAAGCAACCTGAGTGGAAAGGGAGCACATGATACCATCTTGCCCTTTCAATTCGCACGGAATGTCGCGCGCTCATGCTGGAGCCGCGTTGTCGCGCGGTCTTTGGCAGGCCGGGTTTCAATTCAATCCCCCTTTCCATCCTCCGGAATGCCGTCCGCGCCGTCAGACGCGCGTGATTCTGTCTGGCGGGACTGCTGTTTTTGCCCTGACGCGCGTCGCGGCCTGTTTTTAG
>JAITRP010000163.1 GCA_031288305.1 Zoogloeaceae bacterium
AGCGCGCAGTTACTTTGATTGATACTTGAGCAAGAAATTAGCGGCAGCCCTTCAGGGCTGCCGGTCTAACGTCATTGGGAAGGGATTTCTCTCCCCTCCCCAATGGCTACGGTCGAAACCCCGGTCTTCAGGCCGGGGTCTCAACCTTCGCACCGCCCTGAAGGGCGGGGTTTCAAACCGGAGTTAGTTTTACGATGAACGCCTCGATCTTTTTGCTGATTCTGCAATGTCTGTTGCTGGTTGCGCTATTGGTCGTCTGCTTGCGCCGCCGGCAAGACGATGATTCCGCGGCGGACGCGAACGCGGCGTTGCAGACGCTGCAACAAACGCTGGTTTCCGGGCTGGAGCGCCTTGAGCGCGAATGGCGCGGCGAGATGGCGGGCAACCGGCGGGAAGCCGCCGAACAATCGGCGCGCGAGCGGGAAGAACGGGCGCAGGCGCAGAACCATCTGTTCCAGAATCTCGGCCAGCATCTGGGGCAGTTGGTCGGACAGATCGGTCAGTCCCAAGGCGAACGGCAGGAAGCCTTCGCGCAGGAATTGGCGCGCGTTTCCAAAGGACTGGACGCCCGTTTCGAGCAACTGCGCGCCGCCGTGGAAAACCGTCTGCAAGCCCTGCAAACCGAAAACGCGGGCAAGCTCGACGAAATGCGGCGCACGGTGGATGAAAAACTCCATGCCACGCTGGAGCAGCGTCTGGGCGAGTCCTTCAAGTTGGTGAGCGAGCGCCTGGAACAGGTGCATCGCGGCCTGGGCGAAATGCAGACGCTCGCCGCCGGCGTCGGCGATCTGCGGCGAGTGCTGACCAATGTGAAGACGCGCGGCGTCTGGGGCGAAATCCAGTTGGGACGGCTGCTGGAGGAAATGCTGACCATTGATCAGTACGCCGCCAACGTCGCCACCCGCCCGGAAAGCAACGAACGCGTGGAATTCGCCATTCGCCTGCCGGGCAAAGGCATGGACGCGGAAAAGAACGAGGTCTGGCTGCCCATAGACGCCAAGTTTCCGCTGGAAGACTACCAGCGTCTCCTGGACGCGCAGGAAAGTGGCGACACGGCGGCAAGGGAAGAGGCGGCCAGGGCGCTGGAGAACCGCATCCGGGCGGAAGCCAGAAGCATACGCGAAAAATACGTCGCGCCCCCGGCCACCACGGATTTCGCCATCCTCTATCTGCCCATCGAGGGATTGTACGCCGAAGCCCTGCGCCGTCCGGGTCTGGTCGATCTGCTGCAACGGCAATGGCGGGTCACGCTGGCGGGGCCGACCACGCTCTCCGCCCTGCTGAACAGCTTGCAGATGGGTTTTCGCACCCTGGCAATCGAGCGGCGCTCCTCGGAAGTCTGGGCGGTGCTGGGCGCGGTCAAGGCCGAATTCGGCAAATTCGGCGCGGCGCTGGCGCACACCCGCAAAAAACTGGAAGAGGCCAGCAGCAGTATCGACAAGGCCGAAGTCCGCACCCGCGTCCTCACCCGCTGCCTGAAAAACGTGGAGGCGTTGCCGGAAGCGGCTGCGGCGGAAAACCTCTCCGAAATCGTCGCCCTTTCCCCGCCAGGCGAGGAGGGCGACAACGAAGCATAGAAAATGCGGGCGGCGGCCTCGATTCCCCTCCTGTGCGTCACCCTTCCGCCCCTGCCGTCCGCGCTGCGGCGCGCCTACCAGGAGACGGCCTATCATGTGCGGCTGCGCGGCAACATCGCCCTTGCCCTGCGCATCGGCCAACCCGCGCCGGAACTGACGCGCGCCTTTCCCCGCCTGCGCTGCTGGGCGTTGTTGACGGCCTGGAATCCGCAATCCACACGCTGCGGCAAGAACGACAACCGCCGCGCCCAATCCCGCCTGCGCGCCGCGCTGCGCCAAGGCGGCTGGCGCTTTTTCACAGGCGAAAACCACGCCGCGCCCGCCACGCCTGGCTGCCGCTCCTGGCCGCCAGAAGCCAGCCTGTTCGTCCCCAACCTCCCCCTCGCCACCGCCATTTCCCTTGCCCGCCACTTCCGCCAAACCGCAGCCCTGGCAGGCGGCAAGGAAACGTCAAAAAGTAAAACCCGCTTTTTGCCGGGTTATGCAGGGGCTTGAAACCACGCAAAGCCTGGCTTCAAACCGTGTAATTCCCTTTCCAAATCATCCGTGACGTTGTCGACTTCGCCTTGCCGTGCAATTTGCACGGTCTGTGGCTCGTCTTCGCGTCACGAATGACCTGGAAATGGAATAAACCCAAGAAAACCAGTGTGGTCTTGGGGTTCTCGCAGGGGCGCACTGCGTGCGCCCCTGCGACCGGGCAAACGTGCAGTGGGTTCGTTGCCTTTACACCAAAAAAGGGCAAGCTCCGTTTGCCCTTTTATGCTGACAGAACCGGAAAAAAGCGGGTTCTTACTTTTTGACGTTAACCCGTTCAAGGATTTGCGTGGTTGGGGCGGACTGGTTCATGCTGTAGAAGTGCAGGCCGGGCGCGCCGTTTTGCAGGAGGCGGCGGCAGAGTTCGCTGACGACTTCGACGCCGCAGGCGCGGATGGAGGCGGTATCGTCGCCGTAGCTTTCGATTTTCTTGCGCAGCCAGCGGGGAATTTCCGCGCCGCAGGCGGCGGAGAAACGCGCCAGACGGGAAAAATTGTTGATGGGCATGATGCCGGGAATGATGGGAATATCCACGCCCAGCGCCCGAACTTCCTCCACGAAGCGAAAGTAGGCGTCGGCGTTGTAGAAGTATTGGGTGATGGCGCTGTTGGCGCCCGCCTTGACCTTGCGGACGAAGTTTTGCAGGTCGTCCCTGGGACTCTTCGCCTGCGGATGCCATTCTGGATAGGCGGCGACGTCGACATGGAACCAGTCTCCGGTTTCGGCGCGGATGAATTCGACCAGTTCATTGGCGTGGCGCAGTTCGCCCATGTCCGCCATGCCGGAGGACAGGTCGCCGCGCAGGGCGACAAGACGGCGGATGCTGGCGGACTGGAAACCGGCCAGCATGGCGCGGATATCCGCGCGGGAAGCGCCGATGCAGGAAAGGTGCGGCACGGCCACATGGCCTTCGGCGGCAATTTCGCGGATTACGCTGAACGTGCGCTCACGGGTCGAGCCGCCCGCGCCATAGGTCACGGAAAAAAAGGAGGGCTTGAGCCTTGCCAGCAGGGCGCGTTCCGCTTTCAGTTTTTCCACGCCTTCGGGCGTCTGCGGGGGGAAAAACTCGATGGAAAATTCAGGACTCATGTCGATTCACCCAAATGAAGAATTCGTGATTGCCGTCGCCGCCCACGAGGGAACTGGCGAACCATTGTCGCACGTCAAGGCCGAGATCGGCGCAGCAGCGGCGCAGCCTGGCCTCCACGCCGGCGTACAGACGGGCATCCCGCACGATGCCGCCCTTGCCAACATTCTTGAGTCCCACCTCGAACTGGGGCTTGATCAGCAGCAGCATCTGCCCTTGTGCCGCGAGCAGGGGAGGCAGGCGCGGCAGAACCAGGGCGAGCGAAATGAAACTGACATCCGCCACGATACGCTCGAAGCCATTTTCCGGCATGGCGTCCCCCAGGTCGGCGGCGGTGAGCGTCCGGCAGTTCACGCCCGTGAAGGCGCGCACCCGTGGATCGGCCGCAAGTCTGGAATGCAACTGGCCGCGCCCCACATCCACGCCCACCACCTGCGCCGCGCCCGCCGCCAGGAGACAATCGGTAAAGCCGCCGGTGGATTGTCCCACATCCAGACAACAGCAACCCGCTACCGGCATCCGGGTATGCGAAAGCGCGCCCGCGAGCTTGTCGCCGCCACGGGAGACAAACGCGCAGCGGACAGAAAGGGCGTTCTCCGCAAGCGTCAATGGGCTGTTCCATGGCAATTCCTGCGCCGGTTTGCCGATCACGGCGCCGGCGCAGCGCACTTCTCCCGCCTCGATCAGATGCCTTGCCTTGGTGCGCGAACAATCGAGCTGCGCCGCCAGCAACACATCCGCCCGCGCCCGGACGGAAGAAGACGAGGGCGCGACCGGACTTTCCCGTATCGCCGCCGGATTGCCGGGCCTGCGCTGCCGGGCATGAAAGGCGTTCATGCTCATGCAAGTGTTCCTGTCGCAATATTATCGGAGGCGCTATTTTGCCGCATTCCCGCTGCCCGCGCCTGTATCGTTCCCGGCACTTCGATTCGCAAAAGGGGATCACGTCTTGCTTTGGGACGGCAACAGCATCTTGCATTCCCGCAAGCGCCAACGGGTTTCCATGTTGTCCTTTTGCAGAAGGAAGTGGCGCGCCGTGCGCCACAGTCCGCGCAGCAATTCCTGTTCGACGAAGACGATTTCTCCCGCGGCCACTTCCACCTCCAGCGGCGTCAAACATCCCTTGTCGCTCTCCAGGCGATGTTTTCCCGGTTCGAGTTCCAGCAGGTAAAAGGATAGGCCGCGCGTCTGGCCCAGGAATACGCCGTCCAGAATCAGATCGCGCCCCGCAAAGGCTCCCGCGATCTGGCAGCGAAACAGGTACAGCGCGCCTTTTCCCGTTACCGGCTGGAATTCCAGGGCTTTTTCCCGTTCTTTTGCGGAGGCTTTTATTATTTTCTTGTTGTGGCGAATTCCGAGCACGACACAGTAAACAAAAATACCCAAGGATAGAAAAGCCAGCCCCAAAAGCCATTTCATGGAATCCGCATCCATGTCCATGTTTTCCGCCAGGATTCTCCCGCTCAAAGCGCCAATGGCAGCGGCAACGAAAGGTGTCCAGGTTGCGCGTTTCATTGTCTTCCCCTCCTGAATGGCGGTTTGGATTGTGTCATTGGGTATGTTCCCCCTGATTCCCCACTACCCGATCCCGATACGCTTCCCATGACGCGAATCCCACGCCCAGCAATTGCGCCAGATGGGCGGGCGACGCGCAGACCACAGGCTGGTAGTCCAGTTCCGGCAATTCCGGTATTTGCGCTGGGTCAAGGACGATCAGAACGGGATTTTCAGGGGTGTCCATGCCCTGAGCGTTGAAAATGACCATGTCGCTTGCTGCCGCGACCTCGAAAACAAACATCATGATGGCTTCGCTGAAATGGCGCAGATTGAAAGAGCAGCCCGTGAATTCCTCATCTGGGTCTTCAAAAGAAGAATTGACAGCGAAATGCGAACCATCCGTGAATTCCACGAACTCGAAGCGATCATCTCGCTGCCCATGCCGCCGCAGGACTTCCCTTATTCTTTCCCTGGAAACCGGAGCGGATTCCTGATCCTTGAAGTGTTCAAGAAAAAGGTCAAAGCTCATAGGTTTATCCTGCCTATCATGTTGCCCACCCTTCTGGCCGCCGCGCATGCCAATCCGTCGCCTGTTGAAACCCATGCGCCGCGTTCAGGATTCTTGCTTCCTCGAAATAATTGCCGATCAGTTGCAAGCCGATGGGCAAGCCCTGGCCGTCGAAGCCGCAGGGCAGCGAAAGGCCCGGCAAACCCGCCAGATTCACCGCGATGGTGTAAATGTCGGATAGGTACATCTCCACCGGGTCGGCGGATTTTTCGCCTTGTTTGAAGGCCGTGGTCGGGCTGGTTGGGCCGAGGAGGATGTCACACTCTTTGAAGGCGGCGGCAAAGTCGCCCGCGATCAGGCGGCGGATGCGTTGTGCTTGCAGGTAATAGGCGTCGTAATAGCCATGCGAGAGCACATAGGCGCCAATCAGGATGCGGCGCTTGACTTCCGCGCCAAAACCCTGCGAGCGGCTTTTCTTGTAGAGATCGACGAGATCGTCATATTCCGGGGCGCGGTAGCCGTAGCGCACGCCATCGAAACGGGAAAGATTGGAACTCGCCTCCGCCGGGGCGATCACGTAGTAGGCGGGCACGGCAAGACGCGAATTGGGGAGCGTCACTTCGACGGTTTCCGCGCCCAGTTTCCGAAACTCCCTAATAGCCGCTTCGATGGCGGCCATCACCTCGGCATTGGCCCCTTCGCCAAAGAATTCCTTCGGGAGTCCAATGCGCAAGCCGGCGAGTGTCCCGCCCAGCGCGCGGCGGTACTCTTCGGCGGGACGATCAAGGCTCGTGGAATCCTTTTCATCGAACCCCGCCATTGCCGAGAGCACGAGGGCGCAATCCTCGGCGTTGTGCGCGAGCACGCCGCCCTGGTCGAGCGAGGAAGCAAAGGCGATCATGCCGTAGCGGGAAACGAGGCCATAGGTGGGTTTGATGCCGGTCAGGCCGCAGAGCGCGGCGGGCTGGCGGATGGAACCGCCGGTGTCAGTGCCGGTGGCTACCGGCGCAAGGCTTGCCGCCACCGCCGCCGCCGAACCGCCGGAAGAGCCGCCCGGCACGCGGGTCGTGTCCCAGGGATTTTTGACGGGGCCGAAATGCGAGGTTTCGTTCGACGAACCCATGGCGAATTCATCCATGTTCGCCTTGCCCAGGGAAACCATGCCCGCGTCACGTTCCAGCTTCTGCACGACCGTGGCGTCATAGGGGGCGATGAAGTTTTCCAGCATTTTCGAGCCGCAGGTAGTCCTCCAGCCCTGGGCGCAGAAAATATCCTTCTGCGCCAGCGGAATGCCGGTCAGCGACCCGGCGGTTCCGGTTCTGATGCGTTCATCGGCGGCTTTCGCTGCGGCCAGGGTCTTCTCTTCATCCAGCGTAATGAAGGCGTTGAGCGCAGGATTAAAGCGCCGGATGCGATCAAGGAAGAGGCGGGAGAGTTCGACGCTGGAAATTTTCCGGGCGGCGAGCGCTTCGCCCAGTTCGGTCAGGCTTTTGTGGATCATGGGATCATTCGATGACTTTGGGAACGAGATACAGCCCGGCTTCGGCTTCCGGGGCGTTTGCCAGATAGCGGTCGCGCAGCTCGCCATTCGCGTCTTCATGCGTCACCTTGTCTTCACGCAGGCGCTGATGCACGTCCTGCGCGTGCGCCATCGGTTCGACGCCAGTGGTGTCTACGGATTGCATGGCTTCGATGAGTTGGAAGATATCGTTCAACTGCCCGCGGGCGGTCTCGGCTTCGGTTTCATTCACCTCAAGGCGGGCGAGGTGGGCGATGCGCTGGACTTCGGGGAGGGTGAGCGGCATGAGGATTCCGTTCTCAAAATCGGCAGATTTCAAAAAGGGCGCATAAAAGCGTTATGCGTCGAAAACATTATAAGGTATCATGGAAAGCCTTATTTTCCGCACCCGCAGGGTGCTTTTTTCCGTGCAGGATTGAAACATATGTTTGGTCTTTTCCGCAGTTATTTTTCCAAGGATATTGCCATTGATCTGGGCACCGCCAATACCCTGATCTACGTTCGCGACCAAGGCATCGTGCTGGATGAGCCTTCCGTGGTCGCCTTGCGGATGGATGGCGGCCCCAATGTCAAGAAAACCATTCAGGCGGTCGGGCGGGAAGCCAAGGAAATGCTGGGCAAGGCGCCTGGCGCCATCACCGTCATCCGTCCGATGAAGGATGGCGTGATCGCCGATTTCACCGTTACCGAGCAGATGTTAAAGCAGTTCATCAAGAAGGTGCACAAGCCCAGCATCATCGCCCCTTCGCCGCGCATCATCATCTGTGTGCCTTCCGGCTCCACCCAGGTGGAGCGCAAGGCCATCCACGACGCAGCCGTAAACGCGGGCGCAAGCAAGGTGTTCCTGATCGAGGAACCGATGGCCGCCGCCATTGGCGCGGATTTGCCGGTAGCCGAGCCGACCGGTTCGATGGTGGTCGACATCGGCGGCGGCACTACCGAAGTGGGCATCATTTCGCTGGGCGGCATGGTGTATTCCGGTTCGGTGCGCGTCGGCGGCGACAAGCTGGACGAGGCGATCATCAATTACATCAGCCGCAATTACGGCATGCTGATTGGCGAAAATACCGCGGAAAACATCAAGAAGACCATCGGTTCCGCCTTCCCCAGCAAGGAAGTGCGGGAAATGGAAGTCTCCGGCATCAACAAGGCCGAGGGCATTCCCCGAAAATTCACCATTTCTTCCAACGAAACCATGGAAGCCCTGGTGGAGGCGCTCTCCCAAATCGTCACCGCCATCAAGCTGGCGCTGGAAAAAACGCCGCCGGAACTGGGCGCGGACATTGCCGAGCGCGGCATGGTGCTGACCGGCGGCGGCGCATTGCTGCGCGATCTGGATCGCCTGTTGATGGAAGAAACCGGGCTGCCGGTAATCGTCGCCGACAATCCGCTGACCTGCGTGGCGCGCGGTTGCGGATTGGCGCTGGACAAAATCGACAAGCTCGATTCCATTTTCGCCCCCGAATAAACTGCGGTCCCTGCCCGTTTGCGCCTGAACATGAAAACTGGTTGCGGCTATCCTGCGGTTGGGGTCTTGGCTCGTGTCTGCGCTTGATCAGACGCCGCCGCCGTTTTTCCGGCGCGGGCCAGCGCCGCTGGCGATCCTGATCTTCTACTCCGCGCTTTCGGTGGCGCTGTTCGTGCTGGACATGCGCTTTCACGCGCTGGACTTGTTGCGCCAAGGCGTTTCCATCGTTACCGACCCCTTGCAGCGTCTGGCGCAGTTGCCGTTGCGCCTGGCCTCGGAAGGCACGGATTATTTTCGCGCGATAAACGCCTTGCGCGAAGACAATCGCGCGCACCAGGCCGCCCGCCTGCGGGCGGCTCCGGATTTGGCGCGGCTGGCGCAACTGGAAGCCGAAAACGCGCACCTGCGCCGCCTTCTGGCGCTGCGCGAACGCGATCAAGTAAACGGACAAGCGGCAAGCATCCTGTATGCCGCGCGCGATCCCTTTTCACGCCGCGTCTATCTGGACAAGGGAATGCAGCACGGATTGCGGCAGGGGCAGCCGGTCATCGACGACGCGGGCATCGTCGGCCAGGTCACGCAGGTCTTTCCCTTTTCCGCCGAAGTCACCCTGCTCACGGACAAGGATCAGGCCGTGCCGGTGCAGATTCTGCGCACTGGACAACGCTCGGTTACCTTTGGCCTGGGCAACGGCCAGATGGAATTGCGCCACATGCCGGTCAATGCCGATGTCGCAGTCGGCGATGAACTGGTCACTTCCGGACTGGACGGCATTTATCCTTCCGGTTTTCCAGTAGCCAAGGTGACGCAGGTCGAGCGCGACAGCGCCTATGCCTTTGCCCGCATCATCGTCGTTCCCAGCGCCGCCGTGGAAAGCCACGGCATGGTCATGGCGCTGGATTACCGCCCGGAGACGCAGCCGCGTCCGCCCGAAACGAAGGAGGCCGCCGGACAGGACGCGCCGCCCGTCCGCCAGAGGTCTCGCGTCCGGCGCGCCGCCGCCCCTTGAATCTTTCGCCATGAGAAAAACCCTGCCGCCCACCGTTCGCATTCTGCGCTCCGCCCGTCCCTGGTTCATCGCCCTGAGCCTTCTGCTCGCCCTGCTCTTGGATCTTTTGCCCACCCGGCAATGGGTGTTCATGCCCGACTGGGTGATGCTGACGCTCTGTTTCTGGAGTATGCGCGAGTGGCGCATCTTCGGCATGGGCTACGCCTTCTTGCTGGGTCTCATCATGGATGTCGCCAATGGCGCGGCGCTGGGGCAGCACGCGCTGGCGTACGTGTTGCTCCACTATGCCGCCGCCAGGCTTTCCCGGCGCATTCTCCAGTTTCCCCTGAAGCAGCAGTCCCTGCATGTGTTGCCGCTGTTTCTGGGGGTAACGGCAATCCAGATCGTCATCCGGCTCATGGCGGGCAGCGATTTTCCCGGCTGGCGCGAATTCATTTCGCCGCTTATGGCCTCGCTGCTCTGGCTGCCGGTCGCCTTTCTCCTGATCGCGCCGCAATACCGTCCCGACGAGCGTGACGACACCCGTCCCATATGAACCGGAACATGAACGCCTTCCAGTACGGCCAACAGGAACTGGCGCAGTTCCGCCGCCGCGTCCTGTTTGCCGCGATTGGCGTCTTTCTGCTTTCTGGCGCGCTCCTTGCCAACCTTGTCCATCTTCAGGTCTTCCTGCACGAGTATTACTCCACCCGCGCCGAGAGCAACCGCATTTCGCTCTCGCCCATTGTTCCCAACCGGGGCAACATCACGGATCGCAACGGCGTCGTTCTGGCGCGCAATTATTCCGCCTTCACCCTTGAAATCACGCCAGACCAGACGCGTGACCTGGAAGCCACCATCGACGCGCTCTCCGAACTCATCGACATCCAGGCAAAGGATCGGCGGCGCTTCAAGCGTCTGCTGGAAGAAGCCAAGACTTTCGAATCCATCCCCATCCGCACCCGCCTCACGGATGAGGAAGTCGCCCGTTTCACTGCCCGCCGCTACCTGTTCCCCGGCGTGGACGTGAAGGCGCGCCTCTTTCGCCAATATCCGGAAGGCGCTTTGGCCGCGCACGCCATTGGCTACATCAGCCGCATCAACGACAACGATTTGGCCTGGATTGAGCAGGAAGCCGACAAATACCCGGAGCGGAACATCAGCTACAAGGGCACGTCGCTCATCGGCAAAATCGGCCTGGAAAAGCAGTATGAATTCGAGTTGCACGGCGTCACCGGCCATGAACAGATCGAGGTCGACGCCGCAGGACGCGCCGTACGCATGCTTTCGCACACCGCGCCCATTCCCGGCAACAATCTCGTCCTCACCCTGGATGCCGCCCTGCAAAGAACGGCAGAGGCCGCCTTTGGCCAGCGCCGGGGCGCGCTGGTTGCGCTGGATCCGAACAATGGCGCGGTGCTGGCGCTGGTCTCCACGCCCGCCTTTGATCCCAACCTGTTTGTCGATGGCATCCGCTTCGACGACTGGGATGAACTCAACGCCAACCCGGACAAACCCATGCTCAATCGCGCCATCTACAGCGCCTATCCGCCAGGTTCCACCTTCAAGCCGCTGATGGCGCTGGCCGCCTTGAGCCAAGGACGGCGCAAGACCAGTCACACCATTTCCGACCCGGGTTTTTTCAGCTTCGGCGGGCGCATCTTCATGGACGACAAGATAGGCGGGCACGGCAGCGTGGATATGCTCAAATCCATTATCGTTTCCTGCAACACCTACTACTACCATCTCGCCAATGACCTCGGCATCGACGCCATTGCCCGCTTCATGGGTGAGGTCGGCCTGGGCGCGCGCACCGGCATCGACATTCCCGGCGAGAGCGAAGGCGTGCTGCCTTCGCCGGAATGGAAGGCGCGCCGCTTCAAATCCCGCGAACAGCAGAAATGGTATGCCGGGGAAACCATTTCCGTCGGCATCGGCCAGGGCTACAACGCCTACACGCCGCTGCAAATGGCGCACGCGCTGGCCAATGTGCTCAATCATGGCCGCGTCTTTACCCCCCATCTCGTCGATGCCGTCACCGAATCCGGCACTGGCGCGGCGCGCAGGGTGAGCGCGCAGCCCGCGCGCCAGATTTCCTTGGATCCGGATCATGTCGATTTCATCAAGCGCGCGATGGCGGGAGTAAACAAGGAAGGCACCGGGGCGCGCGCTTTCGCGGGCGCGCCTTATACCTCTGGCGGCAAGACCGGCACGGCGCAGGTGTACAGTCTCAAGGGGCAGCGGTATGCGGGACAGAGCAAGGAACGTCTGCGCGATCACTCCTGGTTCGTGGCCTTCGCGCCACTGGAAGAACCGCGCATCGTCGTGGCGGCGCTGGTGGAGAACGGCGGGTTCGGCTCGCAATCCGCCGCGCCCATTGCGCGCCAGGTTTTCGATCACTATCTGCTGGGCAAGAATTCCGACGGCCCCGCGCCGGAGGCCGACGCCTTGCCGCCCGCCATTTCACCCGCTGGAGCACAACATGCTGTTCTACCTTAGACGTCAGGTCAGCCGCATTCGCGCCCATCTGGACATGCCGCTCTTCGTCCTCGTCTTGCTGCTCATGGGCGTGGGGCTGGCCACGGTCTATTCCGCCACGCATTCCGCGGGCGTTGGCCGGCTGGACAAACAGATCGTCAACATGCTGATAGCGCTGGCGTTCATGCTGGCCGCCGCGCAGGTCGCGCCGCAGAAAATCATGCGGCTGGCCCTGCCATTCTATCTTCTTGGCCTGGTGCTGCTGATCGGCGTAGCCCTGTTTGGCGTGACCGTGAATGGTTCCCGCCGATGGCTGTCGCTGGTCGTGGTCAACATCCAGCCTTCGGAAATCATGAAAATCGCCATGCCCATGATGCTGGCCTGGTTCTTTCACAATTGCGAGCCGGAACCAAGGCTCAAGCATTTCGCCATCGCCGCGGGCATTTTGCTGTTGCCCACCCTGTTGATTCTGAAGCAGCCGGATTTGGGCACTTCGCTGCTGGTCGGCGCGGCGGGCTTCCTGGTCATTTTCTTTGCCGGGTTGTCGTGGAAGATCATCCTGGGCGCGATGTTTTCCGCCATCGCCGCTCTGCCGCTGGTCTGGAGTTTTGTCCTGCACGACTACCAGCGCCGCCGCATCCTGACCCTTTTCGATCCGGCCTCCGATCCGCTGGGCGCGGGCTATCACATCATCCAGTCCTCCATTGCCATCGGTTCGGGCGGCGTCCTGGGCAAGGGCTGGCTGAAGGGCACCCAGACGCACCTGGAATTCATTCCGGAAAAACACACCGACTTCATCTTCGCCGTGCTCTCCGAAGAATGGGGCTTGCTGGGCGGCAGCCTCCTGCTCGTCCTGTTCATCGCCCTGGTCGGGCGCGGCCTGATGATCGCCGTTGCCGCGCCCACCCTGTTTTCCCGCCTCTTGGCCGCCGCCATTTCGCTGATGCTGTTCCTCTACGCCTTTGTCAATATGGGCATGGTTTCCGGCATCCTGCCCGTGGTCGGCGTGCCCTTGCCCTTCATCAGCTATGGAGGCACGGCGCTGGTGACGTTGTCCATAGGCGTTGGCATCCTGATGAGCATACGCACCCACCGGACGCTGGGGAAAAAATGAAATTCCATCCTTTTTTTCCCTGCGCGCTCTGCCTTCTGCTTTCCGCCTGCTTTGCGCCCTATCGTCCTCCGGTCACGCCAACGGAGGACAAGGCAAAGAAGACCGTCCCCGCCTCGCAGGGCGGCGGCTATTACAAGGATGACGGCCCCGGCAGCGAGATTCCCGCCGATCTGGACAGCATTCCCGACGCCACGCCGCGCCAGGAACCGCTGCATCGCGGCGCGAACAAGCCCTATGCCGTGCTCGGCAAGAAATACACGCCGCAGACGCAAATCAAGGCCTTTCGCCAGGAAGGCGTCGCCAGTTGGTACGGGAAGAAATTCCACGGTCAGAAGACCTCCATCGGCGAAACCTACGACATGTTCGCCATGACCGCCGCGCATCCCACGTTGGCCCTTCCCTCCTATGCCCGCGTCACCAATTCCGCGAACGGCAAAAGCGTGGTGGTGCGGGTAAATGATCGCGGCCCCTTCCACGCGAACCGCATCATGGACCTTTCCTACACGGCGGCCCATAAGCTCGGCTATCTCAACGCCGGCAGCGGCCGGGTCATCGTGGAGAGCATCGTCCCCGGCAACTCCCTGCCCGCGCCGCCCGTGATTGCCGCCGCGCCTGCAACACCTGCTGCTGCCGCCGAACCCATCCGCGACAGTAGTGAACTCGACGCCCTGTCGCGCGCACTCTCGCGGGAAGAAGACCTTGCGCCGACGCCCGCTGGCTTCTATCTGCAACTGGGCGCGTTTTCCCTTTTCGAGAACGCCGAAAACCTGAAAAACCACCTGTCGCGTGAAAACGGCTGGCCTGGCGAATCCATGTATATCCAGTACCTCGACAACCTGTACCGCTTACAGATGGGACCCTATCCCAGCCGCGCCGCCGCCCAGCAAGCCGCCCTGAAAATCCACACCTTCTCCGGCTACACGCCCCTGATTCGTTCCCCGTAAAAAACCGGCAAGAAGTAAAAAATCTACTTTTTGCCGGTTCAAGTCAGCAAAAAAAGGCAAGCAAAGCTTGCCCTTTTTTGGAGTAAAGGCAACGCAACTCCAAGGCCGCGCTGGTTTTTCGTTGGGTTTACACGGTTTGAGGGCAAAGCTTGCTTTGCCTTCAAACCCAGGATAGACCGGCAAAAAGTGGTTTCTTGCTTTTTGCCGGTACCTTAATTCCTCACCTTGAAATCGTCGTGGCAGGCTTTGCAGGTTCCGCCGAGTTTGCCGTATTGGGACTTGACGGCGGCGGCGTTGCCGCTGGCGGCGACCTTGGCGAGTTCAGTGGCTTCCTTGATGAAGTTCTGCGCCAGACGGGCGGCTTCCTGCTGCTTGGTGAAGAATTCAGGCTTGACGTAGGTCTTGACGCCGCCCGCGTCCTTGTCGGAGCCGGGAGTGTACAACGCGCCCATGCCGGAGTTGGCGATGGCGGAAATGGCGTTGGCGGCCTGGATGACCTCGGACTTGTTGTAGTTCGCGCCTTCCACATTGGCCTTGATCCGATCCATGTTCCATTTGATGTAGCTGTAGGCGGACTGACGGTATTTGATGGCCTGCTCGGGTTTCAGCGTCTGCTGGGCATGGGCGGTCAGGGCGCTTGCGGATACGGCAAGGGCGGCGAGGGCAAGAACGATTTTCTTGGACATGACGATTTCTCCGTTTGTGGTTGTGGGTAAGGAATCCGGCAAGGCAAACCGCGCGCGAAGCCGGAGAGGGCGAATTATAGATCGGGCATGCGGACTTGCACGATTTTTGTCGACATGGGGGTGCGGTTTTCTTCCCCCTGACAAGGGGGGAAGCCGAGGGGGGTTTGCAACCACGGAACAGGAACCAGGGTTCGATGCAAGCTGAACCGCCGCAAACCCCCTCAATCCCCCCTCTTCACAGGGGGAAGGCAAGTTTCCTCCCTTGTGAAGAGGGACGGGGGGTGGGGGAAGACAACCGCGCTTTCCCTGATCCGTCAAGCCATGCTCAACCTTGAGAAACCAGCAATGGCATACCTATTTGGAGATCGACGGCACTTTGACTTCCTCCACTTTGGATCGCACCCGATTCACCGCGATCTGCCCCTTTATCCGGCTTTTGCTTTAAACTTGCCGGAGCGTTTACTGGCGTCCGATTTTATGACCGAACCTGAAAAAAGCACTGTGCGTCTGGAACTGGAGGAGGCGAACGCCTACGACCAGTATTTGCTGCATTCGTCAGCGGAAATCAGTGCCGTGTTACGCAACGCCATGAAGCAGGGCTGCATGGTCACGGTGTATTTCGACATGGGGCGGTCGTTTTTCCTGACCTCGCTGCTCGAAGTGACGGCAAATGGCATCGTGCTGGATTACGGGAGCGACGAGAGCATCAACCGGCAGGCGCTGCAAGCCAAGCGTCTGATCTGCACCATGAACGTCAATCGGGTGAAGGTGCAGTTTGGCATAGCGGGTGTGCGGCTGGCGCAGTTCGAGAATCGTCCGGCCTTTGCCAGCGCCTTGCCGGAACAACTGTTGCGTTTGCAGCGGCGCGAGTTTTTCCGCGTCAGCACGCCGATCATCAAGCCCCTGTATTGCGAATTGCCCATGCCCGCGCTGGAAGGCGAGGAAACGATGCTGCAACTGCCCTTGCTGGACATCAGCGCCGGCGGTTTGGCGCTGATGGTCACCACGCGGCAGGCGCGGTTATTCGTGCACAACCAGATTTTCAACGACTGCCTGCTGCCCCTGCCAAACGAACCCGCCATACACCTGAGCCTGCGCGTATGCAACCTGTTTGAAATCACCAACCGCGCGGGCAACCGCTATGCCCGCGTCGGCTGCGAATACCTGGAACTGGCGGGCATGCCCTTGAACCAGATCCAACGCTACATCACCCACCTGGAACGCGAACGCAAGGCTAGGGAAAACGGGTTGGCGTGATCATCAGGAGGCAGAGGACAGAACGCAGGTCGGAGGGGTTTTCATTGTCTTTCCCCCAAAAAGGCCAAGCTTTGCCTGGCCTTTTTGGCAAGATGAACTGGCGCAAAGCAGGTTTTTACTTTGCGCCAAGCCATCAGAACTTCCAGCCAAGTCTGAATCCGCCCGAAAAGCCTTCGCGTTTGCCGGTGTAGCCTTGCAGGCCGAATTCGGCGGAGAGGCGGTCGTGGTTCTTGGGGTGGAGGATCATACCGATTTCACCGACAAAGCCGCCGCCGCGCGGGTCGGGGACATCGATTTTGCCGTCGATGCTCTTTGCGTTGGCGCGGTGATCGAATTCGTATTCATAGGCCAGTCCCAGGTACCAGGCGCGGTGTGCGTCGCGGGTGCGGGTGTAGCGTCCGCCCAAGCGCAGGCGTTGCGAATCGTCCTTCAGGAAGCGCACTTCTTCTTGGGGATGGTTGAGATGCACGGTCTTGCCGTTCTGCCGCGCCCAGTAGTAGCGCAGGAGCATATCTAGGCTGTCGCGTTCGTTGAGTTGCCACTCATAGGCCGCGCCTAGGTGCGCGCCGAACCAAGGGACGTGCAGTTTGTATCTGGCGGTCGTGCCGTCTACGTCGGCCAGATCGCGGGAGTGGAACTTGTTTTCCATCCGTCCGCCGCGCAGTGAGCCTTCCAAGCGGAATCCGGAATCCCAGCGTTGCCGCGCCATCAGGC
This sequence comes from Zoogloeaceae bacterium, assembly GCA_031288305.1. Classification (GTDB taxonomy): domain Bacteria; phylum Pseudomonadota; class Gammaproteobacteria; order Burkholderiales; family Rhodocyclaceae; genus Azovibrio. The sequence continues at coordinate 16,372 of JAITRP010000163.1, forward strand.
CGAGGCCGTAATAGCGCAGTTTGCCGTCGCCTTTCATGTGCGGGTGTTCGGGATGGCCGAATTTGCCGTGCACGTCATAGTCGCCGTAGCCGGCCTCGAAGAAGCCGCCGAGGAGCAAGGACTGGTCTTCCTTCTCGCGCTTCATCGCCTCGCCCGCGACTAGGGTATAGCCCTGGTAATCCACGGTTGCGCCGGTATCCATGCGCACGTTGGCGTAATCCATGCCGCCGAAGAAGGCGCGGTTTTCCCCCTGGCGCAGCGCCAGGTCGGCCTGCTGGTAGCTGTGGTCGGCCAGCCAGTTGGCGTTCTGCCCCAGAAGCGCCAGGCTCGCCACGCGGCCTTCCGCGAGGATGCGGGTTTCCAGCGCGGGCAGGGGCGCGGAAACCAGGCGGGCGACAAGCAATTGGCTCTCGTTTGGCCCCCCTGCGGATGCGTCCAGACTGTTCTGGGTCGGATTCTTGTCGATGATGAAGTAGTAGCCACGTGTCATGCCCTGCCGGGCGTAGACGGTGTCGTTGGCCGGATCGCCGGTAATCTGATTTTGGGCGCCAGTATTGATCAGGTAGAACTCGTCGCCGGGATTCAAGGGCGCGCCCGCGGCAAAGTTGGAAAGGCTGACCGTCGCGCCACTGATGTCAGTGTAATCCGGCGCTGCGGCGCTCGTGATCGTAAGCAGCGTCGTTGACAAGTCATTTTTTTGCGCGGCCATCAGGTTGAAATGCAAATGGCCGTCAAAGTCGGCGCTGTTGATGGTCAGCGCATTCGCGCCCATGACGTTGATGCGTCCCCCGGCATCCAGGTTGAAGGCGTGTGCCGACGCGTTCAAGGTCATCCCGGAGAGCAAGGTGGTCATGCTGCTGGTCTCGAAGGTCACGGTGTTGTTGACGCTGTAGGTGGTTGGAACATAGTCGGCTACATAAAAAGCGTTGTTCCCCCCCCAGAAGAATTCGCCGCCCCTGCCCTCCACGGTCATGGCGAAGGTGCGCGCGCCGGTTCCAGACGCGGGGTTTTCTGGGTCATTCGTTTGATTGACCAGAATCGGATCGTAGAGCGCCACCGTGCCGCCCGCTTGTGGGGAAACGATGAGTTGGGCGTCGGAATCGGGATCGTCAAGGTTCCCGCCCGAATCTCGGATCGCGCCGAAATAAAGAGATGGAGGATTGGCGCGTGACGTTACGCCTTCGGTAATCAGGTTGTTCTGGAACAGTGTGGTGTTGCCAGCGGTAGCGGTTAGCCTCAAGGTATTGGGGATATTTGCGGCGTCCGGTCCGGCTAGGCCGGTATCCACGGCGACCGTGCCATAAACCTTGGGGCGGCTGTTGGTGGTGTCTGTTGAAAAGAACTCATTATTGATGAAGAGGCTGTCGCGGATGGTCATGCCGACAAAGCTGCCGTAGGTGTAGACCGCGCCGCCCATGATCTGTCCATTATTGGCCCTGACGGTGTTGTCAGTAAAGACGCTACTGTCGATCAGGCCAATGCCGTATAGCTGGTCTTGGGGGGCGCTGGCAAGGTAGTTGCCTGTCGCGCCGACGAGGCCGCCGCCGTCGATGTGGGTTCCGGCGGTGATGTTCGCGCCTCGGAACCAGTTTCCGGTGATCGTGTCGATATAGCCGATGCCGCTTCCGGAACGTACGCCGAGCACGCCGCCGCCGGTGATGCTTCCGCTTGTCGCGACCGTCGGCGCGTTGAAATCGTTGCCCGACACGGTTTCCATGTAGGCATTGGTGCTTCCAGCCGCGTCAAACCCGATGATGCCGCCGCCGGAGAGATTCGCGGAGGTAACCGTCACATTTGCGAAACGGTTGTTCGAGAGATTCAAGCTCCCGGCGGTTCCCGATCCTGTGCTGCTGGTGTTGTGATCCGTATGTGCGCCCACGACGCCGCCGCCCGTGATGTTCTCTGTTACGGTAACGCCAATGCCGGAAAAAAGATTGCCGGTCAGGTTGGGAATCAGCGCGTAGTAGTCGTTGCTCGTGCTTACGGACGGCGCCCTGCCGTTGGCCCCGACGACGCCGCCGCCCGACAGGTTGCCGCCAACCGTCACGGTGATGTTGCTGAACTGATTGGCGTCGATCCTGTCGACTTCCACCACGCCCAGCGCGTTATTCGTGCCGCTGACGATATTCGACGAGGAAGCCCCCAGTACGCCGCCGCCGTACAGGTGGCCGCTTGTGCCCGTTACCGTTACGCTCAGGCCGTCGAAATAGTTGTTGCGCACACCCGTGATCGCCGCTTCCTGCAATGCGGAGACCCCAACGATGCCGCCGCCGTCGAGATAGTTCGAAGTGACATCGCCTGCATTGACGATCAGTCCCTTGAAGACATTGTTTTCCAATCTGTTCAACGCGACCAGTCCCTCATTGGAGCGCACACCAACGATTCCCCCGCCCATCAGGTAGGTGCCAGCGTCCACTCGCTGATTGAGGAAGAGGTTTTCCTGGACATTATCCAGATAGGCGCCGACCACTTGCAAGGTGCCAGGAGTATATTTGCCGTCCCCGCCGTCGTTACTCTGCACCCCGATGATGCCGCCGCCCTTCAGGTAGCTGTCCGTATCCACGTAGATGCCCGCGAAGACATTCCCGGTGAGCGAATCCAGCCGCACGGCGGCGTTGGAAAGGCCATTGACGCCAATCACCCCGCCGCCGCGCAGGGAAAACACCGATCTGACATAGATGTCGGCGGTATTCGCGGGGTCTGTGGTATTCAGTGTGCCATCGCCGAAGATGTTGCCGGAAACGGCCAGGATTTCGGAATAGGTGGTGGCGGAATCATGCACTTGGCTGTTGTTGTTCACTCCCACCAGCCCGCCGCCCAGGATGATGTCCTCCGATTCCACCTTGATGCCCGTGAAGAGATTGTTGCTCAGGGAACGGATGGAAGCGTGCCCCGGCACGGTATCGGGTGAGGAAACCGCGTCCACACCAATGATGCCGCCACTCTCGATGTAGGCGCTGCCGGTTCCTGATACATGCTTGTCGGTAATAACGGTTATGTCGCGAAAGACATTACCGATAATATTGCCGATGGAGGCGGAGGCCGAAACGGCAGAACTTTCCCCGGTTGCGCGCAAACCGACGACCCCGCCGCCCGCCAAGTACTGGGTAGCTAGGTATCCGTGGAAGGTGACATTGATATTGGAAAAAGCGTTGCCGGTCAGATCGCCCATCGTGATGTCCGAGGTATTGCCGGATATGCTGCCGATTAGCCCGTTGACCATGCCGCTGCTACCGGAAGTGAGCGTATTTTCCACTTTCACGTTGCGAAAATGCACGTTGTTGAACTCCAAGCCATTGCTCGTCGTCAGCCAGTGGGAATCATTGAAAGGACTGCTGCTCGTCCTGGTCGCGCCGCTCCCGTCAATAAAGGTCATGCCCGGTATGGTAAAAGGATTGACCCGCGCCCCCACAACGGCGTCCGTTAAGCCGCTTTTGTTGGCATTCGCCGTGCCGATGATGTCGGCGGCGATCTGCGCGACGCTCCCCGCAAACCCGCTTGCCGTGGAACCGTTCATCGTGGCGTTGACCGCGAAATTGTTGACGGCATTTTCAGTGTTCGCAAATGTGACGCCAGGAACACCGAAAATGATCGAAGTGGTTGGAGAACTGCCTGCGGCGTTATACAAACCGGCCCGATTGTTCGTTGTGACATTGCCCGCGATCACCAGGGCGGAGAAGAGCAGGGATGCCAGCGCAAACAGCGCCGCCACGGATTTCGCGGAGAGTTCTCTACAGACGCAAGGCTTCATTTTGGTACCCCTGTCCAATGTTCCGAATGTCTTATCTTAGCACCGGAATATTACGATGATTATCGTTGCGTACTCTTTTGTATGTAACAGTCGGGGAGGTAGAAGACGGAAGACAGATCAATCACCGGGCGCTGCGCGCCCGCATGTTTCTCCCTTGTATGCCGGAGAATTCGATCTGAGGGCGCCAGATCGATACCCCCAAGCGCTGTCTGCAAGACAAGTTCGTGGGGGAGCGAGGATCGGCGCCCTCATTTTCTGGCGGCGGGTTGCCTGAAACCCGGACGGTTGTACGGGAACACGCCGCATGGAACACAAGGAAGGGAGAAGCGACAAGGACATCTTCGTTGGCGCCGATGTGAGCAAGGCGACGCTGGACATCGCGGCTTTGCCGGAAGGCGCGCCGCGGCAATTCACGAACGATGAAGCCGGCATTGCCGTGATCGTTGCCTGGTTGAAGGGGAAAGCGCGGCGTGACGCGCGTCGCGCGGGAAGCGACGGGAGGATACGAGACCTCCCTGACGGCGGGTTTGCCGGTGGCCCGGCGGGACATCCGGGAGCACATTGCCTGGCTGGATGCGCGCATTGCCCATTTCGAGCGGGAACTCGACAGACGCTTGCGCAAAAGCGAGGCGTGGAAAGAGAAGGTGGAATGGCTGGAAGCGGCGCCCGGCGTCGGGAAGGTGACGATCTTCACCCTGTTGGCCTGTCTGCCAGAGCTGGGGCAACGCAACCGGGGACAGA
>JAITRP010000219.1 GCA_031288305.1 Zoogloeaceae bacterium
AAAACGCTCGTTGTCTTCGCGCTCGTTGCGCTTGTCGCGGCGTTTGCCGCCGGGCATCACACGGCTTCCCGGTTTGTCCATGCCGATTGGGACGAAGCCGAACTCGAAGCGCAGGCCGCCCTGATCGCGGCGGAGGAGATGAACCGCGCAATAGAGCGCGAATGGAACCAGAAACTACAGGAGGCGCAACATGCCGCGCAAACTCGTGAAACGGAACTCAAGAAGACTGTGGCCGCTACTCGCGCTGCTGCTGACCGGCTGCGCGACGACCTCGCCAGGCTACGTGGCGAACTGTCCACAGCCTCCCTTGCCGCCTGTCGCGGCACAGCCAACGCCTGCATTACCGTATTCGGCGAATGCGCGTCTGAATATCGAACGGTGGCGGCAAACGCTGATGAATGCATCATCGAGCGCGACGCCCTGATCGCGGGCTGGCCAAAGGCAATGGAAGCGAAATGAAAGAAGCAAACCAACGGAGGAAACTGGCATGAGCAGCAACATCACCAACGCGGGCGGCGAGGCCATGCTTCGCGGCGAGATCGATTTCAAGAATGACGTGATTCGCGCCATTTTGCTGGACAACGCGCCAAGCGCGGAAACCACGGCCAATCTTGCCCAGATCGAGGCCGGGCGCATCGGCGCGGATCAAGTCTTGCAAAACGTCGAGGTGGCGGGCGGCTGGGTGAAGAGCGACAACATCACCTTCGCGGGTCTGCCCACGAACCTGTTGGCCGTATCTGTCGCGCTCTACAAATGGACGGGCGCGGCGGACTCGTCCCCGGTCATCGCCATTTTCGACGACGTTACTGGCTTTCCGCGCATCACCACGGACGGCGCGGTGATGGTCAGCGTGCAGAGCGGCTGGTTTCGCCTGAAAAGGAGCGTGTGATGCCGGCGCATCTGCTGTCGGAAGCGTCCGGAGGGGCAGAGACGCTCGCGCTCGACTTCGCCAATCTGGCGGATGTGCTCGCCTACGTCGCCACGGCGGCGGGCTGGGTGGTGGGGGATACGAACCCGCGGACGCAAATGCAGGACGACAACACGCTCGCCCTCACGCCGCCCGGCGGCAACACGCTCTATCTCATCGCCGATCAAGGCTCCTGGGAAGTCTGCTGTTCCAACTGGTATTCCCTGGGGTCGAGGATATACGACCTGCTGGGCTATGACGAACTCTCCGAAAAGCTGGTCGGCAACATCCAGGACGGCAACGCCTGGAGCGAGGGTTTGTCGCGCGGCGAACTCCTGGAGGTCGAGCGTGCGGCGCGGACGAATTACCGTAACCCCACGGCCTTTCCGGAAGCCGCTCCCGCGTTGAGGAAATATGGCGCGACAATCCTGGACAAGATGCGCGACAATCTGGCCGCCGACAAGACCTTGGACGACGGCTTGACCGACGAGGAGATGACGACGGTCGTCATGGCGCAGGATACAACCTGGCTGTACTTCAACCTGTATTCATTGCTCTCCGCCAGCCTGCAAGGCAAGCTGCTTCAGATCGTCATGCTCGGAGCGGACGTGAGCATTCTCACTTCGGCGGAGAAGACGGAACTGAGAACGAAATTCGTCGCCGCCGCGGGAACGAACTTCATCACCCAGAGCGACCTGACGCATGAGAACACGGACGGGCAGGGATTCCTCTCCCTGCCGCAGGGCGTCCAGGACAAAATCATCGCCGCGCTGGACGCATACGATCCGGACGCGCCGACAAGCTGGACAGACAACCTGACGGACGCGGAACTTGCTGCGGCGCTGGCCGCCTTCGGCCTGGATTGGGACACGGGCGACCTGCCGCAAAAGGAGATGCAGGAGATTTCCACTCTTGGAAATGACACCAACGAGGAAGGATTGGCGGCCAATCCGAACGCGCGCAGGAGATGGCGCGTCGTGATCGACGAAACAAGCCTGCTCCTGGCCGTGGAGTGCCTGAACCAGCGTGAGAAAGACCCGGAAACCGGAGAGGTGAAGGGCGAGGTTCTCGACGACGTGTTCGATGTGCTCTTTGCCTGGGGATGCCTGCTGCGCCCCGACGCGCGCAAGGAACCCTTCTTCCTGAACCGGCAGCAGGATTGGGATTTGTATGTGGACGACGGCGCCCCGCCAGGATATGGAGAACCCTTTATCGCGCGGCGACTATCCTGGCTGGAAGTCGCGCTCCCAAGGAATTGGGGCACTTGCTGGTACGGGGACGCCAGCGGCGCGCCGGGCGAAATCATCGTCCACCCCGTCGTCGTCTTCGATATGGAGGATGAGGCGCGCGCGCGCGCCTACCGCGGCGTGTTGCCCTTCCTGGAGATGTGCGTTTCGCAACTGGACGGGACGACGGCTAGCGGGACGCAGGTTTCGCAGAACCGCTACCTGTTCAACCGTTTTCCCATGTGGGACGGCGACGAACCCCTGCGCGGCGGCTTCGTCCTGCGCACAACCAATCTTCCCTTCAAATCGCTGGCGTAGCCCACCATGTCCGGCGTCTTCCTTGCGCAAACCTACCCCACCGTCTTCGGCGAGGACGGCTGGAACGAGGGCGGCGCAACGGAGCCGGGCGGCGAAGGCGAAGGGGAAGGCGGCGCGGCGGACGGTGGCGTGCGCTGGTTCGAGGCGGCAAGTTTTCCGGCGCTGCGCAGCAATTCAGAAAACCGCATAACCCAGTTTTTCGCCGCGCGCTTCGGGAAGCTTGCCACATCGTCCGAGCAAGCGGCGATACTCCCTTTTGCCGCCGCGACGTTTGGCGTTGCGCGCGTGAATCGGGACTGCGGCGTCATCCCCTTTGCCGCCTTTTCTTCCCCCGACATGTCCGCTTGCGGGCGCTGGGCGCTCGTCTGCCGGGACATGGCGGAGTTTCCCGCGCTCTTTGCCTATCGGCAATCGTCCGCCAGGGCAATCACGCCCAGCGTTTTCATCGTGAAAGACCCGGCATGAAGACAATCCGACTTGCCTCCTTCCAGGGCATCAACAACCGCCTGCCGCGTCACGGCCTGGGCAGGGAAGGGGAAGAGGGCGCGCGTTATCTCGCGGACGCGGCGAATGTGGACGTGGAAGAGGACGGAAGCCTCTGCCGTCGAGACGCCGCGCGGCTCGTCTTGCCGCTTGCCGGCGCGCACTCCGGCTTTTGCTGGCAGGGGCAGGCGTACGTCTGCCAGAACAACGCGCTCTTTGCCATAAACCCGGCAACCGGAGACAAAACCTTGCTCGCCTACGTACAGGGGCGGGTGAGTTATGCCGGATTCTTGGGCGGCGTGTATTTTTCCGACGGCGTCCGCCTGCGCGAGATTTTTCAGGGAAAGGCGCTTCCCGTCACCGCGCCCGTGCCGGACGCGCCAAAGGGCAACGCGCCGGGGGCGAAGAACCGGCATCTTGTCGCGCTCACGAGCCTTGTCGGCACGTTGGAATCCGCGCCTTCCCCCATCGTCCCTTTGGGCGGCGGAAATATCCTCCTGCCGGACGCGCCCGCGGGCGTCACGCACTTTGGCGTCTACGTCTCCGCCGCCGATGGCGAAGTATTGAACCTGCTCGACTTTTTTCCGGCAACGACCCGCGTTGTCCCCATCGGGGTTCCCGTGAACAAACCCTTGCCATTCGTGGGCAAGGACGAGACGCCCGCGGGCGAGATCATCCGCGTCGCCAACGGCAGGCTGTTCTCCGCCAGGGGCAACACGCTCTTCTGGTCGGAGACGTACAATTTCGGCATATATGACCCGCTCGCCAATTACGTGCGCTTTCCCGCCCCGGTGTCGGTCGTCGAGCCATGTGGCGCGGGCATGTGGATTGTGGCGGACAAGGCGTATTTTCTCTCTGCTCCGGGTTCGCCGGATGCCGCGCTCAGGGAGGCGTTGCCCTACGGCGCGGCGCGTTTTGCCTCCGCGAAAGGCCCGGAGGACGGCAGCGTCTTCTGGCTTTCCGCGCGCGGCCTGTGTCGCGGCGCGGAGGACGGCAGCGCGCAGAACCTCACGGAAAAGAACCTTGCGGAAAACTTTTCGGGGACGGGCGCGCTGCGCGTCGACAACAGGCGCGTGGTGGGGGTGTGCGATGGCCTATGATTCCCCGCAAAAACGCAGGGGCGGCGGCGTCCCCAATTCCTGGGCGAGCAAGGCCAACGGAACCTTGGAAGGTCTCGGCGGCGGCTTCCTGCACAAGCGGCGACTTCTCGCGGATGGGACGGAAATCACCTTTCGTCTGCGCGGCGACGGGCATCCGCTGGCAACGAGAAAAGACGGAAACGGCGAATGTTGTTCCGTATGGTTTACGGAAAAAGACTATCGCCTTCGCCAGTATGGGGAGAGGCTCGATCCGATCTACCTGCGAAGCGGCGCGAACTACATCCTCATGCCCTGTGTTTATTGCAAGCCCATCGTCTCCCTCATTACGGAAGAAGGCGTGGATGTGGCTTTCGCGGAAAAGGACTGAAAAGGAAGCGTCATGAAAAGATGCCCGTCGTTCATCGAAGCCAATCCGCCGTCCAGGAAGCATGGCGAAAGCGTCCCGTTCAGCCGCTTTGCGTACCCGGCCTCGAACCCGAAGCAGTTCCTGTTGCGGGACGGGAGGATCGCCATTTTCCACGCGACAGAGGACGAGGCCGAACTTTCCAATTGCGCCGCGCCCTTCATCGAATACGCGGAAGAACCGGCCGGGACGCGGGAATACCACGGCGTTAAGTTCTTCTTCACGGAAGACGGCGCGACAGCGTTCGCCTATCTGCCGATAAAGGCCATTTCCCTGCGCGGCGGCATGCAAGCGATATTCAGGGACGAGACGTAATGGCGATTTACCACGGCCCCCTGAACGGGATTTTCTCGGAACCCGTCATCGCCAGGTTTCCGCACGGGGAACTGACGCTGAACATACTCGGCGGCGCCAGCATGTCCGCGGAGGGGAAGAACTGGACACTGCATCCAGATATCTTGGCCGAACTGCCAAAGCTCATGCAGATACTTGTGAACTACGCCGGATACAGCGGCGGATTGTGGGCGCGGCTCGTGGACGTTCCGAAAAAACCACAGGTCGAGGGAAGCAAAGGGGACGAGGCGAGGCAAACGGTACTGAACTTTGGCATCATCAACGGCATGGCGCCGCTTGGGGTTCTGCCGGATGTGGCCTTCTACCAAGACCCCAGCGGCATCCCCTTCGCCTATCGCGTCACCCATGTCGAGGGCAAAGCGTTCAACGTCACCTACGCCCCTTTCCTGGCGGCGGACGAGCGGTCACTTGCGGGAACCGGTCTCTCCCTTGAACCGAAAAGCATGGCGGTGAACATCATCGAGGCCGCGAGCTTTTCGACGCTGGACGTGCACCCGTCCGGGGGAAGGACGCTGCACCTGGTGGGCGTTCCCAGAGAGAGGACGAAGATTCCGCACATCAAGCTGGACGAGGAAAACAGGATACTCCATGTCGACTCGACAGCGGGTGTTTCTCGGACGAAATCGGCGCTCTATGAGTTCACGGTAGCCGGCAGGATGTCGACCGACAGCTTCTTCATGAGCGCCAGGGAAATCGAGCAGCCCACGGCGAGCAGGAAGGACATGTCCGTAATCACCGAACCCGAACCCGAACACGCTGTCATTCATGTCGAATCAAGCGGAACGTTCCCGGTCGGCGCGTATTACAGCGCCTCCGGCGGCCAGCCCGTCATTTTGCGAATTGAATACACATGTGTCCTGCAAGGAAATTACGACGAGAAAAGAACGTCGGAACAAAGAGACGATGACGGCGACGGTTATCCTGAAATCTACGAGAGCCTGGAGATGGTCCAGAAAGCAAGCGCCGATCAGGAGTTCGTGTTCAAGGAAGGGGGCGAGGAAATCTACAGGGCATCCAGTTCCATTGCGGCGAATTATCGGTTTTACGACAAGGCGTTCATGGGAGAGGCGCCGCTTCAAGACGCGCCGCCGCCGGTCTTGGTGGCGCATGACGTCACCGGCTTTTCGGAAGGGTGGATCACAGGCGACATGATGCACAATGCGCACGGAGTGGCTGAAAGATTCGGCAATCCGATAGGCCCGGCCACGCATCAGTATCCAGAGTACCCGGAACCTGGCTTGCAATACGACTTCAACGGTCGTTCCCTGTTCGCGCTCGCGCCCGGAATCGTGCAGACGATGAGCACCTCCGGAAAGGATACGCTGGCGAGCGCGGAGAATGCGGGCAATCCGTCGACGCAGAATCCTTCCTACGCGCTGGAGGGGATTTATTACAACGGGTCGAAAATCGCGGAGGGGATGAACGCCATCTGCGTGAATCCGCTCACCGGCAACCTCATTATGAACAGCAGCATGTTTTCCATAAAGGTTCCCATATGAAAGCCATCAGCATGAGCCTCCCCCATCTGGCGGTCACGCGCTACGAGGACTACGCTTTTACCTCGTTCTTCGAGCGCGCGGGCGTGCCCTACGGCGTCAATGAACGAGGCGTGTGGCGGCTGGACGACGCAAAAGGGCGTGTAGCCGCGCGCGTCGATTTCGGCAAGCTGGATTTTGGCGGCCTGAAGCTGAAATGCCTCGTCGCGCTCTACCTGGAATCCGCCTCTCCGAAGCCGCTCGCTGTAGGCGTCGGCTGCTCCCAGGGACGCTTTGAATACCTCGCTCGCAACGCGGGCGAGGAATTGCGCGCGCGGCGCGTCGATTGCGGGCGCGGTCTGCGCGGCACGGCCTACGACCTGGAACTCGTCAACCCGCGCGGCGAGTCCTTCACCCTGGCCTGCGTCGAGGCGCTCCTCGCCACAGGCAATCGGAGAATTTGAGCATGGCAGCGTTCCCCCACTACCCGCAACCCAACAAGCCGTCCGGCACTTTCACGCCCGGCGCGGCGTTCGATGTCGACGCGGTTATCGAGATCATGCGCTACTGCGGCACTGTCGCCGCCTGGTTCGCCACGCATCTCGACGACGACATCGACAAGGCGCTCGCCAAGCTGGGCAATCCGCCCTCCATGTCCGCCGCCGTGGCGACCCCCTTGCCGAATATCCCAAGGCCAAACGTGGCAATTCCCGAATACGCGGCGGAATCGGAAGTCATCCAGATCGCGCAGAACGTGAGCGATCTCATCGACCGCCTGCTGCCGATCTACACCAATTTCCACAAGACCTACTTTCCGCTCACCCAGGCCACTGGCGCGGCGGCGGAGATATGGATGCAGCGCGTCCTTGGCGGACAGGGGCTGGAAGATTCCATGCGCAACGCCCTGTGGGAGAAGGAGCGCGCGCGCGTATGGCGCGAGGCGGACAGGGAGGCGGACAGGGCAAGGACGGCGTATGCCGGGCGCGGCTTCTCCCTGCCGCCCGGCGCGTTGCTCGCCGCGGAGCGCGGCATCCGCGAACAGGCGCAGCGCGACCTTTCCGCCGCCAGCCGGGAGATCACCATCCAGGAGATCGAACTCATCAAGTTCGCCGTCGACAAGGCCATCTCGTTGCGTTCGCTGGCGATGGAAGCGGCGAACGGCTATATCGACGCGCTCGTTTCCTCCGTGGTGAAGGCCGGGGAATTCTTCGAGCGGCAAAACGACGGCCAGCAAAAACTCATCAACGCCGTGGCGAACTGGTACACGGCGGAGTCCAACGCCCAGAAAATCCTCTGGGAAGCGCGCGTAGACCAGGCCAGGCTGACGCAGGAAGCGTCGAAGACCAACATGGAAACTGTCGCGGAATACGCCAAGGCGCAGGCGCAACTCATTGCCCAGGAAGCGGAATCAACGGCAAAACTGGCCTCCGCGGCGGTGAACAACCTGCAAATGAACGCCTCCGTCGGCTACTCCACCAGCCTGAGCGGATGAGCGCCTTGATTATCCTACCTTCGATGCGTGTTCATCGCTTCGGGAACAGGTATCGGGTAATGACAAGAACAACGCCGAATACTTCAGCCAACGTTCCGCCCATGTAAAGATGCAGGGCATAATCGGAAAACCGTAGCCATCCTGCTCCGACCAACCCAAAAATCAGGTTCATCAATAAAAGCTGTCCGATCAGGATGCCGATAAACCATTTCGCGTAGGTTTTCTTGAGCGCGGTGTCGGCGCGCAAGTCGTCTGTGATGGCGGATTCCCGATCCGCGTTCAGGCTTTGTGTCGGTGAAGCGCGCGGCGCGGCATCCCGGACAGCGGCCAGAACCTTCGACGCCTCGTTTTCACTCATTCAACGGGGATTCCAAGCCTTTTCAGGCGGATTGACATGGCGTCCATCGACACGCCGAAACGCCAGGACATGACGATGGCGGGGTCGTTCCGGGCGGCCATTTCCCGCACGAGGCGCTCCGGCATCAGGAGGTTTCCGGCAAATTCATTGGCCCAGGTTTCCTCCGGGTTGCTGCTGCCATTCCTGAGATCGACGTACTCGAAAGTTCCGCTTCCCTGATTGCTCACATAATGCCCAAGCTCATGGGCGCAGGTGAAGCGCTGCCTGTTGTTGGAATCATTCTGGGCGAGCAGGATAACCGGATCGCAACCCGCGTCCTTGATGATTGCGCCCGATACCTTCTCCGGCAGGGAGGCCAGCTTGACGACGATCCCCAGGCGCGAAGCAATCCACGCGGGATCGACGGGAAGCCCTCTGTCGCCCCAGATTTCATTGAGAAGAGATTGCGCCGCGCTCTTTGCCATTTTGCCATTGTAGATGCGAACACAACCTTGTCCAAGCTGATTTACAAATTCCACAAGCGGTACTCCAGAAGTGCCACTAGTACTTCGTACCATCAAACAATTTACATTTCAGTCATCTGAAAGTTGAAGTTTTTCCACTGGAATCGAACAGGGCAAGCGTTTATTTCGTCGATGCCTTGCAAGATGCGCGAGC